>JAJKIV010000436.1 GCA_021154285.1 Gemmatimonas sp. | reverse complement strand
TTGAGGTACGAACTACCACGCAGGGCCGCGGTCGTGTAGTTCCACGACTCGTGTTCTGCCCAGTACGTGTCCTCGAACTGGTGCTGCACCCATATGATGTAGGCGCCGATGCCCATCGCGATCTCGTAGGCGGGGCCGTAGACGAGCAGCACGCCCAGCGGTCCGATGAGCGCGGATCCGGCGAGCAATAGCGCGAGCAGGGCGAGGTTCGTCTCACGCACACTCGACCGTACCTGTGGCGTGTCCGCCTTACCGGTCGGCGGGAGGCGCTGGTCGATCGCGTACTTGATGGGGCCGACGAGGAGGAAGACCACCGGCGTGCGGTACAGGCGATAGCGTAATCGCAGCGTGGATGACGCGGCGCGGTATTCCTTCACCGTCATCGTCCAGGTGTCCCCTTCGCCGCGCCGATCGAGGTCGCCCGTAGTGGCGTGATGGAGGACATGCTCGCGGCGCCACCGCACGTAGGGCGTGAGCGTGATCGCGCCGGTGATGAACCCGACGACATCGTTCGCGAGGCGGCTCTTGAAGTAGGATCCGTGGGCACAGTCGTGCATGATGATGAACGACCGCACGATGAGAAACGCCGTTGGAATCGCGAAGAGGAAGGTGATCCAGTACGGACCGGACAGGGTCCGCGCGGAAAGCGTGCACGCGATGGCCAGAAGGACCAGCGTCGTGGACAGTTGCAGCACACTGCGATGATGTTGCGGCGCTTCATAGGCGCGAACCAGGGCGCGCAAGGATGTGGGATCCGGTTCAGCCGGAGACGTCGCAGTCCGCGTTAACGTTTTCATATTTTCGTCCGATGAGCGTGTCCGTACCGTGCGCCGGTTGCTGTTCGCAGTGCCGCGCCCTATGGTTGGCCACGTTATCCGGTCGCCGTTATCTGGCCGTCTCGCGGCCCTCTTCCGCTGCAGGGGCGGCATGTTTCGACTGACCGTGCTGGGCCAGATCGACCTCCGGGATGACACGGACGCGGAAGTACGTCCTGTGCTCGCCCAACCGAAACGCCTCGCACTGCCGGTCTACCTCGCCGTCTCGACGCCGTGGCGGTTCCACCGGCGCGATGAGCTCCTGGCGATGTTCTGGCCCGAGCTGTCGGACGAGAGGGCGCGCAATGCGCTGCGACAGGCCCTGCATCAGCTGCGTCGGACAATGGGTGCCGCTGTGGTGGTCGCGCGGGGTGCGGACGACATCGGCCTGGACGCGCAGCAGATCACGTGCGATGCGGCTGACTTTCATGGCCCTCAACCGCAGCATGCTCGAATCCGCGGTTGACTCGTACCGCGGCGACCTGCTCCCCGGATTCGTCGTCGATGGGGCAAGTGCCTTCAACGCGTGGCTGGATGAGACGCGAATTCAACTGCGCCACCGCGCGACGCGCGCCGCGTGGGCCCTGGCCGAGCAGCATGAGAAGTCGGGACAACTCGACGGGGCCGCGGCGAGTGCGCGCCGCGCGCTGGAGCTGGTGACCGATGACGAGTCCGCGCTCCGGCAGCTCGTCGCACCGCTGGATCGCGTCGGCGACCCGGCGGGCGCCATCCGCGCCTACGAGCACTTTGCCACGCGCCTGCGGCGCGACCTCGAGGTGGAACTGTCTTCCGCCAGTCAGCAGCTCATCACCGCGATTCGTTCTCGGGGACACGCGCTCAATGGCGCAGCCGCTCAACCTAACGCGCGCGTGTCGCAGGCCAATGGGTCCCGGACACCGCGTCGCGCCGGCGTGCTGGTCACCCGCTTCGAGAACCTCACGGGTGATGCGACCTTCGACTTCATTGGACTTCTGGTGTCGACAGCAGTGTGCCAGGCGCTCTCGGAGACGCGCGTCATCCGGGTACGGTCGCACGGTGGACCGGATGCCGGTAACGTCGCGATCGAGGGTGATGGCCGCCTGACGATCAGCGGGTCGTATCACGCGGTCGATGCCGGATGGCAGGTCAGCGCCACGGTACATTCGCAGGAGACCGGCCGCAGCGTCGGCCACGTCGCGCCAGCGACCGCCCCGCGCGAGCGCCCGTGGGAAGCGGCTCACGAGCTCGGGCAGCGCATCGCCGGTGCGGTGGCTGCGCACGTCGACGCGCGCGTGGCGTCGTGGGCCGATGCCGTCGTCGATCCGCCGAGCTACGCAGCGCACCAGCGTCATGTGCTGGGTATGGAGCTGCATCTGCGCGGCGAATACCGTGGCGCCATCACGCAGTTCCTGGCTGCTGCCACCCCGGACTCCGGGTTCACGATTCCGTTGCTGTGGGCCATCCAGGCCAGCTGCAACCTGGACGAGTATGAGCAGGCGTCGGCGATTCACGCGGAGATCGCGGCGCGCCGGACCCGGCTGGCGCCCGCGGAGCAGTTGATATGCGATTACTACGGCGTGTTGCTCGCCGGCGATCGCGGCGCCGCGCTGCGTCTCGTGAGGCGGGTCGCCGAGATGGTTCCGGATTCCGACGTGCATTCTCAGCTGGGCCGCGACGCCATCACCTGCAACCAGCCGCGGCTCGCCGTGGCGGCGCTGGAGCGCATGGACCCGGAGCTCGGCTGGGTCCCTGCATGGACGCCCT
Organism: Gemmatimonas sp.; assembly: GCA_021154285.1. Lineage (GTDB taxonomy): Bacteria > Gemmatimonadota > Gemmatimonadetes > Gemmatimonadales > Gemmatimonadaceae > JAJKIV01. The sequence goes on along the minus strand of JAJKIV010000436.1, from coordinate 7,707 downwards.
ATTGGCGGCGACTCACGGAGGCGTATCACCTGCTTGGCGAACACACGCAGGAGCGTGACGCCGCGCGCCGTGGCCGCCAGCAGCACCCCGAGGCGGTGAGCACCTGCTCTACCTAGCGCGCGCCAGTACCGGGCTCGGCGACGTACCGGCGGTGCACACCACCCCTCGACGAAGCCGCGGCGCTCGCGTCCGACCCATTTGCCACCGCGGGCGATGCCATGTTCGTCGCGGCGCAGGAGCTCCGGACGCATGGTCACGCGGACGGCGCCACCGCTGTGATGCAGCGCGCCATCTCCTGGCAGCTCGAGCGTTGCTCTCGCTTGCCGGTCGCCTTCGTTGACCGGATGCTCCTGGCGCGGATGTTGTACGAGATTGGCAGCTGGAGCGAGGTATCACAGCTCATCACGGAGCTGACGTGTGAGCGCGGCGACGATGTGGACCTCATCGGCTTTGCGGGAGCGCTCAGCGCGCGCACTGGGAATGCCTGGGCTGCGGAGGACGGCCTGGCAACGTTGCGTCGAGTCACCGGTGCATTCCGCTTTGGACGCCACCTCATCTGGGCAGCGCGGATCGCGGCGCTACTCGGCCAGCACGACGACGCGCTGAACCACCTGCGCGGAGCGTTTGCACGCGGGGCGCCGTACGGCGTCGACCTGCACACCGACATCGACCTGCAGCCGCTGGCGAACGACACTCGCTTCCGCGAGCTGTTGCGACCCAAGAGCTAAGCAGGCGGCGGGCCACGCGCCTAACGACCCAGGCACGATGCGACTGCAGCGTCTAGGAGGAGTTGGCCAGTAGTTGGCCAGTTCTCGCCCAAAAGTACGGTGGAGACGCGTCGGGAATCCGGTGCCGATGCTCGGTATCCCCTTGAAAACACGGCGTTTCGCGAATGTGAGTGGGTGATGCCCCTCGGCCTCTGGATCAGAAGAGTCCTGGTTCGAGCCCTCCGGGCTTCGCGCCGTCACTGGCGCTCCGGCGTCGAGCCCAGATACCGTGACCGGCACGCCTTCGGCGTGCCGGTGTGGGGATTCCGCGCGTTTTGCGCCTCGACGTTGAGCCAGATGCCGTGACCGGCTGGCCTGCAGGACCTGCCGGTTTGGGGATGACCCGCCTGAGCTGGTCGGTCCCTCTAACGCGTGAGCGTCGGGGCCAGTTGCCTTGGGTTGCTGCCCTCGAGGAGGTAGGGGGCGGATACGAGGGCACCCTTGATCGGCGGCGAATGCCTAACGGCTCGGCCGGCGACCAGCGCTCGAGCGGGCGTGGCGACGGTGGCGAGACTGGCGATCGGCAACTGCGCCGTGACCCATTGCAGAGGGTGCCACCGCACGCCGAGACTGTAGCCCGCCGCGGTTGCGGCGTCGTTGATGTCGTAGGCGAACGTCTCGTCTGTCCCCAGTGTCGGGAGCGCGCGCATGCCTCCGTCCCGCGTCCAGACGAAACCACGGAAGCCGAATATCCCGACGCTTACGCCAACGACGGCGCCGGTGTTGTTGATGCCGTAGGCCCAACTCTCCTGGTCACCCGGCAACACACCCAGGTTCACGATCTGGCCATTCGGCGTCCAGAGCACCGCGCGCGAGAAATCCGAGCTGGTAGTGCTCGAGCCAGCGACCTCGCCGCGTTCATTGATCGCTGACGCCGAACTGAAGAAGCTGTTCGGTAGCGTTCCGAGCGCGATAATGGCGCCGGTGTTAGTCCAGACGACGCCGCGCTTGCCAGCCGGCGTGTCGGCCGCGCCCACGATATCGCCCCTGTTGTTGATGTTCAGGGCTTCGATGCTGAACCCGTCGGGGAGCGTGCGAAGGTCCTGCATTCCCCTGGCCCGTGTCCAGCGAAATGCCCGGCCGGGAGTAAACGGCCCGGTCTCATGTGAACCGACGACGACCCCTCGGTTGTTGATGGCGTTCGCTACGCTTTGCAACCCATTCGGCGTTCCGAGGTCTTCGATGCCGCCTTCGTCCGTGAACAGGAACGCGTGGGCGTACCCGTCGCTGTTAACGGCTTGGCCTACGACGTCCCCAAGGTCGTTGATATCGGTGGCCGAGCTGGAGATGCCGCCGAGCGTCCCGAGATCTTCTGGTGCGCGGCCTACCCACCGTGCCGCGTGGAACGAGCCCGAGTTCGCGACGTTGCTCGCGCCCGCGATCTGCCCTCTCGCGTTGATCGCGAACACCAGTGCACCGAACATGTCCCCGCCGGGCAGGGCCGGGAACTCGACCGCGGCGTAGCCGGCCACCGATTTCCGGGCCGCCAACGGCTCGACTGTTGGCGCCGTGGTGGCGTCCCGGCAGCCCGCGAGAAGTGTGAACGCTCCGATCGTGAACGAAGTACGTCTCATACCGGCCTCCCTTGACCAGATGCATGCGGAACTACCCGATGGACGGACGTGAGGAGAGCAATTCGGGAATCTGAAGTTGCGCGGGGATGATCGTTAGGGCGCCCGCACCAGAGCTCAGAACGGATACTGTTTCGAGTTCGCCTTGTCGATAGCGATCCAGCCGGCGCCGGCAAGGGCATGTGGAGTTCCCGGAATGCTTTTCAGGTTCCGGTAGCCCGGCAGGCCAAGATCCATCCCGGGGCCGATTTTCTTTCCCTGAATGAGCATCAACGCCAGCTTGTCCTGCGCCTGGCCCGCGATCGCCGGGTCCCACAGAAAAATCCTGTCGACCGCCCCGTCGTCCAGAAGCTCGCCGGCAACCGAGGGGATGCTCGTTCCCATGACGCACGTCGTGGCCTGAGCACCGGCCTCGCGGACCGCTCTGCCAATTCCCGCCACATCCACCACGGAACTGCCCTCGAAGCCTTTCAGGTCGGGATGCTTTGCGAGCAGCTCCTTCGCGGCGTGATAGGCGGTTTCCTGGTTCTCCGCGGTTTCGACCGGCGGTGAGATGCGCTCGATCTTCGGATACTTCTCCTTCGCCCGGTCGTACGCCGCCGTTGCCCATCGCATATGGCTGCGTGCGGTCGTGTGCCCGACGAACGCGACATACTTGCCGCTCCCGCCCATGCATGACGCCAGCTGGTCCATCAGGTACGAGCCGAAGGCGAGGTTGTCGAACGCTTCAATGTCGACGTCGGTGTTGACCTGATTGCTCGCCTCGTGTGTCACGACTTTGATCCCCGCCGCGCGGGCCTGCTTCAAGACCCCCTCGAGCGCCTCCGGCGAGTTCGGCACGACGGTGATCGCGTTAGGCTTCTCGGCAATCAGCGTGCGGATGATGTCGGCCTGCTTCTCGGGATCGGCGTCGCCCGCGCCGGTCATGGTGGCGTCAACCTCGTTCTGCGCCGCGAACTGTTTGATCCCTTGTTCCATCCGCTCGAACCACCCGATTCCGGTTCGCTTGACGACCGTCACGATCCTGATTTTCTCGGTCGTATTGGTTCGGTCGGCGCGGGCGCGCGAAGCGCTTGCCGCCAACGCACCCGTGAGACCACATGCCAGACCGGCAACGACCACGCGCTTCGAATTCCGCATGACATCCTCGATGAGGACCCCAATTTTGCACCCGTTAGGCCGGAGCAGCTAGGAGAGGATCTCCACGTATCCCGTAGTGCCGTGCACGCGAATCCGCTGCCCATCGCGGATCCGCTCGGTTGCATGTTCGACACCGACTACGGCCGGCAACCCGTACTCTCGCGCGATCACGGCGCCGTGCGTCATCAGGCCACCGACTTCCGTGACGAGACCGTTGATCGCCACGAAGAGCGGCGTCCAACTGGGGTCCGTGTAGGGCGTGACGAGGATGTCACCCGGTTCGAAGTCGGCCTTCGCCGGATCGAACACGACTCGCGCGCGCCCCTCGATCGTCCCAGCGGAGACCGGCAACCCGACCAGCGCTCCTGGCGGCACGTCGTCGCGGCGGTACGCGCCGGTGACGATCTCCCCATCCGATGTAAACACTCGTGGCGGCGTTAGGCGCTGGTGCGCCAGAAACACCTCGTTCCGCTCGCGGATGAGGTCATAGTCCACGACGTTCGTGCGAACGACATCGCGGAATTCCGGAAATGTGAGGAAGAAAACGTCTTCCCGGTCACGCAGCACGTTGGACGCCACGAGACGATCGGCTTCCCTCATCAAGGCCTGCTTATAGGCGAAATAGCGGTTGACGATGAAGTACTTCGGGTACTCGCGATATCCGACGAACGTGCGGACGCGATCGATCATCCGCTTGACCTCCTCGGCCTTTTCGACCCCGTCCGGCAGCAACCGTACGCGTTGAAGCAGCTCCGCTTCCTTCCTTCGCGCCGCCTCGAGCCCTTGCGTGAACCGCCGCTCGGCCTCGCCTGGGGCGAAGTTCCTGATGTTGCCAAGGATCAGGGTAACGAGCGTCGTAGGACGTTCACTCCACCGCGGCCGTGTGATATCGATCTCGCCCACGCCACGCATGCCGTACTTCTCGAGCCACGCGTCGATGGCGTGCCTCGATTCCTGTCCGCCTGGAAGAGTGGGAAGCTCGTCGAGGAAACCGTCGTCTTCGACTTGCCGAAGAAACGCTACGACTTTCGGATGTGGTCGAATGACATCGGCGACGTCCAGGAGGTCGAGCCCCATCTCTGACGTGATGTTGTTAGGAACAGATTGCACGAGCGTGTCGGCCACATTCCTCTCGCCAATCCATTCCTCCAGATGCTCGTTCAGCCACCACGAGGAGGTCATTCCCGCCATGATGATCTGCATACCTCGCGGGTCGAACGCGACGCGCTTCCGCTCCTCCATGTCCGTCGCGATGAAGTCGAAGACATCTGTGCCGGATTTCGCGCGAATCTCCCGCGTGAGATGCTCGATCGATGCCCGACCATGCGCGATCAGCTCATCGACGATCGCAGGGTCGGTTTCAATCGGGGCGGACCACTCTTTTACCGGCGGACCTGCGTCGGGCGCGCCCGGCACCAGCGGGACGAAGTCACGATCGATGATCGTCTGGAGAGCGTCTTTGATCAGCGGATCGGACTTGCCCAACGTCGCGAACAGACCCGCGCGCCCCGCCGGCGACGACAACGCGCGAGCGACGTCAACGAAGATTCGCCCACCCGCCTCGTGCATGGGCGCCGCAGCGGTCAACTGCCAGATCGAGATGCCGAGCGGCCTCATCGCGTCGGTCATCATTTGTTGATGCCCGGTCGAGACGTAGACGTGTCTGTCTCGGTCGCTCACGGCGGGAATCGGGAACAGCGTGGTGATCGGCCGACTCTGGACGAACTGAAAGTCATCATCGACGAGACACCATTCGATGTCCTGTGGATGACCGAAGTGTGCTTCGATCCGACGGCCGAGTTTTGCCAGCCGCAGGATCTGCGCGTCGGTGAGTGCCGGCTGCTGCCGCAACTCGGGTTCGACTTCCTGCTGTCGTGTCCCACCTAACGAGGATGCCTGCACGGCGAGCTGCTTCGTGCCGATCGTCCTCGCGATCGCCCGGTCGTCTCGGACCTTGAACACGTCGGGGTTCACGAGACCTGAGACGAGTGCCTCGCCGAGGCCGAAGCTCGCATCGATGGAGGCGACGGTACGGTCGCCGGTGACAGGGTCGGCGGTGAACAGGATGCCTGACGCGTGTGGGACCACCATGCGCTGGACGACGACGGCCATACGGACGGTCCGGTGGTCGATGGCGTTCCGCAGCCGATAGGTCACGGCTCGCTCGGTGAAGAGCGACGCCCAGCAACAGCTCACGTGCCGGAGCACCGACGTCGGCCCGACGACATTGAGGTACGTGTCCTGTTGCCCCGCGAACGACGCGGCTGGCGTGTCCTCTGCCGTCGCGCTGGATCGAACGGCGTAGGTGGATTGCTCGCCGAGCGATGAGAGCGCGTCGCGAATTGCCGCGGCGATATCGTCGGGAATGGTGATCGCCTCGATCGCGCGGCGGATCTCGGCGCTCGACTCGCGAATAGCCCGGCGGTCGTCGGCATCGAGTCGCGCGAGCCGGTCGACCTGCTCGCCGATCGACGGCGCTTGCGCCATGATCCGCTCGAAGGCGTCTGTCGTTATGCAGACGCCGGGAGGCACGGTGACGCCTTGGATGCGCGACAGCTCTCCAAGGTGCGCGCCTTTCCCACCGACGGCGGCGACCCGACCCTCGTCGATCTCCTGAAAGCTCAACACGTAGCGGCCCATCCACCCACTCCTTGTGGTCGCTCGGGGAATGTCACGGCCTCGCCTCAGGGGCCGCATTTGGCCTGCGACTCTACCGAGCGACCCTGGGCTTGCCGCAAGTCCCCAGGTGGGCTATAAACTCAACGTGGCGAGGCGAACCTCGCCGTTACTTGTCGCTGCCGGCGCGGCATCCGCGGTCTCATGCCTTCAAGATCGCGGCTGGGTCGATCCGCGTGATGCGGCGCGCCGGGATGAAGGTCGCCAGCAGGCCAAGAGTCGCCACGACTACCACGACTCCGACGTCGGTCGCAAGGTCGAAGGTGCCGATCCCGTAGAGGAACGCGCCCAGCAGGCGCGCCCCGACGATCGCCGCGAACAGGCCGGCTGTCACGCCTCCGCCCACGAGCCATACGCTCCGCCTAACGGTGGCCAGCACCAGCTCGCCGGCCTGGGCACCGAGCGCGAGCCGGAGGCCGAGCTCGCGACTCCGCTGCGACACGATGTACGCGACCACTCCGTAGATCCCGAGGCCTGCCAGCAGGACCGCACTGGCGGCGAAACCGATGAGCAACGCCGCAACGACGCCGACGACTTCCATGTGCCGCGGGGCAGGCATGTCGAGCACGATCCGCGGACCGATCGCCGACCGCGCACCAAACAGCTTCCGTGCGGCCGATGCGCTCACGATCACGCGTGCGTTGGCGCCCGTCGTGTCCTCGGGAGCGAAGCCCCGCCCGGCCATCACCGGAATTCCCATCACGCGGAAGTACGACGCCGATACGGCATGATACTCGAGCTCCGGCGCTCGCGCGCTCGCATCCGGCTCGTCCGGCGACCTCGCGCCGAGCGTGAAGACACACGCGATGTCGAATCCCTTCGGCCCGAAACCCGAGGTCGGCGCTCAACAACCGCCGCAGACTCTGCGTCATGAGAGCGGCGACAACGAGGAGCAACGAGGCAAGGTCGATCTGCGCGGTGACGAGAAGCTGTCGCCCACGCGCCGGCGCCGCGCCGTGGTCGCTGGCAGCGGTATCGCCCGAAGCTCAGGGTACGGTGTCCTGGCTCGCGCGCGACGGAACCGTGACCGTCTGATGGGGAACCACCAGTCGCTCCGCCCCCTCGTACGGCAACGGGCGAAGCAGCATCACGTCCGCGAGCGTAAAGACTGCCGTTGCGACGCCGACCCCGAGCGCGACCGACGCGACCATGACGACGCTCGCGAGCGGCGTCCGACGCAGCGCACGCAACGCGTAGCCCGCATCCTGGCGGACCGTGTCCAGCCGATGCGCCACCGTATAAGCCAAGGGCATTGGAGTTCCGGTTGTTGGTGCGGTCGCCAAACGAAGAATTCGTGCCGATCGGATTTATGTGGGAAGCTCGCGACTCACAACGGCTTGGGTTTCGTCAACGCGCGACGCGTTCTGTGGTGGGACCGGATTTTCGAAACCGGACACAGCTCCTGCTCTCCCCATGTTTACAAAAGAACTTGGCAGTACCTTGGACGTGTCTCATACTTTGAGGCGGACACCATCGGCAGCCCATGTCGGCGACGTGTCACGACGACGTGCCGAGCAGTGGGTCCACCTGTGCGCCAGGACTGAATGCGGTCG
>JAJKIV010000435.1 GCA_021154285.1 Gemmatimonas sp. | reverse complement strand
CCGCGTTGCTGACGATTCTGGCCTGATCGAGCACGCTTGCCCCGCCAGTGAACCGATGCTGCTGGCCGAGGATGAGGTTATCCGCCACGGAGTAGTCGAGGACGAGACCGCGCCGTTGCCGGTCTTCCGGAACGTGCGAGAGTCCGGTGTCCGCTCGCGCGCGGACGTCGCGAGTGGTAACGTCGCGAAGCGTGCCTGACGAGTCCGCGATGCTCACCGTGCCGGACGTGGCAGCCCGAAGCCCGGTGATCGCTTCGCTGAGCTCCGTCTGCCCATTACCCTCCACGCCGGCGATCCCGAAGATCTCTCCCCGCGCAACGGTGAAGGAGACGTTATCGACCTCGTTAGGTTTGCGGGGGGACGCGACGGTAAGGTTCTCGACCTTGAGAGCGGGAATCGGGAATCGGGAATCGGGAATCGGAACGGCCCCGGGACCCATCGATTCCCAATTCCCTATTCCCGATTCCCGACTGTCGAGCGCCAGCGAGACATCCCGACCGACCATCATCCTCGCGATCGTACGCGGCGTCGATTCGGTGGTTTTCATCCGGCCCACCGTTCGCCCGGCGCGCATCACCGTGATCGTCTCCGATATCTCGATCACCTCATCCAGCTTGTGCGTGATGAGGATGACCGTCCCGCCGTCGTCCCGCAGGCGACGCAGCACCTTCCACAGCTCACCGACCTCCGGTGGCGACAGAACCGCGGTCGGCTCGTCGAGAATCAGCACCTTCGCGCCGCGATACAGCGTCTTCAGAATCTCGACGCGCTGCGCTTCACCGACCGACAGGTCCGAGACCAGCCGCGACGGATCCACGCGCAACCCCGTTCGCTCCGACAGCCCACGCACCTCGCGCTCGGCCGCGCGCAGGTCCAGCGCGAGCCCGCGCCGGAGCTCCCGGCCAAGAATCAGATTCTCGGCGACGGTGAGCGTCGGCACGAGCATGAAGTGCTGATGCACCATGGCGACGCCCGCCTCGATGGCCTGCCGAGTGCTCCAGCCGGTGACGTCGCGAAGCGGCTTGCCGTCGGTCGCGACTTGGGCGGTGCCGGCGTCGGGCGGGTACATCCCCGAGAGCACGCGCATGAGCGTCGACTTGCCGGCTCCGTTCTCGCCGACGAGCGCGTGGATCTCGCCCGTCGTGACCTCGAGATCCGCACCGGCATTCGCGACGATGCGCCCGAATCGTTTGACGATTCCGGCCATCCGTACGGCCGCAACGCCGCTCATCGCGTGCTGGGCACGTCGATCTTGCCGGCGATGATCTCCGAGCGCAGCTCGTTCAACCGAGCGCGCACGGAGTCCGGGATCATCTTCTTGTTGTTGGCGTCGTAGACGTAGCCTACGCCCCCTTCGGCGAGACCGAACTGGTAGATCCCGCCCTTGAACGACCCATCCTTCGCGCGGCGGATCACGTCGTACACGGCGGCATCGACGCCCTTCACCATCGACGTGAGCACGTAGCTGGGCGCTTCGGCCCACTGATCAGCGTCGACTCCGATCGCCAGCTTGTGCGACGCTCGTGCGGCCTCGAACACCCCGAGTCCGGTGGACCCGGATGCGTGGAAGATGATGTTGACCCCCGACTGGTACTGACTGAGCGCGAGCTCCTTGCCGCGCCCGGGATTGCGGAATGCTTCGGGCGTCACACCAGCATACTGCGCGATCACCGTGCAGTCCGGGCACACGTGCTTCACGCCGGCCCGATAGCCCGCCTCGAACTTGTGGATCAGCGGTATGTCCATCCCGCCGATGAACCCGACTCGCTTCGATCCGCCAACGAGCGCGGCGAGGGCGCCCACGAGGAAGGACCCTTGTTCTTCGCGGAACTTGAGGGCCGCGAGATTCGACGGCGGCGGGATCGGGTTGCCCTGCGCGTCTGTGCCGATGGCATAGTCGACGCCGGCGAACTTCGTCTTCGGGTACTCCTTCGCGAGCTGCGTCAGGTCGTCGGTGAAGATGAAGCCGACGCCGATGACGATGTCCATCCCCTCGGCCGCCAGGAGTCGAAGGCCGGCCTCGCGATCCGAGCCTTCGCCAGGCTCGATGAAGCGCACGCGCGCGCCCAGTTGACGCTCGGCGCGTTCGGCGCCGAGGTACGCGCCGTCGTTGAAGGACTTGTCACCGCGTCCTCCGACGTCGAAGACGATCCCCACGTCGATCGCATCGCGCGTCGGCGCCGACGCTGCGCCGCGTGGGCGCACAAACAGCAACGCGACGTGCGCCACGAGGAGCACGCCGAGGAGGGTGAGAAGCCGTTTCATCTCGCGGATAAATTCCGCTGGTGACCGGGGCCGGGCAAGGATCTCCGGAAGTCATGGTCGCGACGCCGCAGTGAGCTTCCAGATGCCCGACAGCATGTCCGAGGCGTAGACGAAGCTGCCGTCGAAGTGCACGCCCCAGACGAAGGTCTGGCCATTGGAGATACCAGCCGCCAGCTCGCGTCCCATCTTGCGCAGGTCGCAGCGTCCATCGACGACCTTCTGGTCGGCCGGGCACGTGGAGAGGTCGCCGCGCACGTCGATCGCGCGGACTCCGGCGTTGTAGTAGGCTGCGTAGAGGATGCCGCGCTCCTCATCGACCGAGAAGTTGTGCGTGCCGGCGCCGTCCACGTGGTAGAACGCGACTTCACGCGGCGCTGACATGTCGCTCAGATCGAGGACGTGGATATCGCCGTTTGACGAGTTGAGTTGGGAGCCACCGCTGCCGGGCGCCTCCTCACCCACGAACGCGAAGCGCTTCGCATTCGCGCCACCAGCGGCGTCATGAAACCACCACACGTTGTGCGCTTCGCTGCCGCCGGCGGACGGCGACCACGCTGCAGTCCGCACATTCCCGATCTGTACGGGGTTGGCGATCGTTCCCCCCTTGGCTCCGCCACCAATGTCCCAGATGGTGACGCCGTCGTCCCACAGGGCGGTGAAGAGCAAGCCGTCCCGCACGAAGACGTCGTGCACGAACGGGTTGCCCATGTTCCGCACCATCACCTCACGCGGATTCTCGGCGTTCGACAGGTCCACGATCACGAGGTGCGCGTCGGGCGGATCGATCGAGAGAAATGCGTACAGGGTGCCGTCGACTCGCGCGACCTCGGCGGTGTGGACGCCGTTGGTCGTGTTAGGCGTCTGGTAGCGCGTGAGACGCGAGGGCTTGAGCGGGTCGGTGAGATCGTAGATGACGATCGAGCCGTTCGCGCGCTCGGTGGCCACAACGAGAAGCTTGCCGTCGTCCGACACCTGGATGTCGCCTAACGTGGTGGCGTTCTCGACGATGAGCGAATCCATCATGACCGGCGTATTGCCGCCGATGTTCCAGATGTACACCGCGTTCCCAACGGCCGTCCCGGATCGTTGCCCCCACGTGGTTGTGTACGCGACGTTGCCTCGCGTCCAGAGCTCCGCGGTGTAGCGCACCGTCGTCTGACCGTGCCCGATCACGGAGAGCGACGGTCCGGTGAACGGCTTGGCGGCGGTCGGGGAATCGGAGCCGCAGCCTGTGAGCGCGGCGAACAGCGTCACGAGCGGCCAACGAAACGCGCGAGGTCTGAATGCCATCCCGAAAGTAGGCGTGAGTGTGGGTCAGTGGACGTGCTGGCCGCCTGCCGTGGCCGCGCCAGGAACGTTAGGCACACCGGCGCCGTACCGCCCCATCCGATGGGCCATCGAGCCGATCCCGAGTCGTAGGCCGATCGAGGCGCTCCAGATCGACGTGGAACCGTAGAAGTCCTGCGGCACGAACGCGGACGGGGTGACCTCTTCAGTCGGATGACCGTAGGAGACTTCCACGAACGGCGCAATATCCGCGTGACGTGCCGAGATGGGCGTGCTCACGGCGATGGTGCCGATTTGCCACCGCGTTATGCCGATGATCGAGAGGTCCGTTGGGTTGCGCGAGTATCGAAACGGATCGGCCAGCCGCTCTTCCTCCGGGCGCGTGGTGTTCTCGAACCGTGCGCTCACGGTCGCTCGTGAGAGGGACGTGGACCCCTCGGCGAGAAACGACGTGAACTGGTTCGCTCGGACGTCGCCTACCAGCTCATCGGTGCGCGCCCATTCCACAAGCGCATCACTCAGAGGACCCAGCGGCTGTCTCAATCGAGCTCCGACGCTCCACTTCCGCTGGTCCCGGCCACCACCGCTCACGATCTCAGGCGACGTTACTGATGCAAAACTGCCTTCGACCTCGAGCAGGGGATGCGGAGTCACGGTTGCACGCGCCGCCCACGAGTCCCCGAAGCGGCTCGCGTCAGGCGGTGAGCCGGGACTCGCCGGTTCGTCGCCATTGAACGTGGCGCCTTCGAGGGTGAGTGGGCCTGCGCGTGCCGCCGCGACCACGACGTACCGTTCCAGGATCTGGGCGAGATGGTGGTTCACGGGGTAGGCGGCGAACGGTCGCGTCATCGGGTCGTCGGTGCCGAATGGAACGAAGCCCTTGCCTCCGGCGAGTGATACCCCGACCCGCCAGAAAGCTCCGCTCGCGATCGCGACCGCTTCGTGCAAGTACGTGTGAGGGTGGCGACGATCGGCGTAGCCCTCACCGTATGCGCCCATGTTGAGCTGCCCGCGCTCGAGGGTCAGTCCCTCGAAGTCGAGCGTGAGCACGCCACTGAGATGGCCGTCCAGGACGCGCCCGTGCGCCATGATGAGCGGTTGGGCGAGATACCCTTCGGTGTAGGCGCGGTCCGCGGGCCCGGGATCGAGGCGTGTCACGAGCCCGATCGCCTGAGCGCGGAGTGTGAAGCTCGCGCGCGTCGAATCGCGCGATTCCATCGTGTCCGCTGCTATCTGCGCTCGCGCCGCGAGCGGAACGATCAACTGGATGGCGCCGGCGATCGCGAAGGCAATCGCGACTCGCGGATGACGGAATCGCACACAAGCAACTTACTGACGGGGACGGACGACTGCCGGGGACGGGCGACGGGCGGCAGGCGGCAAAAGGCGCGGGTCATTCCTCGCTTCGCTCGGAATGACAGCCGCGCTCGGGATAACGTCAGTGATTCTCCCCGCTCTCCTTGCCAAGTGCTCGGCCTCCGGTCTTCTCGGTGTTCCCGGTCTTCTTCGCGGCT
>JAJKIV010000434.1 GCA_021154285.1 Gemmatimonas sp. | reverse complement strand
CTCTGGTCGACACAGAGGATGATGTCTCTGAGTGAGCTGCGCTTGCGTCCCCAGCCGATACGCGTTTCGGGAATGATCGTTCGGTATGCGGGCTGGTAGTGCTTGAGGTTCGCGCGAATCGTCCGGTGCCAGTCGATTTCGGAGTACCGCGGACGGGTGTTGCGGGACGCGCGGTTGAGGGCCCCGATCACAGCCTGGCGCGTTGCGTTCGCGATGCGCCGCTGCAACGCCTCGACGACACGTCGCACGACGAGTCGCGCCGTGTCGCGTGTCTTGTTCGGGATGACGTTCTTGAGCGCGATGAGCGTCGAGACGAGGTGGACGTCGGGCTCGACGGCCTCGAGCATCTCCGGCTCGAGGAGCATCCGCTGGAGGTCGAGCCGCTCGAGCGCGTCCTTCTGCATAACGCGAACGACCGACGACGGGAAGTACGACCGGATGTCGCCCAGCCATCGCGCAACAGACGGTGCGGAGCTTCCGAGACCGCCACGCCGGTCCGCCCCGGCCGTGCCAGGCATGCCGCCACCACCCGAAGCGCCGTAGAGCGCCTCGAGCGCGCGATCCATCCCCACGTCCGCCCCGCTGAGCGACGCGCCTGCAGACTGCTCGGCATCGTTGCCGAGCACGAGACGCCAGCGGCGCGCGCGTTCGGTGGCGTGTGGGTCGGTGGGATCAGTAGCTGAGGTCGGTGGGGTCATCGTCCCTGCATGATGCTGGCCCGCACGCCGCACGTCCAGCGTTGGTAAGATTGAATCGGCTGGCGCCGCTAACCATCACGCCCCGGAGCCAGCATCGCGTTAGGTACAGCGAAACCGGGCGGGTCGCGATGCCTGAAAGCCGCACGACCTCCGGCTCGAGCAATTCATCAGGCTATCTTGCTGACAAGAGATAACCACTCGCGGAGATGGTTCATGTCTCGCACCCTCCTGGCAGGGCTCGCGCTCCTGGCGCCAGCGCTTGCTGCCCAGACGCCAAGCCACGACGCCGCGCACCTCGGCACCGTCCACTTCCAGACCTCCTGCGCACCAGCCACGCGGAGCACCTTCGAGAAAGGCGTTGCCCTGCTGCATTCGTTCGGGTTCACGGGCGCCGTACAAGCGTTCAATGACGTACTCGCCGCCGACTCCACCTGCGTTGCGGCGTACTGGGGACTCGCACTGAGCGCCTGGGGTAATCCGTTCGCCGCCGGGATCAAGCCTAACGGGCCGCTCGAGCGGGGCCTCCGTGCCGTCGAGCGCGGCCAGGCGCTTCGCGGCGGGACGGAGCGAGAGCGAGCGTTCCTCGCCGCTGTCGCCAAGCTATACGAGAACTATGCGAGCACCGACCAGCATACGCGGGTCATCGCCTACCGCGACGCGATGGCCGACGTCGCGCGCCGATATCCGAGCGACGAGGAAGCATCCATCTTCTACGCCGCCGCACTCGCCTTTTCGGCCGACCCTAACGACAAGACCTACGCGAGCCAGACGAAGGCGGCCGCGATCCTCGAGCCGCTCGCGGCGCGACTCCCGAACCACCCGGGCGTCGCGCACTACCTGATTCACGCGTACGACTTTCCGGCACTCGCCCCGAAGGCAATCCCGGCCGCGAACCGATACGCGGAAATCGCCCCGGCCTCGGCGCACGCGCTGCACATGCCGTCGCACACCTACACTCGCGTGGGCGAGTGGCAGGAGTCGATCGCCACGAATCTCCGCTCCGCTAGTGCCGCAAGCGCCGAAGGAGCGGTGGGCGAAACACTGCACGCCAACGACTACCTGATGTACGCCTATCTGCAGACCGGTCAGGATAGCGCGGCCGCGCGAGTGCTGGCAGCGCTTCCAGCTTTGTCAGCACGCTTCGACCCGAACGGCCCCACGACGGGTGCTCCACCAGCCGCTGCATACTTCGCGATGGCCGCCGTCCCCGCGCGCTACGCCCTCGAGCGCGGTGACTGGAGTGGTGCAACGAGGCTCGAGGCGCGCCAAACGGCCTTCCCGTTCGCCGATGCGGTCACCTGGTTTGCGCGAGGCATCGGAGCCGCCCGGATGGGCGACACGGTGCTGAGCGCCGATGCCGTTAGGCAGCTCGAGCAACTGCGCGATGCGCTCACTCAGCGCAAGGAGGCATACTGGAGCCAGCAGGTGGAAATTCAACGCCGAGGGGTCGAGGCGTGGCGCACGTTCGCGCGCGGGGTGCGGGCTGAAGCACTCGCGGCGATGCGCGCGACCGCCGACCTCGAGGCAACCACGGAGAAGAACGCGATCACTCCGGGACCCATTGTGCCGGCTCGCGAATTGTTAGGCGAGATGCTGCTCGCGAGCGGCGACGCACGCGCCGCGTACAAGGAGTTCGAGGCCACCCTGGTCACGGAGCCGCGCCGCTACCGTGCCGTCGCGGGCGCGATGCGTTCGGCCAAGGCAGCCGGGAACACTGCCGCCGCAGACCGATACGCGGCCCAACTGGCCCAACTCGCCGAGCATGGCGACAGAGTTGGGCCGCGGTGATCGTTCTGCTCCGGACGCGCTAATCGCTCCGCCCTGGTCCGTTGCTGTCACTGTCTCTGAGTAGGTACGCGCCTCACCGCTGAGCCGCCCGAACATACCGGAGCAGAGCTCGCGAGCGTCGTGGTGGGGGATTCGCTGCTCACGACCGTGGGGTCCGTACACGACGGACCGAAGACACTATCGGCTCCCGCGCAGGCGGCCACGGCGAGGAGAACGACGCAGGGGATCGCACCCGCGGAGCGGGAATACACGCTGACGCACATGTGTCGCACGACGCGTACGACCATACAGGCCTCCGCCAGGTCGCGGTGG
The DNA here is from genome assembly GCA_021154285.1 of Gemmatimonas sp. Taxonomy (GTDB): domain Bacteria; phylum Gemmatimonadota; class Gemmatimonadetes; order Gemmatimonadales; family Gemmatimonadaceae; genus JAJKIV01. Next base: position 2,341 of record JAJKIV010000434.1, on the reverse strand, counting down.
GGACGAATGTAGACGCCCCAACGGCCTGTCGGGTTACTTGCGCGTGAGGCGAAGCGTGCCGCGAAACTTCCCGCGAAACCGATCCGTACCGGCTCGCGGAGGCAATCGCCGCCTCCCTCGCCCGCTCGCCCGTCCCCGCCGACCGCGCATGCGAAATCGTATCTGCCTGATAGCAGCAAGCCTTCTCGTCGCCGCGTGCAACCCGGGGAACAAGGAGGCCAAACGCCTTCGAGGCGCCTGCGCGTCGGGCGACGTCGCCGCCTGCAACAGCCTCGCGGTCCGGCTTTCGAAAGGCGAATACGTCCTGCGCGACGAATCTCACGCCGCAGAGCTGTTCGACCAGGCCTGCAAGGGCAATGTCGGTGACGGATGCGCGAGCCTCGGGCTCGCATACCAGAAAGGCACCGGTGTCAAACGTGACTCCGTGCGTGCGCTTGCTCTCTTCAAGCAAGGCTGCGACATGCGTGGCCTCGCTGGCTGCACCTCACTCGGCCTCGTGTACCGCGACGGTACAGGGTTCCCAAAGGACCCGGCACATGCGGCCGCGCTGTTCCAGCAAGCGTGCGACGGCAACAACATGGCCGGCTGCGCACACCTCGGCGACCTGTACGCAGCCGGCAACGGTGTGACACAGGATTTCGCTCGGGCAGCGGATCTGCTCAAGCGATCCTGTACCGCGAAGATCCAGATCGGCTGTGTCGGGCTTGGGAAGCTACATAACGCGGGGACGGGTGTTCCGCAGAACGACTCGATTGCCGCGGCGCTGTACGATCAGGCGTGTCAGGCGAACGAACGTACGGGCTGCTTCCACCACGCGAGAGTGCTGGAAGCCGGACTCGGCGTAACGCAGGACTTCACGCGAGCCGCTCAGCTCTATCGAGAGGCCTGCGAGGAGGGGTACGGTGAGTCGTGCGCTCGACTCGCTTCCATGTACGAACGCGGCGCCGGCGTCCGGCACGACCTCGACCGCGCGAAGGAATTCCGTAAGCGTGCCTGCGACGACGGGTACACGGAGTCGTGCGAGAAACCGAAGCCGGCGGGGGCGTGATGACGACCAACGAGACGAACGGCACCGCGCTCATTGCCGTTGACCGCCTCACGAAGCAGTACGGCGAGGTCGTCGCCCTCAACGGCGTCAGCTTCGAGATCACCGACGGCATCACCGGAATCCTCGGCGAAAACGGGGCGGGCAAGAGCACGGCGATCAAGATCCTGCTCGGACTTCTGCAACCGACCTCCGGCTCCGCGATGATCCTCGGCCAGAACGCCTCCGAGACCGTCGCTGCGCGTGCGCGCGTGGGCTACATGCCCGAGCACGATTGCTTACCGAGTCAGCCGAGTGCGGCGGAGTTCCTCACGCACATGGCAGAGGTCAGCGGGCTGCCGCCGTCGAGCGCTCGCACGCGCGCGGCCGATACGCTGCGTCACGTGGGCCTCTTCGAGGAGCGCTACCGAGCGATCGGCGGATACTCCACGGGCATGAAGCAGCGTGTGAAGCTCGGGCAGGCACTCGTGCACGACCCGGCGCTCGTGTTTCTCGACGAGCCGACGGCTGGCCTCGACCCCGCCGGTCGCGAGGAGATGCTCGCACTGATCCGAAAGACGCATCGCGAGTTCGGCATCAGCGTGCTGTTCTCGTCACACCTCATGGCCGACATCGAGCGGACGTGCGATCGCATCGTCGTCCTGCAGGGCGGCCGACTGGTGCAATCTGGCGAGGTGCGCCAGTTCACGAAGGAGATGGAGACGGTCTTCATCGAGGTGGACGACAATCGCGATGCGCTGGTGGCGGCGCTTGCCCGCCGCGGGGTCCAGGTGGCCGTCGAGCATACCGGCCTAACGATTGAAGGACCCGACGAGTCCGTCTACGATCACGTACGGGACGCGCTGGTAGAGGCCGAGGCGCCGCTGCGCCGGATGGCCCCGCGTCGACGCGCACTCACCGAGCTTTTTGCCTCATGACGAGTACAGGCACCGTATTCGACATCGGCTACCAACGCTACACCGACGTCCGCGAGGGCCGAGGCCGGTCGCGCCGGGCCATCTTCAAGGACGGCGTGCGGATCGCGCTCGGATTTGGGCGTGGCGGCCGAGCGAAGGTCCTCCCCTGGTTCTTCATCGCTGTTCTCTCCGTGCTGGGCCTCGGATTCGCGCTCGTCGCCGGTGCGGCGAACCGACTCGGCGGTCCCGGCACGGCCGAAAAGGTCCACCTCCCGTCGCACTCGGACTACTACGGGATTGCGTCGATCATTCTGTTCGTGTTCGGGGCGGTGATGGCGCCGGAGCTCCTGTGCCGGGACAAGCGCGACGGGACGATCAATCTGTACCTCGTTAGGCCTGT
>JAJKIV010000433.1 GCA_021154285.1 Gemmatimonas sp. | reverse complement strand
GTAGAGGTGACAGAAGCCGCCGATCTTGCCTAACGCGTAGGCCTCGGCGCACCGCTCTTCGAACCGGCGCTGCAGCAGCATCGAGCGGAGCAGCTCGCGACGCAGCTCGACATCGTCGGAAGGAGCAGGGGAGTCCGGTTTCTTTTTAGCCATATGTGGAAACGATTAGCGGGAACCGGGAACAGGGAACCGGAGACGGGATTGCGCGGCTGGGCGCCTGCGCGAGAATCGAGGCGTTAGGCCGCCTCGGTTCCCAGTTCCCCGTTCCCGGTTCCCGCTGTCCCGTGCGCGAAGCCTGCTGCCGACACCTGTTCCCAGGCGTGATAGCTCGATCTGACCAGCGGGCCGGACTCCACGTGCCGGAAGCCGAGGCCGCGACCGATCCGCGCGAGCTCGCGAAATTCGTCGGGCGTGTAATAGCGATCGAGCGGCAGGTGATCGTTCGAGGGACGCAGGTATTGGCCGAGCGTCAGGATGTCCACGTCGACCGAGCGAAGGTCGCGCATGACCGACACGACCTCCTCGATCGTCTCGCCGAGTCCGAGGATGATTCCCGTCTTCGTCGGGATGTCGGGCGCAATGGACTTCGCGTCGCGAAAAATCTTCATCACGCGCTCGTACCGCCCGCCCGGTCGGGCGCGCTTGTAGAGGCGCGGCACGGTCTCGGTATTGTGGTTGTAGATCTCGGGCCGAGCCTCCAACACCGTGCGAATGCTGTCGACGTCGCCCTGAAAATCCGGAACGAGCACCTCGACAGAGCAGCCAGGGACCTGCTCGTGGATCTGCCGAATCGTCTCGGCGAAGACGTAGGCGCCGTAGTCGGGCAGATCGTCTCGGTCGACCGAGGTGATGACCGCGTGTTGTAACTGCATCTCGGCGATTGCTGCTCCGACACGACTCGGCTCGCTCAGATCGTACTTCGGAGGACGGCCGTGTGTTACGGCGCAATAGCCGCAATTGCGAGTACACACGTCGCCGAGAATCATGAACGTCGCGGTGCCGTGCTCCCAGCACTCGCCGACGTTGGGACAATGCGCCTCCTCACACACCGTGTGGAGATCGAGCTCGCGCATGAGGTGCCGAAGGCGCGCGTAGTTCGGGCCGCCGGGCGCCTTGACCTTGAGCCAGGATGGCTTTCGCTCGGGCAGCGGTTCGGCCCGGTGGCGACCCATGATCTGGTAGAGTGTGTCGGCCATCTCGTGTTGCCAGGGGATCCCGGCCCGCGCTCGCTGAAGTGCAGGCGAAGCAAAGCCGCGAGTTGATGGTGAGTGCGAAACTTAGCCCGAGCAGGAAACGGGAACCAGCGTACGCTAACCTGCTAACATCCAGTTGGTGGTTGCGCCTTGGATGGTCTCAAGAGCCAATGGCGAAGCGCGCGATCGAAAACCCGCCAATGTCGACCGGAGCGGGTTCGCCGGCCAACATCGCGCCGATGCAATCACCGGTCAGGGGAGTCATGAGGACACCGTTTCGCGAGTGTCCCGTGGCGTAGAGAAGTCGGGGCTCATCGGGATCGGCGCCAAGGATCGGCTGCAGATCAGCGGAGATCGGGCGAAGCCCCGCCCATGCGTCGGCCGGCGGGCTACCCGCAAACTGCGGCAGAATTTCGACAGCTGTCCGCGCGAGCTTCGCGATTCCCTCAGGCGTGGTGATCGACTCGAATCCCGCCCGTTCGCTCGTAGCGCCCACGAGTGTGCGACCGTTCGTGCGCGGGACGACGTAGCCTGTGGGGCCGTAGACAGCTCGCCGAAGGGGCGACCCGGCGTACGCGAGCATCTGACCGCGCACCGGTTCCACGGGAATCGCGCGTGGCAAACCCGTGATTGTCGAGCTCCAGGCGCCAGCCGCGAGCACCATCGCGTCGGCGGAGTAGCGCGATCCACTTTGCCCGATCGCTTCCACCTGGCCGTTGAATCGCACTTCCGTGACGGTGTCCGAAACGACCGTTACCCGCGCGAGCCCGTCGACGACGGCGCGGAGTGCCTCGAACAAGCGCACGTTGTCGACCGAGCCGTCCAGTGGGTGCAATACTCCGCCGAGCCCATGGCTAAGCGCTGGCTCGAGCTGGGCGAGCTCCCGCGCGTCGAGCCATTCCGCTTCCGCCGGCTTCGCGCGGCGTAGACCACGAACGCCAGCCTCGTTCAGCGCGACCTGAATGATGCCGTCACGATTGAGCGGGACATCGAGGCCGGTGCGCTCGCGCAGCCACTCGACGTAGGTGGGGTATCGGTCGCGCGCGGCCGTTGCGAAATCGCTCGCGTGGCCGTCTTCACGTTCGATCGATGGCGCGAGGAGTCCCGCGGCAGCGAGCGAAGCGGCGCCAACTCGCGGCTCACCGATGATTCGCACCCGGAGTCGCCGCTGCGCCGCCGCGGCACCGCAGGCGAGGCCGATGAGGCCACACCCGATGACGAGAACGTCGGCGGCCGAGGTTGACGAGTGGATTGACACGCGGGACAACCTAGCGCTCTGACGGCCAGCGGGCACCGTGCGTATACTTTCCAGTAGACGCGACGCAGGCCAACGGGAACGCTGAAACCGGGTCCGCGTGTCGCGCGTAAGAGTGAACAGTCCTCGTTTGGGAGAACCCACGAATGCTCCGCACAATCTTCATGATCGGGCTTTTCGCGTTGGCGGGCCTGTTCGTGCTCAAATTTTTCTTTGGAATTCTCCCGGGCATTCTCGGGTTGATTGCCTTCGTATTCTTCCTCGCCGTGAAGATCGCGATCGTGGGTGGTTTGATCTACCTCGCGATCCGAATCTTCAGCCCGGATACCGCGCGTCGTTTGCGCGAGAAATGGTCGGGTAACGGCGTATAAAGCGGGTGCGGACCCATTAGGGTCCGCTGACAAGTCGATAGAACGTTGAAGGCCCGGGCGCTGCCCTACGAGCGCCCGGGCCTCTTGTTGGGTCAGATCCGGGGGTCAGATCCAGTCATCTGACCCCCGGATCTGACCCCAACTTCTCTACCACGCCCCACGCGAGTAGCGGAACCATGAGCTCGTGGTGGCCTGTAATCTCATAGCCGCTTCCGCCCGCGAGCGTCGGGCGCTGAACCACGTTCACGCGTGGCCGATAGTGGCGCTGCATGTCGAGATCGCACGTCGTGAAGTCGGTCGGCTTTCCGTCGCCGAGATTGCGCGCGATCGTGAGCGCCTTGAGGAACACTTCGGGCATGATCACCGCGCTCCCGAGATTGAGCACGACGCCGCCGTCGTGCAGGGAAGGGAGCGACGCTGCGAGCCGGCGAAAGTCGCGATGGCTCGTATCACCGATCGCCGCCCCGTTCGCGGCCGGATGCTGATGGATGATCTCGGCGCCTAACGCGGCATGCACCGTCACCGGCAATCCCAGGCGATGCGCGCCGAGAACGACGGACAGCTCGGGGTGCGCGAGCTCCGCCGTGCCTTCCAGCGCGACGGCGATTGCTTCACCCATGCCGCGCTGCTCACGCATGCCCGCGATGAACGCTTCATTGAGGCCCCGCCCGGTCTCCTCCGCCATTCCGAACGTGCCGTCGCGGAGTCCGGCGGCAACGTCCTCCGACGTGCCTCCGAACCGTGCGATCTCGTAGTCGTGAATCGCCGCCGAACCGTTCATCGCGACGTGCGTGATGATCCCACGCCGCATCAGGTCCAGGAGGAGTGGTGCAAGTCCCGTCTTCACGACGTGACCGCCGAGCATAACGACTACCGCGCGGTCGCGTCGCTTCGCCTGCACGATCGCGTCGATCACGCGCACGAAGTCGCGCGCGACGAGCACGTCGGGTAGCGACGCGAGAAACGCGGCGAACGTGCGCTTTCCGTCCGGCGGCGGCGACGCGAACTCTTCGGCGCGTACCTTGTTTGGTCGCCGCGCGATCGGGACAGTGCGAACGGCGCCGAGGTCCGCTTCGCGATGGGTCACGGAGGAGGATGTACGGTCGGGATCGTGAGGGTCGGCGGCTGTGCCGACCTTAGGTACAAGTTGAGCGAGCCTACCGGCAGGTCTGCCTTGAGCTGAACCATGATGCGGTTCGCATCCTCGGAGAACCAGATCTCCGCCTTGCTGTTCTCCGAGAAGATCCCCTTCGACTTGATCATCGGCTGCACGACGATCGCCTGGTACGTCCCCGCAGGCACCTTCACGGTCTCGCGCCGAAGCACCTTGATGCGCACCGGGTTTGCGTCGGGCTTGAAATATCGGTCGAACGAATACGTGCGCCCGATCTCGAGCGGGACGGTGCGTACGAAGTAGATGAACGACGCATCATCCAACGGCTCCGAGACCGACGGCTGCTCCGGCTTGTTGGGTTCCTGGTAGACCGCCCGCTCGGGATAGATGTCGTAGAATTTCTTGCGGTCCTTGCCGGTCTGCTCGAAGTCCTGTGTGAACCGGAGCGATACGATGGTCGCGGTGTCGATCCAGCTTTCCATCGTGTTGTCGGCGTGATAGCCGAGGATCCCGCCTTTTACCCTGAAGACGGCGCGATACGCCGTACGCCCACGGATCGTGTCGGTGCTCGTGATCTCCATGCTTCCGCGCCCGGCCTTGAACGGACCGAGCTTGACGTCGTACGTAAACCGCTCGCCGACGCCGAACGGGACTCCGGGCGTTGGTTGGTTACGCCGACTCACGTTGGCCAGCGCCGTCGCAACCGCGAGGACGCTGACCAGGACCGACGTCATGTCGCTGCCGTTGAGGGCGGCGCGATTCGGCGACCGCGGGTCGCCCAGGCGAACCGATAGAGGTTGAGCGCGTCTGAGAACGGCCGGATCCGACTCGGTCGCGGCCGAAGGTCGAATCGCTGTTCGAGCGAGACTGTTTCGACGCGTCGCGCAAACTGAACCGCCCGGCTCAGGAGGTCGACGTTCGCGGCCCACCCGGCGCCCGATACCAGCGGCGAGTCGCCGGTCTGCTTCACCAGCTCCTTGATGACCGAGATGCGAATCAGTCGGAACGACGCGAACGGATCCGCCACGCCCGGGACCGATACGAACGGCCGCAGTAACCACGGCGCGACGCGGCGTAGTCGGCGAACCGGTACCGGTGCATTGGGAACGGTCGTGCGCTCGCCAACGACGATGTCGGCGCCGCCTTCGAAGCGGCGAACGAGCTCGGGGATGTGCTCGGGTTGATCCGTGAAATCCGCCTGCATGACGAGCATCGCGTCGCGACGCGGATAGCGCGTCTTCGCGACGACTGCGCGGCAGAGCGCATCCAACGCGCCGGCATAGCCGACGTGTCGTTCGCCACCCAGCACGCTCAGCGGAAGGACATCGCCGTACGGCTGGAGCGTTTCGGCTGTTGCGTCGGTGCTACCGTCGTCGAACACGACGATCTCGTACTCGCGCGGAAAGTCCCGCAGGACTTTGCGAATACGCCAGAGCAGGACGCCGATGGTCGGCGCTTCGTTGTACGCCGGAATGCAGATGTACAGCACGTGGTCGCTCCCAGGATCGCCGAAAACTAGCCGCTCTGGTGCCTGGAAGTCGAGGAACGGCCACAGGACCCTGTCCGTGTCCAGTCACCAGCTCACATCGCCCATCGCCTGGGTTCGTTGGCTGCATCCAGCACCGAGTCGTAAACCCGCTGCGTTCCACAAACCATGCGCTCGACGCTGAATTCCGCGGCCCGCGCGGGGCCTGCCGCTCCGAGAAGCCG
>JAJKIV010000432.1 GCA_021154285.1 Gemmatimonas sp. | reverse complement strand
CGTGGGGGCGGCTGGGGTCTGGTGGTCCCCTCAGTCTTCAAAACTGATGCGACCCGACGCCGTCGGGTTGGGTGGGTTCGATTCCCACACGCTCCCGCCACACTGTTTCCCGAATCCGTCGTGGTCGCTCGCCGTCGTGCCGCACTCGTAAAAACGCTGCTGGTCACCGCGGCTCTCGCCGGGCTCGAGGCGGTGCCCATGGCGAGCGGGCACGCCCAGCACGTCGATAGCACCCGGGTAGGCGCTCGGCACCGACCACCGGCGCGAACGGTCCCGCCAGATACCGTCAAGCCGCCGATCTCTCCCAAACGCGCATTCTTCTATTCACTCCTCGTCCCTGGCTACGGGCAGTCGGTGCTCAACCGGCCTATTGCCGGCAGCCTCTTTTTCGGCGCCGAGGTGACGTGGATCGCGATGGCCACGAAGTCGGCGTACGACCTGCGATACGCTCGCGCGCACGAGCGCGATAGCCTGGTGGTGACCTACGCACTCGACTCCACCGGCGCGGTTCAGCGGGATTCGCTCGGCAGAATGGTCGGCGCGACCTACGCCCCGAATCGTTATGCAACGGATCGGGTGAACGCTCGCCGAAAGCATCTCGAGGACTATTACGCGTTGCTCATCGCGAATCACCTTCTCGCCGGCGCCGAGGCGTTCGTGTCGGCGCAGCTGTGGGATGTGCCGGAGCATGTGTCGATCAGAGCGCTGCCGTTCGGGCCCGCGCTGGTCGCCTCGTTCCGGTGGTGACGCGGCGCTCGCTGGCGAAGTCAGAAGGTCGTGAGTACTCCATCGTCACCAATCGGCATCTTCGACTCGGGGATCGGCGGTCTCACGGTCGTTCGCGAGTTCATCCGGCAGCTTCCTGACGAGCGGATCATCTACTTCGGTGATACGGCTCGCGTTCCCTACGGGCCGAAGAGCCCCGACACCGTCCGACGCTACAGCCTCGAGATCGGGCACTTCCTGCGGTCGCAGGACGTCAAAGCCATCGTGGTGGCCTGCAACACCGCGACCGCACATGCCCTGCCGACGCTGCAGCGGGAGTTCCCGCTCCCGGTCATCGGCGTCGTCGAGCCGGGAGCGCGGGCAGCGGTCGCCGCGTCACGGCGCGGCGAGCTTGGCGTCATCGGCACCGCGGGCACTATCGGGTCTGGTGCGTATGAGCGTGCAATCAAGGAGATCGCGCCTAACGCTCATATCCTGGCGCGCGCCTGTCCGCTGTTCGTCCCGCTGGTCGAAGAGGGATGGCTCGACACCGAGCCGACGCGACTCATTGCACGCGAGTACCTCGCCCCGATGAAAGCCGCGGCGGTCGACACGCTCGTCCTCGGCTGCACCCATTATCCGCTCCTCAAGCCGCTGCTGGCGGAGCTCCTCGGGTCCGACGTCGCGCTCATCGACAGCGCGCACGAAACCGCGGCCGAGACGGCGCGCGTGCTGCGCGCGCGCGATCTGCTCGCGCCGACGAATGGTGATGGTTGGCGACGAGACGCTCCCGTTGCGCACCGCTTCGTCGCTTCCGACGCGCCCGACCACTTCCTGCGTCTAGGTCAGCGCTTTCTCGGCTCGGCGATCGCGTGCGTCGAGACAGTCACCCTCGGCTGAACCGGTCCACTCCATCAGCGCAATTCGACGTTCGTCGACGCGGAGATAGGTGGGCCTGCTCATCCAGGATCCGGCGTTTGCGTAGACGCTGCCGGCATCAGATTGCTCGAGCGCCGAAACGTGCGAGTGACCGTAGATGACGAGGTCCACTGACGGATTCGCGGCCAGCTGCGCCATCGCGACCTCCCGAAGCCCACGCCCCCCATCGCGTGCCTGATACGTGCGGCTCGCGTGCGAGGACCCCGCCGCGAGTCGGCTGCCGAAGTCCGGATGCAGGAGATGGCGAAAGGCCCAGATCGAAGCGGGATGGCGTAGCACGGTGCGAAGGCGACGATACTTTCGATCCTCGACCTGACGCAGCCCGTCGCCGTGTTCGATGACGGTCTTCCAACCGGCGAGCTCACCGATCCACGGTCCCACGTGGTAGTTCACGCCGACGTCGCTGCGGAGCACGTCACCACCCCAGCAGTCGTGATTCCCCGCCACCCAGAGAACCGGGATGTCGGCGTCCACGAGGTCGGCAAGCGCGGCGAGTACCCGGAACGCCGGTCGAGGAATGACCGATCGCCACTCGAACCAGAACTCGAAGAGATCGCCGTTGATCACGAGCGAACCCGCGCGGCCGCTCAGATGGCGCAGAAATGAGAGGAGCTTCCGCTCGACGTCACCTGGCGCGGCGCCAAGATGCGTGTCGGAAAATACGTAGCACGGACTCGGGAGCACGCGCACAGTCTACTCCGCTCCCGCTCTCTTTACAAACGCTCCAGGAGCACTCATTTTCGCGCGCGATGCTCCAGCATCGGTGCCACGGCGCCGATGGCGCACTCACCGGTCGTTCGGAGGACTGATGGCACAGAACGCACTTGGCCTGATCGAGACGAAAGGACTCGTCGGCGCGATCGAGGCGGCCGACGCGATGGTCAAGGCGGCCAACGTTCGGCTCGTTGGAAAGGAGAAAGTCGGCGGTGGCTACGTCACTGTCATGGTTCGCGGCGACGTCGGTGCGGTAAAGGCGGCGACCGACGCCGGCGCGGCCGCGGCAGAACGAGTCGGTGAGCTCGTCTCCGTCCACGTGATTCCTCGCCCACACGCCGAGCTCGAGGCGATCCTCCCGCAGGGCCCCGCGGGTGACGCCAGCTGATCCCTGGGCCCACGGCGCGCTTGGACTCATCGAGACGCGCGGGCTCGTCGGCGCCATCGAAGCGACCGACGCCGGTTTGAAGGCGGCCGACGTTCGATTGCTCGGAACGGAACGAGCCGACGCCGGTCTCGTCACCGTGAAATTCGTTGGCGAGGTAGCTGCAGTGAAAGCCGCCGTCGATTCTGGTGCAGCGGCTGCGGAGCGCGTCGGTCATCTGGTATCGGCTCACGTCATTCCTCGACCACATCCCGAGATGACGATTGTCGTCGCGGACAACGACGAGCCAGCACCCGCGGTTCCCATGCAGGGTGGGCGCATCGACATCGCGACGCTCGAGAATGCGCGCGTGGTCGATTTGCGAGCCATGGCACGTCGACTCGAAAATTTTCCGATCAAGGGCCGAGACGTCGCACGTGCCGGCCGAGACGAGCTGCTCGCCGCGTTCCGAACACTGAACGCCTGAGCGCGTGGCCGTGGACGCCGACCTGCGAAGCGTTCAGGAGGCGCGCGACCTGGTCGCACGGGCGGCGGAAGCGCAACGCCGTTTCGCGAGCGCTGACCAACGAACCGTCGACGGCATCGTACGCGCGATGGCATCGGCCGCATCAACAGACGCCGAACGCCTTGCCCGCCTCGCCGTTGACGAAACAGGCATGGGTGTCTACGAGCACAAGGTCATCAAGAATCGCTTTGCCTCGGATTTTCTCGCGGACTACATCCTGCCGATGCAGACCGTTGGTCTGCTGCGCGAGGATCCTGTTCGGAAAGTCCGCGAGCTCGCGGTGCCTATGGGCGTCGTCGGCGCGATCATCCCGACCACGAACCCCACGTCCACGGCGATCTACAAGGCGCTGATCTCCGTGAAGGCACGCAACGCGATCGTCATGTCGCCGCATCCGCGGGCGACACGCAGCGTCGTGGAGACCGCGCGCGTGTTGGAGAATGCGGCGTTAGGCGCCGGGGCCCCGGCGGGCCTCATCAACTCCATGACGGTCCCGACGCTGGAAGGCACGAATGCGCTCATGCGCCACAAGCTGACGGCGGTCATCGTGGCCACCGGCGGTGCGGACATGGTGCGCGCCGTATACGCCGCTGGAAAGCCGGCGTACGGGGTTGGCCCGGGCAACGTGCCGGCCATCATCGAGCGAACGGCGCTGATCGACAAGGCCGTCGCCGATGTCGTCGACGGCAAGACGTTCGATGCCGGCGTTCTCTGCTCGGCGGAAAACTCCGTCGTCTGTGACGCACCGGTCGAGCGACAGGTGCGAGACGCGTTTCGACGGGAGCGCGCCCACTTCTGCACACCGGAGGAAAAGCGCGCGCTCGAACGCCTCATGATTCCGGCCTCGGGGAAGGGTATCAACCCGGACGTCGTGGGCCAACAGCCGCAGGCCATTGCGCGGAAGGCTGGGTTCTCCATCGCGCCGGACGCCAAGTTGATGATCGTCGAGCTGTCGAGGGTGGGTCGCGACGACCCGCTCAGCCGGGAAAAGCTCTGCCCCGTACTCGGCTTCTTCGTCGAAGATGGCTGGGAGCGATGCTGCGAACGGGCCATCGAGCTGCTGAACTATGGCGGGCTCGGTCACTCGTTAGGTATCCACAGCCGTGACCCGTACGTGATCGACCGGTTCTTCGCCGAAAAGCCGGCCTTCCGAATCATTGTCAACTCGAACGTGGCGATCGGCGCGGTTGGGTTCACGACGGGTTTCGCGCCGGCGATGACCTTGGGGCCCGGATCGTGGGGCGGCAGCATCACGTCGGACAATGTCACACCCTTGCACCTGATCAACATCAAACGACTGGGCGAAGAGATCCGACCGTACGTCGATCCGCTGCGCAACGCCGGCTCGCCGAAAGTCGCCGGGCCGTCCGCGGTCGGGCCGATCCCATCGCGAGTCCCTGCGTCTTCCGCGGCCCCCCTCGCTGCGGGCGACGTACAGCGCATCGTCGACCAGTTCCTCACGGATTTCCGGAGTGCCCGACGATGACGGACGCAGAGCTCGATCGACTGGCCGACATCATCGCGCGGGCGTTGCTCGACCGGCCGTCGGTCGCCGAGGACAATGGCCGCGCCGCCACCTGGCTACCCACGCCCGTGCGCCCGGCACCCCCCGCCCGCGGGGGCGAACCGCCGATCTGGTCGGGTGCTGCCCAGGACCTGGGGGACATTGCCCCGTCGCGCGGTGGCGGCCTGTCGCCACGCTTCCGTGCTGCCACCGCCGAACTGACGCGCGCCACCCGCGCTGCCGCGGCAGGCAAAGGACCGCCGCCGGAGCAGAGCGCGCGGGCG
>JAJKIV010000431.1 GCA_021154285.1 Gemmatimonas sp. | reverse complement strand
CTTCGCGAGGGCGGCTGGCGTCTCTTGTTCGAGACGTTCATTGCCGCCGGCGACACGGTCGGCGGATCACTCGAGGCGGACGCCTTCGACCGATTGGCCGAGGCGGAAGGGATCGACGCCGAACCGGCGACGAGGTCGTTGTTGCGGGCGGTTCGCCAGACGCCCGAGATCCCGGTCCAGCAGGACCGGGCAGGAGAACGCCTGTCCCTCTTCGCCGAGCTCGTCGGGCGTGAGCGTGAGTTCTCGGTCCTGCTCGACCGCTGGGAAACGGCACACAGCGGCACTGCGACGCACGTTCACGTGCTCGCGCCGGCAGGCCTTGGCAAGACCCGTCTCCTCACGGACGTGCACGCTCGCCTTCGCGCGACGCGCGTGCGCACGCTGTTCGTCCGCGCGTCGTTAGGTGCGCGCGACATACCGTTCGGTCTGGCAGGCGACCTCGCCGAAGCGCTGGCCCGGTATCCCGGTGCGAGCGGCATCTCGACCGGATCGGCGCGAGCGCTGGTCTCGCTCAATCCCGCGCTCTCCGCCTCGTATCCCGCCGCGCTGCCTGACGCGGCCGGCGACTCGGCCGACGCGTTGCGACGACGGTCCGTCGCCGTACGCGAGCTCGTTGCTGCCGTGGCGGAGGAGCAGCCGATCGCGATCTTCATCGACGACATCCAGTGGGCGGATGGGCGATCCCGGCAGCTCATCGGGAGCATCCTCGGTTCGCTCGATCATGCGCGCGTCCTCGTCGTGACGGCATCGCGTCCCACGGTGGATGCGCTGCCGTCGGAATCGGCTTCGCTCACTCTTCGGCTCGCGCCGCTCGACGCCGTAGGCGTTCAGGCGTTCGTCGCGAGCATTGCCGCGCTGCCGCCGGAGCGTTGGGCCGAACGTCTGGCGGAGGAGCTGTGCGACGCGACCGGTGGATCGCCGCTGCTGCTGCTGGAGACGCTGCAGTCGGCGATCGAGGCCGGCATGCTCGCGCGGATCGACGGGGTCTGGAGTGCGCCACGACCGAGCGTCCTGTTCGCGACGTTAGGTACCGGCGGAGCGCTGCATCAGCGCGTGGAGCGCCTCGATCGCGTGGAGCGTTGGGTGCTGACGCTGCTTGCTTCGGGCGGCGTGCCGCTCACGCGAGAGGTGCTGACGGCCGCCTCTGGCCGCACCGACGATGAAACGGCGTCGGCGTTAGGCAGCCTCGAGCGCCGTGGGCTGGTGGCGCGGCATGGCGAGCTGTGGTCGCCGTCGCACGACGAGATCGCGGCGAAGGTCGTCGAGCTGGCCACCCCGGACGCGCTTCGCGCTGCCGCCCGGTCGCTCGGTCGCGAGATGCTCGACACCACCTCGCGGGACACACGCGCGCTTCGTCACGCTGGCGGTCTGCTCGCGCAGGCCGACGACCCCGCGTCGCTGAGGGTGGCGTTCGCGCGGTTCGCCCACCTGGCGCGCGCCGCAGGCGACCGCCAGCCCAACCGCGCACTCGCCAACGATTTCCTCGGCGAGCGCTCATCCGACCGCATCGCGACGCAACTCGTTGGCTCGCTCCCCGTGCTCGAGCGGATCGGTCTGTTCTCGACGGGACGTCAGGTCGCGGCAGCCGCCGTGTTGGCGGTGATGCCGGCTGCGCTCCTGCTGCTCGGCATGCTCCGTAACCAGCCGCCGCCGGACGTCACACTCGCGGTCGGATCAGTGGGCGCCGACTCGATCGCCAACGTGTACCGACTGCCGGTCCACGCGAAGCAGCTCACTGTCGGCTCGATCGTGAATCCCGACGGCGGGCGTCCCACGTGGCGCATTCACGCGGATCCCACCACGGGGACATTGACACGCCGACCTGACGACAAGGCGTGGACCATGGATCGCGTGGCTACCGACTCGGGCGGCATCGATCTGTTCGACATCGCCGACGACGGTCGCGAGCGACGGCTCACGACGGCGGTCGGCGATGATCAGGGCGGACGCTGGTCCCCGGATGGACGTTGGCTGGCGTTTTACACGGGTCGATGGAACGCCGCGAGCCACTACGATCTCGCGATCATGGAGGCAGGCTCCGGTGCTGTCCGGAAGTTGACGCGGGGCTCCAACTCGGATGCGCTGCCGATCTGGAGTCCGGACGGAAGCCGCATCGCGTTCGACCGGCGCTACTGGGACGCTCGTCCGCGCTCGACGTGCATCATCGATGTCGATGGCCGAAACGAGCGATGTTTCTCCATCCCGGGCGGCGAGCTGTCGCCGCGCGACGCCTGGTATGACGAGAGCCACATCGTCGTCTGGATCGGGAATGGTCCGTGGGCTGGCCTAGGGCGGCTCGACGTGAATTCCGGAAAGCTCGACACGACGATCGTGCTGCATCGCAGCGACGACGCCCGGGTCTCGGACGACGGTCGGTGGGTCATCTGCCAGTGTCGCCGAGTCGGGTACTCGGCGACGGCGGTGCTCCTGTTTCCCTTCGACGACCCAAATCGCGTCGTCGAGGTCGACATGAGCCGGTTGAAGCCGGGACGGCGGATCCTGGCGTTCGAGTCGACACCTCGCCGCCCGCGTTATGCGGAGCGACTCGCGATCGGTACGGGGCTCGGGAATCCGCAGGTTGGCGTGCCGCACCAGCTTTCTGCCCGAGGCATCACGCCCGACGGCGACACGATAGCGCTCGGGTCGGTGCGCTGGTCGTCACCGGATACCGCGGTCGTCGCGCTCGACAGCACGGGCGTCATGGTGGCGAAGCGGCCCGGCGTCGTGCACGTGATGGTCACCGCGGGCGGCTGGCGTAACGCACAGCGAGAGCTCGTCGTGCGGCCGCGAGAGACGGCAGTGCTATTTCAAGAGGATTGGTCGCGCGCGCTCACCGACAGCTGGCGTGCGTTCGGGGAGCCGCGCCCGCTCATCGACTCGGCGCCCGACGGCGTTCGCGGGCTGATGAACAACGGCGACGGGTCGTTCACGAGCGGCGTTTATTCGCTGGTGAAGTACCCGACGGCTCGCGGGCTGGCCGTGGATACCTGGATCTCGAATCATCTGACGTTGCCACAGTGGCAGGTCGTGAACGTGTCCCTCGAGGATGCGTTGACGGACACTGTGCTCAAGGTGTGGGACCACGGGGGCGGGAACATGCCGAGGCGCTCGACTGATTGGCCGGCGTGCAGCGTGGCGTATCCGACGACCGAGGGAGCGTCCTACGGCGACACGCTCGGCCTGGTGCTGGACCGGCCGTCATCAGCAGTGGCGGTGCCGGCGCCGCGGACCTTTCGATCGGGCGGCTGGTTTCACGTTCGGCTGCAGATCTTTCCTGACGGTCGGTGTGGTGTAGCGATCAACGGGGTCGTCGCTGGCCGCTCGCAGGCCGGCCTGATTCCAGACACCACCGAACGCGTGGTGATCTACGGCAACTCGGCCAGGACGAAGGTGCTTGTGGGTCCGCTGACGATTCGTTCGGGGGTGCCCGACGACATCGACTGGTCTCCAACGGGCCTTCCGGTGCCCGCTGCGCCTCCCCCGAGCTGGTCGCCGAGACCACGTCTCGACTGAAGCGCTACCTTTAATAGGCGTCATCCCGAGGCCTATCGTGTACTTCAAACAAATCCTCGACGAACGCTGTGGTTGCGCGTCGTATCTCATCGCGTCGCGCCAGTCGCATGAGGCCGCGATCGTCGACCCCTCGATCGAGATCGAGCAATACGAGCCGTTGCTGCGCGAGCGTGGCTTCCATCTCCGCTACGTGATCGACACGCACGTCCACGCCGATCACGTCTCCGGTGCACGGAAGCTCGCGGCGCAGCACGGTGCGGAGCTCTGCCTGCACGAGTCGGCGCGGGTTGCATACCCGTTCCGCCCCCTCGCGAATGGTGAGGAGCTTCCGCTCGGTCAGCTGAAGCTCAAGATCCTCCACACCCCCGGCCATCGACCGGAGCTCATCTCGGTCCTCGTCATGAATCCGCCTCGGAGCCCGGAACCATCGATGGTGCTCACGGGCGACTCGCTGCTCGTGGGCGACGTTGGTCGGCCGGATTTTGGCGGCGGCGACGCGTCGGCACAATTCGAGAGCATCTCGAAGCTGTTGCGGCTTCCGGATTGGGTGGCGGTGTTTCCCGGTCACTTCGAAGGACCATGCGGGAAGGGCATGTGCGGACGGCCAAGCACGACGATCGGCTTCGAGCGGCTCTACAGCCCGTTGCTGCACATGGACCGCGATCCATTCGTGGCCGAGTTGACGAATGGCGTCCCCGCTCGGCCGCTGAACATGACGGCGATCGAGGCTACGAACCGCGGCGTCGCCGACATGACCTGGGCGATGCTCACGTCATCCCCCGCCGTCGATGACGTCGGACTCGACGCCATCGACTCGGCGCCGCCTAACGCGGTGATATTGGACGTGCGCGAGCCCGAGGAGTTCGCGCGCGAGCACGTACCCGGCGCGGTGAACGTGCCCCAGGCGGACCTCGCGACGCGGCTCGACGAGATTCCGCGCGATCGCCCGATCCTGACCATCTGTCAGTCCGGAACGCGCTCGGTGCGATCCGCCCAGTTCCTTTACCAGCAGGGCTATCGGAACGTCACGAACGTCGTGGGCGGTACGCGCGCGTGGCGCGAGGCTGGTCGCCGCGTCGACTCGACCGAGGCGGCGTCGGGGCCGCTTCGCATCACGGATTCCGAGTGGGCGCATGCCGGTGCCCGCACCGTGAATACCGCGGAAACTCGCATCCCGAGCGTAGGGTAGCGGCATGACCATCAATCGACGCGATCTCCTTGCGAGCGCTGCGCTCGCGATGGGCACGGCGGCCGCACGACGGCTGACGGCCCAGCTCCCACCGGAGCCTTCGATGGATCACACGTTAGGCCCGAGCGGCGTCCCCGCAGGCTTCCCGAGAAAGCAGGACTTCGCGATCCCGGCGGGGCTCACGTACATCAACGGCGCGTACACGCACCCGATGCCCATGGTCGCCGCGGCGGCCATGCGCACGTACGCCGACGCGCGGTCGTCGTTCCAGACGGACGACGCGACGGGCGGAGAGCTCGCCGCGGCCGTGAAAGCGGCGTTCGCGTCGCTCATCAACGCGAAGCCGTCGGAGATCGCGTTCGTGCCCAACACGAGCACGGGCGAGAACCTCGTCGTGAACGGGCTCGAGATCGCCGAACAGGCGAAGCGTGGGATCAACGTCGTAACGGACGCGCTGCACTTCGACGGGTCGATTCTGAACCTCCAGCTGCTGCAGCGTGAGCGCGGACTCGACCTCCGCATCGTGATGCCGCGCGACAACGGCTCGCGCATCGACCTCCGCGACATGGAGAAGGTCATCGACAAGAAGACCCGGCTCGTCGAGGTCTCGCTCGTCGCGATGTACAACGGGTTCCAGCACGATCTGAAAGCGGTGTGCGACCTCGCGCATGCGAACGGCGCGTACGTGTACGCCGACATCATCCAGGCGGCCGGTGCGTCACCGATCGACGTGAAAGCCACCGGTGTGGACTTCGCCGCGTGCGGGAGCTTCAAGTGGCTGATGGGCGACTTCGGCCTCGGGTTCTTGTACGCGAAGGAGGACCTGCTCGACCGCGTGGTGCATCGCTCGTTACGCGGCTATCACTCGGCGCCCGACATCGAGACGCATTTCCTGCCGTACGATCCGCCCGCGCCGACGCCCTTCACATGGGAGCTCGGTCGCAACGCGAGCTCGTTCTTCGAGGCGGGTAGCAACGCCTGGGGACCGATGAACGCGCTCGGTCAGTCGTTGCCGTACATCGCTCACCTGGGAGTCGAGAACATCGAGGCGTGGCGTCAGCCACTGCTCGCCCGCTTGCGCGACGAATTGCCGCGCTTCGGCTTCCAGCCTGCCACGCCGCCCGGCACGCGCTCGGCGCTGCTGACCTTCACGTTCAAGGATCGCGCGCCGGTGGTGGAGCGGTTGCGCCGGGCGAACGTCGACGCGCGGGTTGGCCAGAATTTCATCCGCCTGTCGCCGTCGGTGTATAACGACATGGCGGACGTCGAGAGGTTGTTGGGGGCGTTTGCCTAACGAACTGCCGTCGCCCGTCCCTCGTCGCCCATGTCCTTCGCATAAACCCCCTTGTACTTACTGACTTCGCTCCGTTCGCGATCCAGCTCGGGGATGTGTCGCGGCAGGAAGCCGTGCTTGCCGAAGAATTCCTCGTCGTTGCTGACCGCGAACACGGTGCCGTAGCCTCGACGTCGCGCGAGATCTTCCACCGCCGCCACGAGCGCGCGCCCCACGCCGGAGCCCTGCGCATCCGGCGCGACTGCGAGTGAGCGAAGTTCCGCGAGACTCGGCGCGTACTCGTCGAGGTGCGCGCAACCGACTACGCGGTCGCCGCGCACGGCGACGACGAAATGATCCGCGTGCGACGCGATGAACTCCTCTGTGCGCGGGAGGAGCGTTCCATCAGCGACGTAGAGATCGATCAGGGCGCGGATTGCGGCGGCGTCCCGTTCGGTAGCGCGGCGGATTTCCATGGCGTGCGTGACTCGCTGATTTGCGAGACGTGGAATCTATCTGAATCGGTGACACGGAGTATGTTCAGCTCATGAGCGCCGACCCGGTCTCGCGCGACGAGCCGCCAATCATCAGGCCTCTCGCGACGGACGCCGAGGCGTGGGCGTGCGCCGAGCTGATGGCGTCGTCGGATCCGTGGCGTCGTCTGGGCCGGACGCTCGAGCAGTCCTACGCAATCGTCCGTGACCCGGCGCGAGAGGTGTCTGTCGCGCTGGAGCCTTCAGCGTCGAGCGACCCGCGCGTCGCCGGCTTCATCGTCGTCATCATGCAGGGCGTGTTCGTCGGCTACATCCAATCGGTTGCGGTTCGAGCCGACTGTCGCGGGCGCGGCCTCGGTTCGGCGCTGATCGCACTGGCGGAGCAGCGCATCCTGCGTGAGGTGCCTAACGTCTTCATCTGCGCGTCGTCATTCAACCCGGCCGCCCGGCGGCTCTACGAACGACTCGGCTACAAAATGGTTGGCGAGCTGACGGACTACATCGTGCGCGGGCATTCGGAGAGTCTTTTGCGAAAGACCAAGGGCCCACTGTCCGAATTCGGGTCTGAAGGAGTTTTTTGACCGCCGTCGCTTCGATGTTCGGCAAACATTTTCGGGGAACAGCGATGAAACGGATATGGCGGAAACGGCCGGATGCTGCCTAACGGGTTGATACCATCGCGCCACGAGCCGGGATTCTTTTTGAAAGACCTTGGGACGCAGGCGCTTCCCGCGCCGTTCACCTCCGGCGCCGAGGCCCTGCACTGCGGGCCTCAGGACGCGCGCTCGAGCACGAGCGTGAACGTCGAGCCAATGCCTGGCTCGCTCTCCACCGTCAGCTCGCCGCCCATGCCGCGCGCGAGGTCGCGACTGATCGAGAGCCCCAGCCCCGTCCCCTCCGACGGCTGAGCGAGCGTCCGGTGCAGCTGCACGAACGGCTCGAAGATCGCCCCGCGCCGGTCCGTCGGAATGCCGATGCCGGTGTCGGTCACGCGAAGATACAGGCGCGCGTCATCGTATGCATACGAGATTCGGATGTGCCCGCCCGGCGCCGTGAACTTCACCGCGTTCGCCATGAGGTTGAGCAGCACCTGACGAACCTTCTCGATATCGGCGCGCACGACGACGTCGTCGGGCACCGGCTCACTCGAGAACTCCAGCTGCTTCGACGCGAGCTGCGGACGGATCAGCGACTCGAGATCTCCGAGCAGGT
>JAJKIV010000430.1 GCA_021154285.1 Gemmatimonas sp. | reverse complement strand
TCCCTGCGGCACCGGGCGTCCTGTCAAGCGGTCGTTGCGTGCCGGCCCGCGCACGTAACGGCCCGGAACGTGGCCTGCCTTACACCGCCGCGCACTCTCACTCGATGCACACCGTGTGTGTGGTGGCGGTATGGACCGCGGCAGCCGCCCCGACGGGCGCCTCACCCCGGCACCGGCTGCCCACCGCCACGGCGGGCGTTCGGGCCGGCGCCGCGGGCGCCGCGCGATCTCCTACTCCAAGGGGCGCGCACCCGCCAAAGCGTTCCGCGTCGCCGGCTCACGCGCCCACCTTTAGCTCCCCAAACCGCATGCTCGCCCGCGCCTACTTCCAGCTCGTCGACGGGATCACCGCCGCGCACACCGAGCCCGAGCTCTCGGCGCTGCGCGACAGGATCGCCGTCACCGAGATGCACCCGCTCGAGCGCCGGACCCTTGAGCGCCAGTGGCGCGCGCGCGAGCGGACGCTCCAGCTCGAGGCGGAGGGACTCTAGCGCCTAACACGAAGGCGCCACGTGCGATCCCCGCGCCACCAACGGACCGTGCGGACTGCACTCGGGTCTATGGCGCTTGCCAGAATGCCCGCGCTCGCGCGGAAACGGCCCTAGGACCGATCGAAACGGCGTCGGGCTTCTGTACCCCGCCTAACGCACCCCTCGCCATTTCCGGTGTGCCACATGGTGTGCCACTAGGGCGGTGAAACGCGGGTGAGGGAAGGGTAAAGGCGGCGATTCAGGGACGGTTAACCCTAGGAACGGTGAGGTTAACCGTTTTTCCGTAGGCCTCAGACATTGAAGCGGAACAGCATCACGTCGCCGTCCCTGACGATGTATTCCTTGCCTTCGGACCTAACGACGCCCTTCTCGCGGGCACCCTTCCAGCCGCCGGTGGAAACGAACTCGTCGTACCCGACGGTCTCGCCACGAATGAAGCCGCGCTCGAAGTCGGTGTGAATGACCCCGGCGGCGACCGGTGCCGTGTCGCCCTGATGGATGGTCCAGGCGCGGACCTCCTGCTCACCGGCGGTGAAGTACGTCTGCAGCCCCATGAGGTGGTATCCGGCGCGGATGAGGCGATCGAGCCCCGCGGACTCGAGGCCTAACGAGGCCAGGAACTCGGCACGGTCCTCAGGCGGAAGCTCCGCGAGCTCGGCCTCGATCTTCGCCGAGAAGGGAACGATCTCCGCGTGCTCGCCACTCGCGGCCACCGCGGCGCGCAGCGCCTTGAGATGCTTGCCCTCGTCGCCCGACAGCTCGGCATCGGTGACGTTCGCGGCGTAGAGCACCGGCTTGGTCGTGAGCAGTGAGAGCGGCGCCAGCGTCCGCAACTCGTCAGGCGAGAGGCGTGCTTCCCACAGCCCTTTCCCTTCGCTCAGAAACGACTGCGCCTTCTCGAGCACCGGCAGCTCGGCCACGGCTTCCTTCTCGCCGGACTTCGCGGCGCGGCGCGTTCGGTCGAGGCGCTTCTCGACGGTCGCCAGGTCGGCGAGCGCGAGCTCGAACTCGATGACCTCGCGGTCGCGCGGCGGGTCGACGGACCCCATGACGTGGGTGACGTCGGGGTCCTCGAAGCAGCGCACGACCTGCACAATCGCGTCAGTCTCCCGGATGTTCGCGAGAAACTTGTTGCCCAGCCCTTCGCCATTGGCGGCGCCCTTCACGAGGCCGGCGATGTCCACGAATTGGACAACGGCGGGGACGACTTTCTTGGGCTGGACAATGTCGGCGAGGGTGCCAAGCCGGGGGTCGGGCACCTCCACCATGCCGACGTTAGGCTCGACGGTGCAGAAGGGGTAGTTGGCCGCTTCGGCCTTGGCGGCGGTGAGGGCGTTGAACAGGGTCGACTTGCCGACGTTAGGCAAGCCAACGATTCCGAGTTTCAGCATGATTTCTATTTGAAACGAATGCCGTCCTTTGTGCTGAGAGACGGCAGTGGGCAGCGCACTGAAGCCGGCAGTGGGCAGCAGGCAGGTAAAGGTGGCAGAAACTTGCCGCGGCGAAATGTAACCAGTTGCGTCGATGACATCGCCGAGGGTGCCGGACAACTGCGTCAACACCAGTTCGCACGCTACCTCGAGACACCGATCGCTTCCGCGCACGAGGTGGACCACCGCCGGCTTCAGTGCGCTGCCCACTCCCGTCTCACACGGCTCGTTGAGAACCACCTATTTGGGTGGGGGGCTGCCATCTCCGTTATGCGCGTTCATTGCCTTCAGTATCCCATCTTGCATCCAGATCTCGACCGCATCCTGCAATCGAGGCAGCAGCTCCACCACCACCGCCCGTTCATCCTTCCCGAACGGCGACAACACGAAGTCCGCCAGATTGCCAACTCGCCGCGGATCCTCCGGCTTGATGCCGACCCGCAGCCGCGGATACTCCTGCGTGCCTAACGCGCGCTCCACGTCCTTGAGACCGTTGTGCCCGCCCGCGCTCCCGCGCGCGCGCAGGCGGTACGTGCCGAGCGGAATGGCGACTTCGTCCACGACCACCATGAGGTCCGATGCCGCGGACCACTCCGGCCGCCGCAGATACGGTCGCAGCACCTGGCCACTCAGGTTCATGTACGTCGTGGGCTTCACCAGACGCACCGGCCGGCCGTCGACGGTGCCGCCTAACGTCACCGTCTCGCCATCCCGCCGCCATCCATCCAAACGCCAAACGTCGGCCAGGTGGTCGAGAACCCACCAGCCGACGTTGTGACGCGTGTCCTTGTACTCTCGCCCGGGATTGCCCAGGCCAAGTATCACCTTCACTGGCCCCTCGCAGAGGAGACAGCGAGCGATTACTTCGACTCGCCCTCTTCCTCGCCTTCTTCCTTCGTCTTACGAATGAGCTCCGGCTCCGCCGCAGCCTCCTCACCTTCCGTCACGCTCGGCGTCGGCTCGGCCTCGACCTTCGGCGCCGATACCACGGCGACCGTCGCGTCTGCGTCATCGAGGACCTCGATGCCGTCCGGCACCTTGAGGTCGCTCACGTGCAGCGAGTGGCCGATGGCGACGTTCGTCACGTCGGCCTCGACGCGCCGCGGGATGTTCACCGGGTCCACGCGGATCGACAGCTCGGACATGACCTGGCTCAGAATGCCGCCGGACAGACGCACGCCCTCAGGCGTTCCCGTCAGGACGATCGGCACGTTGACCGAAACCCTCTCACCTGCCACCAGCTCCTGAAAGTCGATGTGCAGGATCTGCTTCTTGTACGGGTGACGCTGGATCTCGCGGATCAGCGTGCGGGCGACGCCGCCGTCGAGGGCGAGCTCGATCACCGTGCTCTCCGCCGACACGCGCTCGAGGAGCTTCTCGAACTCGCGCGTGGGGATCGCGAGCGACAGCGGCTCGCGCGCGTGACCGTAGATGACAGCCGGGATCTGTCCGGCGCTGCGAAGCGATCGCGCGGCACCCTTGCCGTTGGTCGTGCGCGGGCTCGCGGAGAGTTGTGCGGTGGGCATGACGGAATAACCTGCGGTGTGTACGTGTAACGTGTTAGGCAGTCCGGAACGTCCGGAGGAGCCTAGTCGAACAGGGAGCTGACGCTCTGCTCGCTGTGCGTGAAACGAATTGCCTTCGCGAGCAGCTCACCAACCGAAAGCACCTTGAGCTGCGGGAACTGCCGGTCCTGCGGGATCGGGATCGTGTTGGTCACGGCGACCTCCACGATCGGCGCCGCGCACAGGCGCTCGACGGCAGGGCCGGAGAGCAACGCATGCGTGGCGCACACATAGATGTCGTTCGCGCCCAACTTCTTGAGCGCCCGCGCGGCCTCGGTGACCGTGCCCGCGGTGTCGATCATGTCGTCGGGGATCAAACAGTCTCGCCCCTCGACATCACCCACCACGTTCAGCACTTCGGCCACGTTCGCCGTTGGGCGACGCTTGTCGATGATCGCGAGCGTGCCGTTCAGCCGCTTCGCGAATCCTCGCGCCATCTTCGCCGACCCGACATCCGGTGCGACGACGACGACGTCCTTCAACTGCTTCCTGCGGTAGTGCGACGTCATCACCGGCGCCGCGTACAGGTGATCGACGGGAACGTCGAAAAATCCCTGCAGCTGGTGCTGGTGAAAATCGATGCCGAGGACGCGATCCGCGCCCGCGCTCTCGATCATGTTCGCCAACAGCTTCGCGCCGATTGCCACGCGAGGCTGATCCTTTCGATCCTGACGGGAATACCCGTAATAGGGCATCACCGCCGTGATTCGCGCCGCCGACGCACGCCTCGCCGCATCGATCAGGAGCAGGAGCTCCATCACGTTGTCCGCGGGTGGATTCGTCGGCTGCACGATAAAGACATCCGCGCCGCGGATGTTTTCATCGATGCGCACGAAGATCTCGCCGTCGGCGAACCGGCTGCAGGTCACCTTGCACAGCTCGACGCCAAGGTGTTCTGCGATCTCATCCGCGAGTCCCTGATTCGCGGTTCCCGAGAGAAGCTTGAATCCGTGCTTCGGTAAGGACACTACGTCCATTGCCGCAGCCTTGTATCGTAAGAGGGGCTAACGAGATAGTCAATTCCGACCAGCGACGTGACCGGCGACCGGAAGAGCCATCAAACCTAAACCGCCCCCTTCCGATGCGCTACGCGCACCGTCTCGCTCGCGGAATTGTTGGCGGATTCCTGCTGGATCGTACCGTCGCGGTTGAGCTGACGGCTGCCGCCCGAAGGGCGGCTATGGCGATGTGTCCGGCGGCGACGCCTCGAAGAGCGTTGTGGATAGGTATCTCGCACCGGAATCGGGCGCGATCATCGCCACACGCTTCCCCGGGCCCAGCTCGCGGGCGATCTGCAGCGCTGCCCACGTGATCCCACCGCTGGACATCCCCACGAACAGCCCTTCCTCGCGCGCGAGTCGCCGCGCCAGCGGAAACGCGTCCTCCTCCCACACCTGCACGACGCGATCGACGACCGCCCGATCGAAATTCGGCGGAACGAAGCCCGGGCCCATTCCCTGGAATTGATGCTGGCCGCGCTCACCACCCGAGAGGACTGCACTGCGCGCCGGCTCGACCGCGACGACCAGAGCACCGGCTCCTTGATCGCGAAGGAAGCGGCCGACGCCCGAGATCGTTCCGCCCGTCCCCGACCCGTAGACGAACGCGTCGATCCGGTGGTGCATCTGCGCCCACAGCTCGGGTGCGGTCGCCTCGTAATGGATCCGCGGGTTCGCGGGATTGCCGAACTGATCGGCCATCCACGCGCCGGTGGAATCGCGAATCCGCTGCGCCTCCTCGATCGCCGCCAGCATGCGTCGCTCCGGATCAGTGAGCACGAGCCGCGCACCGTACGCGCGCAGCGTACGCTTTCGCTCTTCGCTCATCTGCGCGGGCAGGCACAGCGTGAGCGGGTATCCGCGGGCGGCCGCCACCTGCGCCAGACCGATGCCGGTGTTGCCGGACGTCGGCTCGACGATCATCTGGCCCGGCTCGAGCGCGCCGCTCCGCTCGGCCTCGACGATCATACCCAGCGCCGTGCGATCCTTGATCGAGCCGCCTGGATTCATGCCCTCGATCTTGACCCAGACCTCGGCCATGCCCAGCTCGACGACCCTCGTTAGGCGGACCATCGGGGTGTTCCCGATGGCGGCGTCGATCCGCGCGTCGGGTTCGTCGCGAATCGAATCGGACTTCGGGACAGCCACGGGAGGCGGCGAGGGCGGCGAGGACAGGGGAGGCCGAATTGCCCCTCGTGGAATCGAACCACGATTCACGGCTCCAAAGGCCGTTGTCTTACCTTTAGACGAAGGGGCAGGCAGGTGGCGCGCCCCGGAAAGCTAGTCCGACACCTCTACCGCAACAACACGCGATGCCGTGCGCGTGTGCACGAATCGGACAGAGGTTCCATGCGGCACGATCATAGCCTCCGCCGGCGCACTGCTGACCGCGAACACGGTCGCTCCCGAGCCCGCGAGCAGCGTGATCGCGTCCGCACTATGATCGCGATCGCGCGCGGAGCCCGTTCTAAGCGCGTCGAGGGCGCGGCCGATTTCCGGGTACCGCGGCGCAACGACCGCTTCGAAATCGTTATGCGCGAGGCGCGCAACGCCTCCCCACGTCGTGAGCGCATCGATGCTCAGGCGGCTCGCCTCGCGCGGTGCGACCGTCTTGCTCCCATCGAGCCACCGATACGCGTCGGGCGTTGGCACGCCGAACGGGAAGCACACGAGCGTCACGGCGCGGCTGGGCAACGGTGGCAGCGCGAGCAGCCTCTCGCCGCGCCCCCAACCAAGCGCGAGCGGGTCGCCTGTGGTGAGGAAGGGAACATCGGCACCGAGCGGCGCGGCGAGCGCGACCAGTTCCGCGTCGGAGAGCGGTGACGGGGCGAGGCGATTGAGACACCGCAGGACGGCTCCGGCATCGGCGCTCCCACCGCCCAACCCACCGCCGACCGGAATTCGCTTCGCGATCTCGATGTCCCAGTCGTTAGGCCAGCCCGTCACCTCCGCGTACCGGACCGCGGCTCGCCACGCGAGGTTCCGCTCCACCGGCCCGAGGCCTTCCAGCTGGAGGGCGTCGCCCGTGCAATCGAGCGACCGACCACGGGTGCCCACGCGCACCGTGACGTCGTCGCCAAGCTCGAGGCGACAGAACAGCGTCTCGAGCTGGTGGTAGCCGTCTGCCTCGCGCGCCAGCACGCGAAGGAAGAGATTGACCTTTGCCTGCGCCATCGTGCGGGCGGTCGTCCCCGACGGGCGGTCGCGGCCGGCCGCGGCGCTCATCGAGCTTCGTTAGGCTGCGCCTTGAAGTCGCTGAAATGCAACCCGAGTCGGGCGAAGTAGTACAGGCCGATGATCGTGATCGGAATGAACGATAGAATGTGGTAGCCGATCGCCCAGCTGACCGCCAATCCACCGGTAACGCCGTAGACCTCGAGGCCCACCTTGGC
>JAJKIV010000429.1 GCA_021154285.1 Gemmatimonas sp. | reverse complement strand
GCCGCCACCTGGATGCTCGCGCGGTTCGTGAACGTGCTGACGGCCGCGCTCGCGCTGGCGGGCTTCTACTTCTACGTGTTCATCTACACGCGGTGGCTCAAGCGGTCCACGCCGCACAACATCGTGATCGGCGGGGCGGCCGGCGCATTTCCGCCGCTGGTGGGCTGGGCATCGGTGACGAATCACATCGACCTCGCGGCGCTGTACCTGTTCCTGATCATTTTCTACTGGACACCGCCTCACTTCTGGGCGCTGGCGCTTCTCAAGCAGCGCGACTATGGGAATGCGGGGGTTCCGATGGCCCCGCTCGTGTGGGGCGAGCGCGAGACGAAAAATCAGATGCTCTGGTACACGCTGATTCTCGTTCCGCTCACACTGCTGCCGGTGGCGTTCGGCGCGTTCGGGTGGTTCTATTTCGCCAGCGCGTTCGCGTTAGGTGCGATCCTTCTCGCGGGGATTCTGCGGGTGCGTTCGCTGCCGCAGTGGACCAAGGCGGCGTGGAAGGTCTACAAGTTCTCCCTGCTCTACCTCGCGCTCTTGTTCGTCGCGATGGTCATCGACCGAAGGATCTAAAGAAACACTGGTGTTTGGTTACTAGAATTGGTGATTGGTTACTTGAACCCTCGGGAGGCTCATCGTGGTGAAAGAGGCTTCCCGAGGGTTCTGATTACCAGTAACCAGTTCCAATTACCAGTTCCATTGCGCCGTTACGCGTACGTCTAGCGAGCGCTTTTCGCCCGCAAAACAATCGACGCGACCTTCCCTACCTCGATCGTGACGGTCTCCTCGACTTCCTCGAGCCTCGGATGCCATAGCCGGAGCCGATAGCGGCCCGGCGGAATCGAGTCGATCGAGAACGAGCCGTCTCGGCCAGTCGTCGTGAAATACGGCTGGTCGAACGCCACGATCCAGGCGTGCGTCCACGAGTGGACGTCGCAACTCAGCTGCAGCACGCCGGGCTTCGCGAGCACCTGCTCGTTCGGCACCACCTGCCCTTCGTCCGTCTCGCGGATTGTCGCCAGCACCTCCCCGGTGCCACTTCGCGTTATGCGCGTCCGATGCTCCGCGGCATCGAGGCTGCCGACGTTCAGCGTGCCGCCGCCAATCGCCGGCTGCACTTCGGGGAACATCAGGCAGTTCTGATTCACGACCTCGAACCGCCGATCGGGCGGCAGCGCTTTACCCGCGCGCAGCCCGTCGATCCACACGATGACGCCGATCGCCCTCGCCCCGGCCCGCTCGATGCCGTGCCGAGTAAAGGTCGTGCCGCAGACCGGCTGATCCGCCGTCGGTTGAAAGACCGTGTCTGGCGGCGGCGGTCCGTCGAGCTCGACGAAACCCGACACCTTGCCGAACGCGTCGAGCGGCCGGGGCGTATACGGGGGAGCTTGTGAGGCCGACCTGGCGATCGCCGCAATGGCCTCGCCGTCTGTGCCCCCGCCCGAGTCGGACCCCGCCCGGCCGGACGTCCCGCGGTCACACCCCA
The DNA here is from genome assembly GCA_021154285.1 of Gemmatimonas sp. Lineage (GTDB taxonomy): Bacteria > Gemmatimonadota > Gemmatimonadetes > Gemmatimonadales > Gemmatimonadaceae > JAJKIV01. The sequence continues at coordinate 8,282 of JAJKIV010000429.1, read as the reverse complement.
CGGCCCCCATTGCGATCGCTAATCCGATCTCCATTGGACGCGCGTGTCTGCTCAGCGGCAATACCTTCAACCTTCGCCCGGGCTGGTCCGGGGAACGCGGTGGCGATGCTGGGCGACGTAGAACATCCCTACTCCTACGAGCAGGATCGCGGTGCCTAACAACGACGTCCTCAGCGACGCGACATACGCGCTCACGATCCCGAACATCGCCGCGACCACGAAGAAGCCCGGAACGATCGGGTATCCCCACGCGCGGTAGGGCCGCGGGGCGTCAGGCCGCGTGCGACGGAGCACGAACACGCTCGCTGCGCCGAGGCCGAAGAAGATCCAGTCGGCGAACACGACGCCACTCAGCAGGTCGCCGATCCGGCCGCCCGTGATCACGAGCAGAGCGATCGCCCAGACTCCCATGATCACCACGGACACGTGCGGCGATCCGAATCGCGGATGGACGCGGGCTGCCGCCTGCAGGAATACACCATCCTTCGCCATGGCGAAGAAGATCCGAGGCGTCGCCAGGATCACCACATTCACGAACCCGAGAATTGACAGCATGGCGGCGACCGAGATGAGCGTCGCGCCGACCGACCCGACCAGCCGTGTCGCCGTGTCGGCGGCGACGGCGCTGCTCGCGGCGAGCCCATCGCGGCCTAACGCGTGGAGGTACACCGCGTTGGCACCGAGGTAGCACGCGATGACGATCGCGATGCCAAGGGCGAGCGCGCGCGGGATCGTCCGCGCCGGATCCCGGATCTCGCCCGCCACCATGTTCATCTGCTGCCACCCACCGATCGTGAACAGCACGGCCACAAAGGCGGCGGCGAGCCCGCTTGCGAGCGAGGCGCGCGGCGCGGGTGCGTCAGCGACAGGTAGAGGCGCGCCGATCTTCGCCCACAGCGCGAAGCCACCAAGAATGAGCGCCGCCAGCGCTGCGATCTTCGCGACCGCGAGCACGTTCTGCACGAGCGCGCCCGGCTTGATGCCGAAGTAGTTCGTCGCCGTGAGCACGGCGATGGTCGCCGCCGCCACGACGATCGGGCCACCTAACGGCGTCAGGTCCACGAACCGCGCCGCGTAGCCCGCGAAGCCTAACGCCACCGCCGCGAGCGCCCCGGTGCCGATGCTGAGGAGCGCCATCCACCCGTAAAGAAACGCCGGCAGCTTCCCGAACGCCTCGCGGATGTATACGTACGCCCCGCCGGCGTCGGGCATCATGGCGCCGAGCTCCGCGTAGGTCAGCGCGCCCGCCAGCGCCACGACGCCGCCCACCGCCCACACGAGAAAGACGAGGCGCGCTGTCGGCAGGGCGCGCGCGGTCTCCGTTGGCGTGAAGAAGATCCCGCTCCCGATGATCCCGCCCACGACGAGTAATGCCGCCGAGAAAAGCCCGAGCTCTCGGCGCAGCGACGCCTGCGAACCAGTGACCTGCGGCTCGGCGCTTGGCAGTTTAGCTGATGGTTGATGGCCGATGGCTGATGGCTTTCGTCACACCACCATCATGTCGCGCTGATACTCGGCCGGCGTCACTACGAGCTCGCCGTCGCCGACGTATGCGTTCACCTCCGAGCGCACGCCAATCTCGCCCGGAATGTAGACGCCCGGTTCGATCGAGAACGCGACTCCGGGAACCAGCAATCGCTCCTCGCGCGTCTCGAGATTGTCGATGTGCGGGCCGGAACCGTGAAGATCGCGTGAGTCGATCGAGTGGCCGGTGCGATGGGTGAATCGATCGCCGAAGCCCGCGGTCGTGATCACGTTGCGCGCGGCGTCGTCTGCCTCGCCGCCGCGAACCGTCGCGCGACCCGCCACGCGATCCTTGAGCAACGCGATCGCGGCATCACGCGCATCCCGGACCGCCGTCCACACCTGCACTGCACGCGCGCTCGGCTCACCGACCGACGCCATCCATGTTTGATCGGCCCAGATCCCGCCCGGCTCGCGCGCCCAGAGATCCAGCAATACCAGGTCGCCGACGTTGATGCGAACGGGGTTGTCGGCCCGCGGCTCGTAGTGCGGATTCGCCGCGTTAGGCCCGACAGCCACGACTGGCGGGTCGATCGTCTCGAGCCCCGCCTTGCCGAATTCACCGAGGATGTGCTGTTGCAGCGCATGCTCCGTGGTGGGCCGACCGGCGCGCGCTTCCGCGCCCGCGTACTTGAGCGCGCGACGCGCGATCTCGGCGACCGTCTCGGCGGTGCGGCGATGCGACTGGAGCTCATCGCCCGTCCACGTCGCGTAGAACTGCGTCACGAGCTCCGCGGAGGTCACAACCTCCGCACCAGCCGCGCGAACCATCTCGAGAACGCCAGCCGGCACGCGGTCGAGATACGGTACGGCGTCGCCGGGTGAGTACTCCATCGCCACGCGCTTTCCGCGGACGAGTGCCGCGAGGTATGACTCCAGCGAGCGCCAGGAGCTGTACACTTCCTTGCTCCACGAGGCCGGCCAGTGACGCCATGGCCCTTGCTCGATCGCGTGCGTGATCGCCGTCGGCGACCCGGTCGCGGGGATGAACCCGAAGATCCGCCGAGTCGCCATGCCTTCGATCCCAAGCATCGTCTTGGCGACCGGGTTGAGCCCGCGGAAGTCGTAGATCAGCCAACCATCGAGGCCGGCGGCGGCGAGGGCGCGCTGTACGCGCGAGAGCGAGCGTTCGTCCAGCATCGGAGAGATCGAGTCAGTTGAGGGGGCGCCACTCGGCGCGCCAGCTGCACGTGCCTTCCCCGCGGGCTATGCATCGCACGTGATCGACGGCGCCGCCGCCATTGATGAGAAGTCGTAGCAGTTCGGCAAGCCCCGCTTCGTAATACGCACACCCAATGGAGCGCGGCGCCGAGTCGATCGTGACGGACGACGGGACTTCGAGCAGCACCGACGATCCAACCCGCGAGACGGTGCCGTTGAAGTAGCGGGTGACGATGCGGCCCGCGTGCCGCAGGGCTATGGGTCGCGCCACGAGGGACGGCAGCGTGAGCATGACGCGGCGAGTCATCGCCGAGATGCCCTGATATGCCTCATTCGCGAGATAGCGACCGGCAGCACGAAACACCGCTTCCGCGTCGGGACGACGCCCGATGAGACGAGCCAGCGCCACCGCTTCGTCGCGAGCAGTCCGTTGACTACGTTTCACCGCGTCGGAGTACCGACGGATCTGGGCGTAGACGGTGTCGCTCAATCCGAGGCGCTTGTTGCGCAACTCGGCGACGAGTTCGGTGTCCGGGTCGTCGTCAGGCGTGTCGACGTTGCGAACGGCTTCGAGAAAACTGAGTGGAAGAAGCGAGTCGACCGTCGGTGACATGGATCACTAGAGACGTGCAAGCGAAGCTAACGGCGCGCGAAACGACGTACAAGCGCCTTGTGCCGACTGTCCGTTACACCCTGGCGGCATCATGATGGAGCGTGCGCTCGCGGGATTCCTTCTCGCGGGCGCGATTGCGTTTGTCGCACGGACCGTGCGCGCGTTGTCGTTGGGCGGAGCGATCACCGCGCTCCTGGTCGGAACCGCCGCGGCGATCGCGGGCTGGACCTGGGCGACCGTCCTCATCGTCTTCTTCGTCACGTCGTCGGCGCTCTCGCACTTCAAGCGCGCGACGCGAGAGGCTCGGATCGGCGGAATTGTCGAGAAGGGCAACGAGCGTGACGCGGTGCAGGTCCTCGCCAACGGCGGCGTGTTCGCGGCGGGAGCCCTTCTTGCTGCGGCAACCGGAGCCTCGGTGTGGGCAGCCGCGGCGCTCGGGGCACTCGCCGCTGCGACCGCCGATACGTGGGCGACGGAAGTGGGCACGGTGGCAGGTGGCTCGCCGCGGTCCATCATCTCGTTCAAGCCGCTTCCCGCTGGTACGTCCGGCGGCGTCACGGTTTCCGGAACGCTCGCGTCGGTCGCCGGTGCGGCGTTTATCGCGGGCCTGGGTTACTTGATTGGAGTCGGCAGCGCTGCGGCTGCGGTGTTCATTGGCGGCGTTTTGGGCTCGCTGGCGGACTCCCTGATGGGGGGCACCGTTCAGGAGCGTCGCTGGTGTGACGGTTGCTTGGAAGCGACTGAGCGTCGCACGCATTACTGTGGCAGAGCGACTCGGGTGGTGGGCGGCGTGCCCGGTGCGAGGAACGACTTCGTGAACGTGGTGTGTACGCTGGTTGGCGCGGGCGTGGCGGGAGCTCTAACCCGCTAAACAGGATGTGCGAAGTTTCTCTCGGTCCCAGTTCCCTGTTCCCGACCCCGGCAGTTCCGATTCCCTATTCCCGATTCCCGACGTTGCTCCGTCGCTCACTGTGCCTCCTGCTGCTGCTTGTCGCCGCTTGTGACGGTGGTCTTTTGAGCGCGCCAGGTGATGGATCGCTTTGCACAGCCGGGACCGGCGCGACCGGAACGACCTCATCCTCCGACCTCGTCGGTACGTGGCGTCGCATTCTCTACTTCCTGGCAGACGATGGGTCCGCAAGCTCCAGCGAGACGACGTGGCGGTTCAACGCCGATGGGAGCGCGAGCCGCGTGCTGGTTACCCGGAACTACACCGCCGGCCTTGCCGACGCGCAAACCGTCGCTGCTCGCTGGGAACCACTCGTGCAGACCGTGCGCATCACCTACCTCCCGCCCAGCGCCGGAACGTTCGAGTTCTCCTATCGCGTAACCGGTGACACGCTGTACTTGGCCTCCCAAGCGTACGGGCGCATTGCTCGGTAGATCCCGACTGATGTCACGTCGCGGATGCGTGGAATCTCCGGGTGGATAGGCACGTGACACAGGTGATCGTCGTCGGCGGCGGCCCGGCGGGCGCCGCAACGGCGTTTCAGCTGGCCCGTGCGGGCGTTCACGTCACGATCCTCGACCGAGCGCATTTTCCCCGCGACAAGCCGTGCTCGGAGTACATGAGCCCCCAGGCCTCGCGGATCCTCGATGCGATGGGGGTGCTCGAGCAGATCGAACAGTCCGGCGCCGCGCATCTCGCGGGAATGCGCGTACGCGCGCCGAACGGCGCGACGTTTCATGGACGGTTTGCCGATGTCCGCGGCTTTCGAGGGTACCGGGACCGCGGCCTCGCGCTGCGGCGCACGATCCTCGATAACCTGCTGGTCGATCGGGCGCGCGCCGCTGGAGCGGTCGTTCGCGAGGGAGTTCGAGTCACCGCCCTCCGGCGGGACTCGAGCGGCCGGGTGACGGGCGTCGACGTCATCGACGAAAAAGGGGGGACGCAAACGCTTTCGGCGGCAGTTGTCGTCGGTGCCGATGGCTTGCGATCGGTCGTGGCGCGCCGCCTCGATCTCGCCGCGACGAGACTCGCGCAGCGACGGGTGGCTTTCGTCACCCATTTCACCGGGATCGATATGGGCGACAGCGGTGAGATGCACGTGGAGCGCGATGGCTACCTCGGTCTCGCGGACGTCGGCGGCGGTATGACGAACGTTGCCGTCGTCGTTCCCAGATCTCGCGCGCGCGAAGCGTCGGGAGATCCTGCGGCCTTCGTCGATGCCTGGATCGCGCGCCGACGTCACGTGGCGCCACGCTTTGGCAAGGCGGTCCGCGTGACGCCCGTTCTGGCAACCGGCCCCTTCGCGTCTGCCTCGCGCCGCGCGTGGGCGCCCGGCGCAGCGCTCGTAGGGGACGCCGCGGATTTCTACGACCCGTTCACGGGTGAGGGGATCTACGCCGCGCTGCGCGGCGCAGAGCTTCTCGCGCCGCGCATCATCGATGCGCTCGCGGCAACCGCACCGGCGGATCGCGACGCGCCCCTGCGCGCGTACGACAGCGCCCGCATCGCCGAGTTCCGTGGCAAATGGTCCGTCGAGCAGATCATTGGGGTGGCGGTTAGCTTCCCTGCCGTCATGAACGTAGCCGCACGTTCCCTCGCGCTCCGGCCGCACATGGCTCACACGATCGTCGGCGTGACGGGCGACTTCGTGCCCGCGCGCGAAGTGCTTCGCCCGAGCTTTCTCCTCCGTCTTCTGCTGCCATGGACCCGCGGAACGAAGCGTCAGGACCAGGCGCTCGTGAACCACGAGGCGCCGTGACCATCGATCCCGACACCTTTCGCAGTGTGCTCGGACGGTTCGCGTCGGGAATCACGGTGCTTACCGCGCGCGATGACAACGAGAACGATTACGGCATGACGGTCAGCGCATTCTGCTCGGTGAGCCTCGTCCCGCCACTCGTGCTCGTGTGCGTGGACCGCGTTGCTTCCATGCACGACATGCTGCTTCGCGCGTCGCATTTCGCCGTGAACATTCTCGCCGCGCATCAGGAAGCGCTCTCGCGACGATTCTCCGGTCCGGACGAGCACAAGCGATTCGATGGTGTGGGCTACGAGCGGGGCCAGAGCGGGGCGGCGCTGCTCGACGACGCGCTCGCGCATCTCGAGTGCCGGCTCGTCGCGCATCACGGCGCGGGGGATCATACGATTGTGATCGGCGAAGTCGAGTCCGCGACACCATTCGCCGATCGGCCGCTGCTCTACTATCGCGGCGGCTACGCCCAGCTCGAGCGTTGAGATGACACGTCGCGTCCTGGCCCCGTGACCACGCTCATCACTCCGCCACGGCGCCGAGGGTTCGAGTATCTCGATGCGCCGGGCGTCGACCCCCGCCTCGTTCGTCGCTCGCTGGCCGACGTTGCGCTGGCGAATGCGTTATTCGGGGGAACGCGCGCGGTCCTGCTCGAGCTCGGGACCGTCCTGCCGGAGTTGGACGCGAACGCAACGCTGCTCGATGTCGGCAGTGGCGTCGGTGACATCGCGGCCAGAGCACGTGAGCTGGCGCGCCAGCAGCGTGTCGACCTCTCACTCATCACGATCGACATGGCCGAGACCCTCGCCGTTGCGAGCCGGGCGCGAGCCGGCAACGCGGTGCGCGGCACCGCCACCGCGTTGCCGTTCGCCGATCGCTCGGTGGACGTCGTCATGTGCTCGCAGACGCTGCACCACTTTGACGACACGAGCGCGACGCGCGTGCTGAAGGAGCTCGATCGCGTCGCTCGCGTCCGGGTCATCATCAGCGACTTGCGCCGAAGCTGGTTCGCGGCGGCTGGGCTGTGGCTCGCGTCGTTTCCGCTTGGCTTCCACCCCGTCAGCCGTCACGACGGAGTCGTCTCGATCATGCGAGGGTATACGAGCGACGAGCTGCGTCGTCTCGTGCAGGCCTCGACGGGTCGTGCGCCTAACGTCAAGCAGCATATGGGGTGGCGCGTGACCGCCACGTGGCGCCCCGAAGCCCGCCGCGTCTCGTGACCGATCCTCGCCCCGGGCGCCGTCCGTCAGGCCGCCCGCCGTACCAGCTCGGCCCCATGCCCGCCGGTCGCCCGATGGAGACGATCGACCAACAGCTCGTCCGGGCCAGGGCGCGCTCCGTCTTCGAGGCCGTTCGGCACGTCGAGGAGTGGCCGGCACACCTCTCGCACTACCGCTACGTTCGATTTCGGGAATATGCGACCGACGGCGGCGGTCTGGTCGAGATGGCGGCCAATCGCCCATTCGGGCTCGTCAGCTGGCCGACGTGGTGGCTTTCGGAGATGGAAGTCGACCACGCGACCCCGGCGATCCGATTTCGGCACATTGGTGGTATAACAACCGGGATGGATGTCGAGTGGAGCTTCACGCCGGCTGACGGCGGGACGCTCGTTCGCGTCGTCCATGTCTGGGACGGGCCTCGATGGCCGGTCATCGGAATCTTCGCCGCCACGAGTGTGATCGGCCCTGTATTCATTCATGGAATCGCCTCGCGAACGCTCGCCGGACTTGCTCGCGTTGCGGAGCGCGAGGGCGGCACGAGCAGTACGAACCGCCTCCCTCGTCCCTGAGTCACTACCGCCTAACGTGTACCGCGCATGCGTCGTCGAGTCGTCGTCACAGGAATAGGAGCGATCACCCCGATCGGCATCACCGGCCGCAATCTGTGGAACGGCGTTCGCGCGGAACGATCCGCCGTCCGCTCGCTCACTCGGTTCGACCCGTCGATCTTCCGCAGTCACAACGCGGCCGAAGTGAATGATTTCGTTCCCGCGGATCACCTCGAGGCCAAGCGCGCGAAACGTCTCGACCGGTTCGGACAGTTCTCCGTCGTCACGGCTCGACAGGCTCTCGAGGACGCTCGGATAGACCTCGCGTCCGAGGATCGTGATCGTATCGGCACGATGATGGGCAGCGCGCTCGGCGGCGTCGCGTACGCCGAACAGCAGCTCGGGCTGTTCCTGACGCAGGGTTTGCGCGCCGTCGAACCGATGCTCGCGCTGACGGTGTTCGGCGGCGCGTCGAGCTGCAACATCGCCATCGAGCTGGGCGTGCGCGGCCCGAACT
>JAJKIV010000428.1 GCA_021154285.1 Gemmatimonas sp. | reverse complement strand
TCGGACGATCGTATTCGCGGTCGTGGTGATCGTCGCGACGGCACTCGTCTTCGGGCTCGCCCCGGCGTTACAAGCCCGCCGCGCTGATGTCACCGGTTCGCTGGTCGGCGGCGCGGGCACGCGAGCGAGCGTCGGCATTCCGCAGCGTCGCATGCTCGATGCCCTCGTGGTCATCGAGATCGCGCTCGCGCTCGTGCTGCTCACCGGGAGCGGGCTGCTCGTTCGCGCATACGCGACGCTGCGGAACACCGACCCGGGCTTCCGGCCGGACGGCGTGATGACGTTCCAGCTCGCGCTTCCCGAAGCGAAATATCCGTCGGCCGCCGGGCAGCGTCGGTTGTATGCGACCCTTGTCGATCGCCTCGTTGCAACGCCGGGCGTTCAGAGCGCCGGTGTCGTCACCTGCCTGCCGTTCGGATGCCACTGGGGCATGTTCCTGCGTGCGGAGGGCGCACCGCCTCCCGCGAAGAACAGCGCGAACCCGGTGGTGCTCAGCCGGTATGCGTCGGCGCGCTACTTCGAGGCCATGGGCATCCGCCTCGTACGCGGGCGCTTCTTCACCGATGCCGAAGGCGGACCGACCGGGCCGCATCCGGTGGTGATCAACGAGCAGCTCGCGAAGCAGCTCTGGCCTAACGTCGCGGACCCGGTCGGCAAGCGCATGATCTGGAACGGCGATACGGTGAGCACGGACTGGATGACGGTCGTCGGAGTCGTTCGCGACGTCAGGCATTATGGCCTCGTCAAGCCGATGATCGGTGGCCTTTATCGCTCGGCGTTCGAGGCCGACACCTCGCGCCCGCTCGAATCGCTTGGCATCGCGGTGCACTCGACGACGGGCGAGGCTTCGGTGATGGCCGCGGCGCGTGCGATCGTCCGCGAGCTCGACCCGGAGCTTCCGCTCATCCAGGTGCAGAGCGCGCAGACGGCGCTCAACCGGTCGTTCGCGGACCGACGGACGATCGCGTTCGTGTTCGCCGCGTTCGGCGGCATCGCGCTGGCGCTGGCGTTAGGCGGTATCTACGCCGTGCTGTCGTACGTCGTCGGCCGGCGCCGGCAGGAGATCGGAATCCGCGTGGCCCTCGGCGCGCAGCGCTCGCAGGTCATCGGGCTCGTGGTGCGACAGGGCCTTCGTCTGGTCGTGATCGGAGTGGTGTTGGGTCTTCCGGCGTCGCTGCTGGCGCTGCGCGAGATATCGAGTCTGCTTGTAGGCGTGAGCGCACGCGATCCGGTCACGTACGTCGTGGCGGTTCTCCTCCTGGCGGCGACGGCGGCACTGTCAGCACTGATTCCAGCTCGCCGAGCGGCGGGAGTGGATCCGAAGACGGCATTGGTCGAGGGATGAGGCGACGGGCGACGGGAGACGGGCGACCGGCGACGGCTAGAAAGCGCGAACCCGCGGGACGGTCATCTCCCAACAGCCAACGTCAGCCAGCAGCCAGCACGAGCAGCCAGCAACCAGCCGCTGTTTCCCCGTCGCCTGTCGCCCCGTCCCCGGCCGTCACTTCGCCTTCCTCGCCGCCTCGATGATCTTGTCTCTCTCGCCCCGCTCGAACGCGGCGTAGATCTCCGGATCCGGGATTCCGGCAATGCGGCCCAGTATCATCACGCCCGCCAACGAGTGGCCCGGGTTCGTCCATTGCGCAATGTCTACGAGCGAGTCGAACGCTCGCGTCTTGAGCGCCGCGAGCATCGCCGGATTCCGGCTCTCCGTCAGCTGCATGAGCGCGAGCGATGACTTGTTCCGGTCCGTCCACGAGAGTGAGTTCAGCAGGTCGATGAACGGCTCGTAAGGCACGGTGATCTTGAGCTCCGGGTGCTGCTGACTGTACATCGCGATCACCCACAGCGCGCGCGTCGCGTTGTTGCGGACATCCGCGTCGGCATCGCGCATTGCGTATACCAGATCGCCCACGATCGCCTGCTTGTTCGCGTAATACGCGAGCACCTGGGCAGCGAATGCCCGATGATCCCCGTCGCTCGACGTGCGAAGCACCTTCCGGAGCGTGTCCAGATCCTTGGCCGCGAGCCCGACGAACTGCAGCTGGATCAGGCGCGCCGCCGAATCGACCATGAGTGAGTGACCCTGCGAGACGTCCTCCTTCATGGCGCCGCGCATGACCGCCCGCATGTTCGCCTCGCCGAACGCCGTCCCCGCCTGGACGACGTCGGCCGGCAGCCGGCTCGCGCCGTTAGGCGCTGGGCGGAGCTCGAGGGTTGGCGCACCGTCCTCGCTCACGCCAACGTACAGCATGGTCTTCCCGTCCTCGCAACACACGGGGTCCACGGAGGCGGACGCCACTCCCGGAATGTCCGCGAGCTTGGCCGGGACCATCAACAGCGTCATCCCCGTGAGAGTATCCCCGACGCTGATGCCCAAGGCGTCGCGAATCTGCTTGGCGCTGGTCTTGTGCGTTCCGTAGACGTCAATGATCCCGACGCGTGGCATCTGCGCACCGGACCGGGCGGGCGATATCGCGAGGCCGGCTGCCGCGACGAGGGTCAGAACGCCGGATCGAATGACACGGCTGGGGGTTCCAGGGAGCTGAAGCATTCGTGGGAGGAGGAGGGCAATGACAGATCGGGGACCGACAGCGCACCAAATTGGCGACGAGTACATAAACGCACCAATGCGTCGCGACTTTCGGATCGGACGACGACATTGAATCGTCAGTCGACGTAAATCTGACGGCTGTAGTAAACACCATCGCGGTCGCGAGAGACCAATGATTCGCCGACCCAAGAGACAACACGGGAACCGGCCTTAACTCGCGCCTGGAAGATTGAAGGGATCTCACGTGCCCTGTCGCCTTTTTCTCATTCTGCTCGCGGTGGTGTGTGGGAGCCTGTTGTTTATCCCCCGCTCGGTTACAGCGCAGCAGGCGGACGTCATCCGCGGCCGCGTCATTGGGCCCGACAGCCTGCCGGTTCCCGAGGTGCTCGTCACCGTGACGTCGTTCACGGGCAACGTCAGCCGGACTGCGCGGACGAACCGCGACGGCCGGTTCACGGTGACGTTCCCCGCCGGCGATGGCGACTACATGGTCGCGTTCGCGGCGATCGGCTACGCGGCCAAGCGATTCGAGGTCAAGCGGATGGCCGACGAGGAAGTCCTCCTGGCCGACGCGAAGCTCACCAAGGTCGACGCCGTGCTGGGCACGATGCACATCACGGCGCCGCGCGAGAAGGTCGCGCGGAACGACCCCGCGCCCGACATCGGCGGCAGCGAGCGCCCGGTCCCGACACAGGATGTTCCGGCGAACCTCATGGGCGACCTGGCCGCGATGGCCGCGACCCTGCCCGGCGTGCAGACAGTGCCCGGCGAGAACGGAGATCCAAACGGATTCTCCGTGCTCGGCCTCGGCGCCGACCAGAACAACACGACGCTGAACGGCATGAACTTCGGCGGGAACGGGCTGCCGAGGGATGCCCAGGTCTCGAGCGCCCTCGGGACGACGCCATACGATGTCTCGCGCGGAGGCTTCAGCGGCGCCCAGTTCTCACTGCGCACCAGCCCCGGGTCGAACTACATCACGCGAGGCATGAGCCTCAACCTCGACGCGCCGCAGATGCAGTGGACCGACCCGGCGGCACGCGCGTTAGGCCAGGAGTACGTGAACGCTTCGTTGGGCGGTGCCGCATCCGGCCCGTTGGCGTTCGACAAGACGTTTTACAACATCGCCTGGCAGCTCGGGCGCCGTGCAAACGACTATCAGAACCTGCTCGACACTGGTCCGGTGGGACTCAAGGCCGCCGGCGTCTCGTCCGATTCGGTGGGACGGTTCCTCAATATTCTCGGGAGTCAGGCCGTACCGGCGACGGTCGGCGGGCTCTCGAGCGACAAGCTGAGCGATCAGGGCTCGCTGTTCGGGAGCATCGACTTCGCCCCGCCGGGTTCGACGCGTGGCAGCGCGTTCAACCTCTCGTTCAACGGCGGCTGGTCCAGGCAGCATCCAGTGTTCGGGGCGGTGACGTCCGTGCCCGCGAGCGACGGCGAGCGCATGAGCTGGCGCGGCGGACTTCAGGGGCGCCACACGACCTACTTCGGCGTCGGCGTGCTGAGCGAGACGTCGTTAGGCCTGAGCTGGTCGCGGAACTACGCCGATGCCTACCTCTCGATGCCCGGCGGCCGCGTCCGCGTGAACTCGGACTTCGACGACGGCACGAGCGGTGTACAGATGCTCAGCTTCGGCGGGAGCCAGTCGCTCAACAACGCGGCCACGAGCGTGGGCGCGCAGGGGATGAACCAGCTGTCGTGGTTCAGCACGAACAACAAGCATCGCCTCAAGCTCACGAGCGAGCTGCGGTACGACGGCGTCGCACAGGACATGACGTCGAACCTGCTGGGTACATTCACGTACAACTCGCTCGCCGATTTCGCGGCAGGGCAACCGGCGCAGTTCACGCGCCAGCTGACGCGCCTCGAGCGAGACGTTGGACAACTCGGCGCCAGCGTCTCCCTCGGCGACTCGTGGCGCGGGAGCAGCAACTTCCAGCTCCAGTATGGCGTGAGGCTCGACGGCAACCACTTCCTGGACAGTCCGACGTTCAACCCCGATGTCGAGTCGGCGTTCGGCGTCCGCAACGACTACGTGCCTAACAGGTTATATGCGAGCCCGCGCGTCGGGTTCTCGTGGAGTTACGGGAAGGCACAGGCGATCGGGGCGTTCCAGGGCGCGGCGCTCGGGCCGCGCGCGGTCGTGCGCGGCGGCATCGGCCTGTTCCAGAACACCCCCGGCGTGAACCAGATTGCGTCGGCACTCGACAACACAGGTCTGCCGAGCGGCGTCCAGCAGCTCACGTGCATCGGTGCCGCCACGCCGATCCCCGACTGGACCGCTTATCGCTCCGCGGCCGGCAGCATCCCTGACCGATGCGCGGACGGCACGACCGGCACGGTGTTCTCGGATGCGACGCCGAACGTGAATCTCTTCGCCAACAACTACGTTGCGCCGAGAAGCGTGCGATCCAACCTGCAGTGGTCGGGACCGATCCTCGGCAACCGCTTTTCCACGACCATCGACGGTACCTACTCACTGAACCTCAACCAGGGTGGCTTCGTCGATCTGAACTTCAATCCGCAGCAGCGCTTCGCGCTGACCGATGAAGGCGACCGGCCGGTGTTCGTGGAGCCGGGCAGCATCGTTCCGTCAACCGGCGTGATCGCCTCGCGCGACGGACGCGTGTCGCCACTCTTTTCTCGGGTCACCGAGCAGCGTTCAGACCTTCGCTCGATGAGCCGCCAGATCTCGCTCAGCCTTTCACCGGCAAGCTACAGCACGCGGTTCACGTGGAACGCGTCGTACGTGTACTCGAACATTCGCGAGCAATATCGCGGATTCAGCAGCACGGTCGCCAACCCGTTCGATGTGGCGTGGGGCCGTGCATCATTTGACTCACGGCACCAGATCGTCTACAGCCTCGGTTACAACTTCTGGGACGCGATCCGGGTGAGCTGGTTCGGCCAGTTCCGCTCCGGTCAGCCATTCACGCCCGTCATCGCGGGCGACGTCAACGGCGACGGGTACTCGAACGACCGCGCCTTCATCTTCGACCCGAAGGTGTCGAGCGGTGACGCGGACGTCGCGGCGGAGATGCAGCAGCTACTCGCGTCGGGGTCGCCCGCTGCGCGCGATTGCCTCGCCAGGCAGGTCGGCCAACTGGCCGCGCGAAACAGCTGTCAGGGCCCGTGGACGTCGACCGCGACGCTGTCGATCTCGTTCAACCCGGCGAAGATCCGGATGCCGCAGCGTGCGTCGATCCAGTTCCAGCTCTCGAATCCGCTCGCGGCCGCCGACATGCTGCTTCACGATGACAACACCCTGAAGGGTTGGGGTCAGTACGCGACACCGGATCCGTCGCTGCTCTACGTGCGCGGGTTCGACCCCTCGACGAATCGCTACAAGTACGAGGTGAACCAGCGGTTCGGCGCGACGAATCTGCAGTACAGCGCCTTCCGCTCGCCGGTGACGCTGACCGCCATGGTGCGCTTCGACGTCGGCCCTACACGCGAGCGTCAGCTGCTCACGACACAGTTGAACCGTGGTCGCACCCTGCCAGGCCAGAAGCTGCCGGAGCCGATGTTGCGCGTCGTATACGGCCAGGGCGGCGGGATCCAGAATCCGCTCGCGACGATCCTTCGCCAGCAGGACAGCCTGCGCCTAACGGCAAAGCAGGCCGACAGCATCGCGTCGCTCAATCGCTGGTATACGCTCCGCAACGACTCGATCTGGGCGCCCGTGGCCAAGTACCTCGGCACGCTGCCCGATCGCTACGATCAGGGCGCCGCCTATGAGCGGTACATCGCGGCGCGGCACGCAACGATCGATCTGCTGATGAAGATCGGGCCGGACGTCAAAGGGCTTTTGACGGCGGAACAGCGTCGGAAGCTGCCTGCGTTCGTCGCCAGCTATCTGGAACCGCGGTATCTGGCGTCGATTCGGTCGGGCACAGCGACGTTCGTCGCAGGGATGTTCCCGGTGGTGGGTGCACCCGGACCCGGCGGTGGTGGCAATGTGTTCATCGGTGGTGGTACGCAGCAGGTGATTATTCGACAGTGAACCCGACGGGACATCGGGACTCGGTCCTCCCCTTTCGCGGTAAACCGCAATGAGACTTCCAATGAGATACCTGTCGGTCGCCGTCGGGACGGCGCTGGCGTCGAGCGCCGCCGGCGCACAGAGCAAGGGCCTCGACCTTCCGCCCATTCGACAGCTGGGCGCGATCACCGCGACGGCGAGCGAGAAGCTCGGCATCGTCAACAACATTCGCGCGCTCTCCGATGGTCGCGTGTACGTGAACGACCCGATGGATCGACGCGTCATTCTGTTCGACGCCGGGCTGCAGAAGTTCACGATCGTCGCCGACTCGCTTGGCGCGAACGGGAACACGTATGGTCGCGTCGCCGGGCTCATCCCCTCGCGGGGCGACTCGACGCTGCTCGTCGATCCGCAGTCGTTGTCGATGCTCGTGCTCGACCCGGCCGGCAAAGTGGCGCGCGTGATGTCAGTGCCGAATGCGCAGGACGCCATGTCGTTCGCCGGCGCATTGGGCGGGTCGGTGATGGACGCGCAGGGAAGACTCGTCTATCGAGCCGCGCCGCGCTTCGAGATGCGAACCATGGGGCCCGCGGCCGGCGGGCCGCCACAGATTCCCGATATGCCCGATTCGGCGGCGATCTTCCGAATCGATCTCGCGACCCGGAAGGTCGACACGGTCGCGTTCATCAAGACGCAGAAGATCAAGTTGAACACGACGCAGGATGCCAACGGGGGCATCAGGACGGTCTCGGAGATTAACCCGCTGCCGGTAGTCGACGAATGGGCGCTCGTGTCCGACGGGTCCGTCGCGCTCGTGCGGGGTCGGGACTACCACATCGACTGGGTGAATGTCGATGGGTCGCGGACGTCGTCGCCCAAAATTCCATTCGAGTGGCAGCGGCTGACGGACGAGGACAAGGTAGCGTTCATCGATTCGGTCAAGGCTGCCCGCGAGCGTATGGGCGCCAATGCGCCGCAGATCGCGACAAACGGAGGCGGAAACCAGGCGCGCAACAGCCCTCCGCCGGGCATGGACGCCGGACCCCAGGTCATGATCTTTCGTGGCCCGCCAGGCGGCGAAGGACGGCCTAACGGGGGCGCCACGGCCATCGGCACCGCGAACGTCACCCCGCAGTTCAACTTCGTCGCGCCGAGCGATCTGCCCGACTACAAGCCGGTGTTCCTGAACGGCTTCGTTCGCGCCGACCTGGATGGCAACGTGTGGATCCGCACGATCCCGACGAAGGCGATGGCCGGCGGCCCGGTGTACGATGTCGTGAACCGAAAGGGCGAGCTCGTCGACCGCGTTCAGGTTCCGGTGAATCGCTCGATCACTGCGTTCGGGCCGGGCGGCGTGGTTTATCTGACGACTCGCGACGGGATGACGACGAAGCTCGAGAAGGCGACGGTCCGGTAGACGCACGTCGCAGCAGGCCATACTCCGCCGCGGCCCTAACGAGGGGCAACCGGTCCGCGGTTGCCCCCAGTCCCCAGAGCTGCACGAACCCGGATCCGGGGCGATCGGGCCGGTACACGCGCACCCAGGCCGACGTCTTCCCCAGCTCGTCGATCGCGAGCGGCTGGATGTCATCGGAGACCGCGATCGGAAAGTCGGCGCGGAAGAAGCGATCGATCCCCCATCGACGGCCGATTTCGGTGGGCGTGGCGGTCTCGTGGTCGAACTCCATTGTACTCATCGGTACGCCAATGATGCTTTCGGTCCGACGCGGGTTCATGCTGAGCGGACGGCCGACAGAGTCGCGCACGAGCGCGCCGATCGGCTCTCCGGTCCAGACCACTTTGCCGCCGGCGTTCAGGTAGCGCCGGAGCAGCACGGTATCGGATGCCGTCGGGACCGCAACGTTAGGTAGCACATCCGTTGCGAACACGACGACGCTCGGCGCGCCATCCGCGATCCGCTCGCTGAGAAAGCGGGCAAGTGAATCGGCGTCGAGCGCCTCGTATCCGACACCCCGGAAGTACTCGAAGGCGAGCCGGCTGCCACCGACGAACGGGCGGCCGGCGGCGGTGGAGTCATAGTAGACCGCGAGCCGAGGAATCGATGGGTTGGCTTCCTCGATGGCCACGACGCTGCCGTCGTCGCACCCGATGTAGATCTCGTTGTCCAACACCACCGGCGACGACCACACCGCGTCCGCAAAGGGAAGGCGCCACCGCACCACACCCGTGGACGCATTGAGCGCGAGCAGCTCGCCGCGACCGGCATTCGTGTTTGCAATGCCGACGACCAGCAGATCTCCGGTCAGCACCGGAGACGAGATCACGTTCGAGCCCACCGGGGTCCGCCACAGCTCGCGACCACTCGCGACGTCCACCGAATGAATGAAATGCCCATCCGAGCTTCCGACGTACGCTCGACCATCTCGCACCGCCGGCGATCCGACCACCCACGACGTGTGGTGGCTCGAGCGCCACTTCCGCTCGCCCGTCGCGAAGTCCAGCGCGTAGAATCCATCGTCGCGCGACCCGAGGAACACGTCACCTTCCGCGATCGCTGCCGTACTCTGGATCGCGCGCCGATCGTAACCCTCGCGTTTGAGGTCGATCGTATCGCCCACGGTGCGATGCACCCAGCGTGTTTTTCCGGTTGCCATGTCGATCGCGTACACACGGCCATCCCACGATCCGACGACCGCAACGCCATCCTTGACCGACGGCGTCGCCCGCACCTTTCCGCCGGTCTTCACGCGCCAACGTTCCTTGCCAGTCGTTAGGTCGAGCGCATAGACGTTGCCGTCCGGTGCCCCGATGACGATCGTCCGGTCGACGACCACGGGCGACGAGACGTACAGATCCCACTCGCCGGCCGGCACAATGTTGTTGGGCAGCGTCGGTCCCGTCTGCACCGACCAGCGGAGCGCGCCGCTGGCCTCGCTCACCGCGAAGATGCGGCCGCCGAGTGTCGCGGCGATCACGAGGCCCCTCGCGACCGCCGGTGATGAGTGAACAGGGCCCCCCGCGGCGAATTTCCAGACCGGCGTTCCGCTCGCACGGTCGAGCGCGTAAAGCGTGCTGTCGCCGCTGCCCACGAACACGCGCGTTGCGGTTACGGCCGGCGTGGACCGGACGCCACTGCGGGTCTGGAAGTGCCAGCGAACGCCACCCTGGCCATCGAACAGGCGGCTCGTTGCGACGCCAGTGTGGGCAGGCGTCCCGCGGAACATGAGACTGACGTCAGCGGTGTGAGGACCAACCGACTGTGAACTGGCAACGCTCGCGTCTGCCAGTGCCGCGAGCGAAACAAGACGAAGCCATCGGAGCATCGCCGCACCATTCGTGGTCGAGATGCGACAACGATGTCGGGCGCATCGGACGTCGTCAGCGACGATACGGCGAATCACGCCACCGTACGGTGAGACGGACGCTGTACGCGGCGAGACGGATCTAGCCCTGACGCCAATTCGAGTGCACCGTTGGCGCATGCCCAGTCAGCCGAAACGTCGCCTCGCGCTCACGCGCGACATCTCTCCCGCGATCGAGGACTGCGAGCTCACGCACCTCGAGCGCACGACCATCGATCTCGCCCGCGCTCGTGCCGAGCATAACGAGTACGAGAATGCCCTCCGCGCGCTCGGCTACGAGGTAAAACGGCTGCCCTCGGGCCCGGACATGCCCGACTCGGTGTTCATCGAGGACGCGGCGATTGTGCTCGACGAGCTTGCGGTCATCATGCGACCGGGCGCGGAGTCGCGTCGGGTGGAGACCGCGGCGGTGGCGGAGGCGGTGCGGACGTACCGGCCGGTCGCGGCAGTCCTCGCTCCGGGCACGATCGATGGTGGAGATGTGCTGCGGATTGGACAGCGCCTCTTCGTCGGCGTGGGCTACCGGAGCAACGATGCGGGAATCAAGCAACTCGGCTCGATCGTCGGCTCGCAGGGCTATTCGGTCGAGGCGGTGACATTCGAGGGTTGTCTGCACCTCAAGTCTGCCGTGACGCTCGTGGCGGACGATCTGGCCCTGATCAACCCCGAGTGGGTGGACGCGGATCGATTCCAGCCGCTTCGCACAATCGATGTAGATCCGTCCGAACCGTACGCCGCGAATGCACTGCTGGTCGATGGAACGGTCGTGTACCCTGCGGAGCACGTCAAAACGCGCAAGCGCCTCGAGGCGGCAGGCCTAACGGTTCATCCGGTGCCGGCAGGCGAGCTTGCGAAGGCGGAGGGCGGAGTTACGTGCTGTAGTTTGTTGCTGGTGAACTAGAGCGACCGCCCAAGCGTCGCCGCCACGGCGTCCCGGAAGCCTCGGCTCAGCCGCAGCTTCGCGCCGGAGTGCAGGATCGCCACATAGTCGCCGTGGAACCACGGCTGCAGCTCACGCACGGCGCCGAGCCTAACGATCGTCGACCGGTGGATCCGGACGAACCGCGACGGGTCGAGGCGAGCAGCAACGTGACGGAGCGTCTCGCGGGACCTCCACGTCCGTTCTCCGCAATGCACGACCACGTGATCGTCGCCGGCCTCGACCCAGTCGATCGAGTCCGGATCGATCAGGTGCACGCGCCCATCGATCTTGAGCGCGAGCGGCCCACCGGTCACCGCTACCGGCGCCGGTGCGGGTTGGCGGTCGAGCCGCTCGAGCCGGATGCGCTCGCGTGCTCGGGCCACCGCCTCATGGACGCGTTCGCGCCGAATCGGCTTGGTCACGTAATCCAGCGCCCGCGTCTCGAACGCGCGGAGCGCCTGGTCGGAATGCGCCGTCACGAACACGATCGCCGGTCGCTTGTCAGCCGGCAGGCGCTGGATGACGTCGAAGCCGTCGAGGTCGGGCAAGGCGATGTCCAGGAACACCAGGTCGGGAGACAATTCATCGATCGCGGTGATGGCGTCAGCACCGCACACGCTCTCGCCTACCACCGAGAGGTCTCGCTCCTCGCGCAGGATCGCGCGCAGGCCGGCCCTCGCGAGCGGCTCATCGTCGACGATGAGCACCCGGACGTCGCCGCGACCGTCGTGTGATTCGCGGGTCACGCGGCGGCACCACCCGGAAGCGTCGGCGTCACGTTCGCAAGCACGTGGAACGGAAGCTCGACGACGAGGCGCGTCCAGTCGCCATCGCGCACGAGCTCGAGTCGCGATTCGTCGCCGTAGAGTTGTGTCAGGCGCTGCCGCGTATTCTCGAGACCAACGCCATTGCCGGACTCGGCCCGTGCGTGGGGCACGGACGGCCCGGGTCCATCGTCACGCACCTCCAGCGCGAGCCGCGTATCCTGGCGACGAGCCGCGATCGTTAGGCGTCCACCGGCCGGGGAGCGCGAGACGCCATGGCGAATCGCGTTCTCCACGAGCGGCTGCAGCAGCATCGGCGGTACCTGTGCGCTCGCGACATCAGACGCGACCTCCCACTCGACACACAGCCGATCACCCAGGCGCGCCTGCTCGATCCCGATGTACGATTCCACGAGATCCAACTCCTCGCGCAGCGAAACTTCCTCGCGGCGCTCGATGGCGAGCAGGGCGCGAAGCAGCTCGCCGAGTCGGCCGACGACCTCGAACGCCTCGTGGTTCCGCTCGGTGACGATGAGCGCACCGACGGCGTTCAGCGCGTTGAACAGGAAGTGCGGCTGCAGTTGCAGCGTCAACGCACGCAGCTGTGCCGAGGCGAGGTCGGCACGAAGGCGCTCGGCGCGGAGCTGCTCTTCGCGGCGAACGTCCAACGTGTGCAGATAGTGCCCGGCGCCAAGGATAAAGGCGTACACGATGAGCGCGAGGTGGCCGACTGCCGCAAGCCCGGTCAGCGCGCGCCGCAGCACCACCTCGTAGGTCGATGGCCGACCGAGCATGATCCACGCGATTGTGGGCGCTGCCAGGTTGAGGGCGACGATGAACGTGATAGCGAGCGCCAAGTGCGTGGGGACTCGCGTGCGCCACCGCGTCCGGTCGATCGGGAGTCGCTCGGCCGACCAGATGATCGCTGGTGTCGCAACACCCCACAGAAGCAGAAAGACAATCTGCTCGAGCATCGGCGCGCGAACCGCAACGCGATCCCCGGACGCACGCACGAGGATCAGCGAAAGGCCGACAACGTACAGGATCGCGGCGAGCCACAGCGCGACGATGATTCGGCCCGCGGTCGCCCGATGCGAGGTGGACATGTCCGCGAAGGTAGTGCGCGGCACGTGACACGACCAGCGTTAGCTTTTCGCTATGGCCCCCTGCCCCGACTGCGGCGCCCCGATCGCTGACAACGCCAGTTGTCGCTCACTGTTCGACGAGCTGCTCGCACACGAATATGCCTTCCCGGCGGCGTTCGGCGCGGTGCATCACCTCACGGTGGCCGCGTACTATCTCCAGCACCCGCGCGGGTTCTCCCGTGCCGCGATGCGCGGCTGGCGCGCGATCATCACCGAGTCCCTCGATGGAACGGCGACGCCGGCCGACTTCTTGAGACGCGCGCGCGCTCAGTCCGACGCGAACGTGCGGATACGCGAGCGCAATGCCGAGCCACCCGAGGGCTGGCCGCGTACATGGCCTATGACGGTCGCGGACGCGGTCGTTCCGCTGGGCGAGGAGCCTAACGCTGATGGCCACATTCGCCGCGTCACACAGTGGGCGAAAGCCATCCGCGAGACGCTCGACGCGCGTTTGCTGCCGGCGGACGCTCAGCTCGAGTAGTACGCGGCGTTCTCCTCGACGTACCCGGCAGTGAGATCGCAGCCGTAGGCACGCGCCGTCCCGTCGCCGACGCCGAGCGACACTTCCAGATCCACGACTTCGGCGCGCAACGTCTCGCGGACAATAGCGTCCTCGAAGTCGAGTCGCTGCCCGCCGGCCACGACCGGATGACCGTTGATCCACGCGTTGGTCGTCTGCGGCCGAACCGTGCAGTCGAAGCACTTGCCGACCGCCATGAGCAGGCGTCCCACGTTAGGGTCCGCACCCGCCACCATGGTCTTCACCAGGGGCGAGTTCACGAGGGACTTTGCGACGCGCTTCGCCTCGTGCATGTCGAGCGCGCCCTGCACCGTGGCGCGGATCATCCGCATCGCGCCCTCGCCGTCTCGCGCGAGAATCTCCGTCATGCGTGTGCATCCGGCCATCAGCGCGTCGCTGAATGCCGCTTCGTTGACCGCACCGGCGAACCCGTTCGCCAGGATCGCGCACGTGTCGGACGTGCTCGTGTCGCTGTCCACGGACAGCATGTTGAACGACACGTCCGCGGCCGCGCGCAACATGCGGTCGAGCGTCGCTGCGTCGAGTGCCGCGTCGGTGAAGATGTAGACGAGCATCGTCGCCATGTTCGGTTCGATCATCCCAGAGCCCTTCGCGACCCACGTGACCGTCGCGTTGCCCACGGTCGTCGACAGCGCCTTGGGGTGCCGATCCGTCGTCATGATCCCCTCGGCCCCGACGAGCGGATTGTCCTGGAGGTCGGCAGCGATGCCGCGGATGCCGCGCTCGATGAGGTCGATCGGAAGGGGCACGCCGATCACGCCGGTGGAGCCCACGAGCACGTTCGCTGGCGAGGTGCCCAGCTCCGTGCCGGCCGCGGCAGCCATGCGACGCACGTTGTCGATGCCTGACTGGCCCGTCGCGACGTTGCTGACTTTGCTGTTCACCACCACGGCCCGAAGGCGGCCGCCCCTGATGATCTCTCGTCCGACGATGACCGGCGCGCCCGGGAAATGGTTCCGCGTGAAGATGGCGGCCACCGCGGCGTCAACGTCGCTCGCGAACACGGCGAGGTCCTTCGCCTGCGGCTTGAGCCCGACGTTGCGACTCGCACAGCGGAACCCGCGCGGAAACACGGGTCTGTCGTGGAAGATGGTGGATGCCATGGCGTGAATCCTAACGCCCACCAAACAGCGGCACCGACGCTCCGAGACGCACGCCGACGACCGGACCGGCGCCTTTCCACGAACCCTGGTCGCTCGGGTCCGACTCCCCCGACATTCGCTCCACCCCCGCGCTCAGATCGAATCGCACGTTACCGACGGGCGCAGTGGTAATACCGAAGCCTCCGCCGACGGACCAACCGCTGGCGTTCGAGTTGGCGGTATACACGGAGCAGCAGAAGTCCGAGACGTCGTAGTCGAAGATCCACGTGACGTTCGCGAACAGGTACGGGCGGACGGCGCGCCGATTGTGGGTCCAGTAGAAGCGCGGCTTCATGTAGATGCCGGAGGTCGTGGACGTCCCGTCGGACCCGACGTCGAAGCGCGAACCTGCGTAGCCGATGCCGATGGCACCGCGCCCGTGCTCGAGGCGCAGACCGGCGTCCCACAACCAGCCGCCGTTCTGGTCGACGCCCGGCACGATCTCGAGATCCGACACCGAGTATGATCCACCGCCATCGAGCATCAGGACCCAGGGGTCGGGTTTATGCCCCAGCCGCCACCACTGGGCCGATGCCTGCGCACTTAGCCCAAGCGTGGCGAGGGCTGCGAGCGCGCCCATGCGCCACCATGCAGCCTGATTACCAAGCGTACGACATAGACGACTGTTGGGCATGACGGCTCTCCTCCAGATTCCCGCGCGACGATAACGTTCGACAACGTTCGATAAACGTTCTTGAGACCCTCGCTCGAGATAGCATGATAACGCAACCGTCAGGAGGCCGCGCCTGAGGATCGTGGGCGGGAAATACGCCGGCCGCGACCTCACCTCGCCACTGGATGCTCGCGTCAGGCCCACGGCCGAACACGTACGAGCGGCGGTGCTCGACACGCTATCGCCCGATCTGCCTAACGCACGGATCCTCGACCTGTTCGCCGGAACTGGCGCCCTTGGGCTCGAGGCGATCTCGCGAGGCGCACGGAGCGCAGATTTCGTCGAGTTCCGCCCATCGAGTCTGCACGCGCTGCGGGCGAACGTGGCGGCGCTCAGGCTCCGCGAGCGCACCCGCATCTTCAAGAAGGACGCGGTCCGGTTCGCGGCCGAGCTGGCGGAAGGCAGCTACGAGATCACGTTCGTGGATCCGCCCTACGAGTCACGACAGCTCGACTTGGTGCTGGCGAGCTGGCATGCCGCCGGCTTCTCACCCGTTCTGGTCGCGGAGCACGCTCGGACGCACGCGCTCCCCGCCGGCGCGTGGTCCCGGCGGTTCGATGAGACAGTGGTAACTATCTACCGGCGTTAGGTGGGCCGAACGACTACCCGACGCTTACCCGACGCTGCGGTCGGCCGGGCGGTACATCGCCGGATAGGGATCAATCTCACAGCGATACCCGACGCCGGGCTCCGTCACGATGATCGTCGGTGCCGCCGGAACCGTCTCGATCTTCCGCCGCAGATGCGTGATGTGCACCCGAAGATTCTGCTGCGCGTCGCCGAAGACATTTCCCCACACGGCGTGAAACAGCTGCTGATGCGTGAGCGTGCGCCCGGCGTTGGTTGCGAGCGCGCGCAGCAGATTCCACTCCACCGGCGTCAGGCCGAGCTCGCGACCGGCACGCGTCGCCACACGTCGCCCAAGATCGAGCTCGAGATCGCCGACCCGGATGATGTCCGGCGTGTAGCTCTGGTACAGCTGTGAGCGCCTGAGCTGCGCCTGCACGCGGGCCACGAGCACTGGCGCGCTGAACGGCTTCGTCACGTAGTCGTCGGCACCGGCGTTCAACACCTGCACCGTCTCACGCTCGCCATGACGCGCGGTGAGGACGACGATCGGGACGCGCGTTTCCTCGCGCAGCTTGCGGCACACGTTAGGCCCGCTGAGATCCGGGAGCCCGAGATCGAGGACGATGAGATCAGGTGGCATCTCGCGGATCGCCGCAAACCCCTCGGCCGCACTGCCCGCTCGCCGCACCCACCGCGCGGTCTCGTGCAGCGCGTCGGCGACGATTCCCGCAATCCGCGGGTCATCCTCTATGACCAGAATCGAATCGACAAACGACATTGACCGGACCACCCGTCCGTTCGCGGAATTGAGAGTCCGTTAAAAACATGCACGATACCCTAACGACGCCTGGTCGGTTCCTGTCCTCATCAGTAGCGGAGCACGCGAGAGCGAATGATCGCGCGCCATGACCCGCGCTCGATGCGTCACGCATCGAGGTGAACCGAAGTGAAAAAACACGCACCGATCGCGAAGGAGACTATCATGATCGACCTTAATGGATCATTGACGCGAACGCGCTTCCACACTGCCGTTGCCATCGCAGCGCTCGCGGCCGCGTCAGCCGTCAAACTCTCTGCGCAGGAGGACGAAACCGTTACGCCTCCACGATTCACCATCGCCACGTACGCGGGCGCCTCGCTTCCGACAGGAGACCTGAAAAACTCGTTCGACACCGGATTCCTGCTTGGCGCGCAGGGCAACTACGACTTCAACAAGCACCTTGGAATGCTCGCGAGCTTCGACTGGACGAATCCGGACAACAAGCTCGTCCCGGCCGATACACGCACGAACGTCTACCAGGGCGATGTTGGTCTCGAGCTCGGCGGCGCGCGGGGCAACATGAAGAAATGGGCAATGCGGCCGTTCCTGGACCTGGGCGGCGGAGTCCGCTCGTACAGCTACTCGGCGCCCAACTTGAACGGCCACACCACGGGCGAAGGCTTCGCCGGCATCGGAACCGACGTCAACATCGGGCGGTCCGCGATTCGGCTCGCGGCCAAGGACAACTTCTTCTCGTACGAGATGCCGACTGTCGATGGCAGTACGAAGGCCAACCGGAATGACGTGAGTCTGTCGATCGGGTTCGGGTTCCATCCGTAAGCGGACAGGGAACAGGGAACGGGGACGCCGCTCGGAGCTCCGGTTCCCGGTTCCCTGTTCCCGTCGGACCTCAAGTCCCCACCCAGCCGTACTGACCGCTCGCGAGGTTACACCGCGTATCGAGAGGTTACATAGGACGTTGTTCGGGGCCGGTCCGCTCGGGCATACTGGACCGTCTCGAGGGGCTGAGCTCACGGTCCTCTTAACCCGACGGCGGAATGACCGCACGAACTCTACGCGTACTGTTTCTGGACGACCATCCGGCCGACACCGCACTGGTCACCGAATCCCTCGCGCGCTCCGGCATGGCGGTCGTGACCGAGCGCGTCGATTCTCCCGAGGCCTTCACCCAGGCGCTGCGCGAGTTTGCGCCCGATGTGGTCCTCTCGGACGACGTCCTCGAGAATTACGACGCACGCGCTGCGCTCGAGGTCGTCCAGAGCCTGCGGCCGACCGCTCCGCTTATCGTCGTGTCCGACGCGCCCGAGCGACATTCGGCTGCGTCGTACGTTCGTGCCGGCGCGGAGGATCTGGTCCTGAAGAGCTGCCTGGATCGGCTCGCGCGTACGATCGAATGTGCCCTCGCCGTCCGGCGGCGCCTGGAGAGACTGACCCCACGTCAGATGGAGGTGCTGCGTCTCATGGCGGAGGGGCTCACCACGCCGGAGATCGCTCGCCGCCTGATTCTGAGCACCAAGACCATCGAGACCCACCGTGGGGAGATCATGAAGCGGGTCGGCATCCACGACCTCGTCGGCCTCGTGCGGTACGCCGTCCGGGTCGGCCTCGTTTCGCCGGCGGCGTAAACCGATCGGACGTCAGGTCAGCTCGCGCCCGCGGGTCTCCGGAATGAATGTCCAGGCCAGCGCTCCGAGCAGGTACACCGCCCCTGCTACGCTGAACGCAAAGCTGAACCCATTCGAGGTGGCCAGCTTCCCGATGGTGAACGGCGCCGCGGCGCTGGCGATTCGGCCGAGATTGTAGGTGAAGCCCTGCGCCGTGGCCCGAATGGTCGTCGGGTAGACCTCGGCCGTCACGGCGCCGAAACCGCTGAAGAACCCCGTGCCGAAGAACGCCACCAGGGGACCGAGGAGCAAAAGGGCGACGGGAATCTTGATCGAGCCGTAGATCGGCAGCAGCACGCTCGCCGCAACGAGGTACGTCACGTAGACGCGCTTGCGCGGCACGACGTCGGTGATGTAGCCGAACGAGACGTACCCGAGCCACATGCCCACCTGCATCGCGACGATGAACCAGGACATGTTGGCGGTGCCGAGGGCCAGGCCGCCCTGCGCCTGCGGCAGTGAAAGGTAGGCCGGGATCCACCCGTTGAGCGCCCACCAGCCGAACAGCGCGCAGGCGTTCATGAACGTGAGCGCAGCCGTTAGGCGCAGCATGTGGCCGCGGAAGATGTCCGTGAACCGGTGCGCGGGAGTCGCCGTCGCGCTCGTGGCACTCGACGCGCGCCGCGCTTTCCAGACATCGGGCTCATCGACGTTGCGACGGACCCACAGGGTAAACAGCGCCGGCAGGATTCCGACGAAGAAAACGGCCCGCCATCCCCACCGCGGCATCACCACGCCGACGACCAGCGCGGCCGCCGCGAACCCGATGGCCCACGCGCTCTGCATGAAGCCTAACGCCCGACCGCGATGCGCCGCTGGCCAGGTCTCCGAGACCAGTGCCGCGCCGCTCGCCCACTCGCCGCCCATGCCAAGGCCGAGCAGCGCGCGGAAGATCGCGAACTGCCACAGCGTCTGTGACAACCCACACGCGGCGGTGAACACGGAGTAGAGGAGCACGCTCGCGATCATGGCGCGGGTGCGCCCGAACCGGTCGGCGATGTGACCGAAGATGAGCCCACCGGCGGCGCCGCCGAGGAGCGTGACGGAGCCCAGCGCGCCGGCTTGTGCTTTCGTGAGCCCGAGCTCCGCGATGACCGAGGCGAGCACGAGGGAGAAGAGCATGACGTCGAACGCGTCGAGCGCCCAGCCGAGAGACGCGGCGACGAGAGCACGCCGGGAGGCGCTGCTCGCGGAGTACCACCATCCGAGCAGGCCTCCGGCCGGCGCGGTGGCAGCGTCGGAGCCGGCGCGTAGCGGCTCGGCCCTCGTGGCATCCGTGTGAAGTCCCATGTGCGCCTGATGCTACGGGGCGACCCGCGCGCTGTCGAGTTCTCGTGTGAGCATCAGGGGATGACTCTCGTGTGAACGGTCTGTCAACATCGGCCTGAAATCGCCGTGCAGTGCGTCTTCCTGTTGCAGTGCATTCTCGAGCAACAACAGGAGTACGACCCGTGCATAGACTACATACCTTCGCAGCTACGGCCGTCATAACGACGGCTGCTATGTTGAGCGCCGCGTGCGCCAGCTCGGCTGGTCCGCAGCATTCGTCCGTTCCGCATTCGAGTGACGTACTCACGTGGAGCGAGATGGCTACGGAAGCCCATCAGAATGCGTACGTGGCAGTCGAGCGACTACGACCGCTGTTTCTCCAGCCGCGTCCGGGAGCGGGTGACGTACGCGGGGAGCCGCGAACCATCAGCGT
This sequence comes from Gemmatimonas sp., assembly GCA_021154285.1. GTDB lineage: Bacteria > Gemmatimonadota > Gemmatimonadetes > Gemmatimonadales > Gemmatimonadaceae > JAJKIV01. Next base: position 10,444 of record JAJKIV010000428.1, on the reverse strand, counting down.
GTTCATCGACGGAGACTTCGCGGGCGGCCTGGACGTGCTGCGCTCGATTCCGGTGCGGGACATCGAGTCCATCCGACGGGTGCAGCCGACGCTGGCGTACGCCACGATAGGTTCGCTGCACATGGCCGACGAGATTCTCATGGTGCGGCTGCGATGTCGCGTGGCTTGTTAGGCATTGATCCACAACGAGCCGTGTGAGACAGGAGACGGCAGAGAACTGCCGTCTGTGGTTCGCGCCGTTTGCTGTCACTCAGCGCATATCCACCGCGATGTTCCTCCACTTCCCCTGATTGAACCGCACCACACTCAACGTGCAGCGCGTCACATGCCCAACCAGGATCGCGATCCAGATATGCAGCGGCTGGAGCGTCCCCGTCTCCTTGATCACGGCGCAGATGCCTAACGGCACAACGATCTGCGATACGATCGAGATGTAGAGCGGACTCTTCGTGTCTCCCGTCCCTTGCAGCCCGCCGGTGTACGTGAGCGCTATCGTGATGAACAGCCCCGACACGCTCAGCACGCGCAACAGCTGCGCGCCGATCTCGAGCACCGCCGGGTCGCTCATGCCGAACACACCGAGCAGTTGACGCGGGATCAGCAGGAAGAAGAGGCCGATGAACACCGCGCCGCCGATCCCGTAGCGCGCGGCGACGTGCACGGCCGCTTCCGCACGCTCCGGCTGCGCGGCACCGAGGTTCTGACCCGCCACCGCGGCGGCCGCGCCCATGAGCCCGACCGACGTCCACGTGATGAGTGAAAAGAGCTGCGAGTAGCCGATCGCGAACGCGGCCTGCGCCGCGCGTCCCTGCGCGACCGAGCCAATGAACGCGAGCATCAGCGTCCCGCCCACGTTCATCGCGATCCCCTGAATCCCCGACGGCAAGCCGAAGCGGAACAGCGCGCGAATGATCGACCAGTCCGGTCCATACCCCTCACCGCGCGGAAACTTCACGACCCACGTGCCGCCCCAGAGCTTCCAGAGCGAGTAGATCATCAAGCTGCCCGACGCGATGCACGTGCCCACCGCCGCACCCTTGGTGCCGAGCGCGGGGATCGGCCCGAGCCCGCGGATGAACACGATGTTGAGCACGAGATTGAGGATCGTGAGCGCGATCCCGAGGATCATCGGCGTGCGCGCGTCGCCGGCGGCTCGAAGCGCTCCGCCTAACATGAAGAACACCATCATGCCGACGCTGGCCACGAACATGATCCGCAGGAACGGAAGCGCCTCGGCCTTCACCTGCGGCGCGGCGTTCACGAGATCGAGCAGCACCGGCGACGCAAACCAACCGATCGGCGCCATGACCAGCAGCGAGATCCCGACCGCCGTGAGGAACGCCTGATAGACGACGCGATCGACCTTCTCCTCGTCGCCAGCGCCGGCGAACCGCGCGACCAGCACGCCCATGCCGATGAAGAGCGACGAGATGAACGCGATGACGATGAGGAAGATCTGCCACGCGTCGCCGATGGCCGCGTTCCCCTTGTAGCCCACGAGGTGCCCGACCAGGATGTGGTCGACGATGCCCTGCATGCCGCCGATGATGTTCGTGAGCATCGTCGGCCACGCGATCTTCCACACGGCCGACCGCAGGGGGCCTTCGATGATCGACCGGTCGTAGCGGCGACGCTCGGCCGTCGCGGTAAGTGCCGGCGCGACCGGGCTCGGCGCGGTTGCGGATTTCGCCGGGGCGCTGACGGATACGTCGGTCACGGTCGCTGACAGCTCTCCCGTTTCGAGGCTAAAGGATGGTGCCGTCGCAATCTAGTTTGGCGACCGGTCGCAGCGCGGGCTGCCGTCAGCTTCGGCGGCAGCCCGCACGCTTCCTTTACACTACCGGCGAGCGGCTACAGCGCACGCGCCAGCGAGATCTCTGCCTCGCGTTCCGGCATGTCGCGTTCCTCAGCCGACTCGGGCAGCGCCTCTGGCACCACCACTTCGCCCAGCACTCCAGCCACGCTGCGCCGTCCGTCCGTGGCCGCAACCGCGGTGACGAGCCACTCCTTGTCCCACCGTTTACCGACGAGGCCGAAGTAGAGCTCGACCGCCGCTTCCCACTCACCGCGCGCGAGCAGTCCGCGGAGGTGGCGAGCGTGGTCCGGGCGCAGGAGGTAGCCACCCCATTGCCGCACGTAGTCGGCAATCCGATGCACGAGCTCGTAGCGAGACTCGGCAACGGCGGAGAACCGGACACCGTCGGCGGCGTGCACGACGGCTATGTATAAGGCTTGCTTCGGGTTTGCTGGCAGTGACTCGGCGCGCGTGGTTCCGCGGCGAACGGATCGGGCCGTTCGGGCGGATCGGTCAGGTCTTTCGCGCTTCACGATGGGCGTCACGACTTCCTCCAGTGCTGCCGTTCCAGTTGCCGGCGACCTGGGCCGCTGATCTCGGGCGGCTGGCCGCGGCGTCGATTGCGGGTCTATCCATATGTCGAATGACCCGACGAAAAATCGACAACGCGTGTGTCAATGGAGTGGTGAGGGGCCGAGCCGTAAGTGTCTGGAGAGTGTCAGCGGGACATCGGGACATCGGGACTCGGGACATCGGGACTCGGCCGGGAAGCCATTAGCACCAAGGAGGCTTTCTCGGCGGTAATAGCCTCCCGGCCGAGTCCCCAGTCCCGAGTCCCGATGTCCCGAGTCCCGATGTCCCGGCCTAACGATTCACGCCAACCGACTGCGCAATCTGGCCCGCTGCCGCCTCTCTCGTCTCCACCACGGCATCAATCAGCCCATACCGCTGCGCCTCCGGCGCCGCCATCCACCGATCCCGATCGAAGTCCCGCTCGATCCGCTCCAGCGGCTGCCCGGCATGCCGCGCCAGTAGCTCGAACATTTTCGCGCGCATGTAGAGAATCTCCTTCGCGCGAATCTCGATGTCCGCCGCCACGCCCTGCACCGCCCCCGACTGCGACGGCTGGTGCATCATGATCCGCGCGTGTGGCAGCGACTGACGCTTCCCGGGATGCCCCGCGGCGAGCAGGAAGCATCCCATGCTCGCCGCCATCCCCATGCACATCGTCCCGACCGGCGACTCCAGGTACCGCATCGTGTCGTAGATCGCGAGCCCCGCCGACACGCTGCCACCCGGACAGTTGATGTACAGCTGAATGTCCTTCCCCGGCCCGTCGGCCTCGAGAAAGAGCAGTTGCGCGATGATCAGGTTCGCGACGTCATCATCGAGCTCGGTCCCGAGGAAGACGATGCGGTCCAGGAGGAGCCGCGAAAAGACGTCGTAGCCGCGCTCGCCGCGGTTCGAGCGCTCGATGATCTGTGGGAGATAGATGGACGGCATGACGGTATCGTTAGGCCTCGGCACCCGCCCGAACGGCGAGCACCTGGGACTCGAGCGGAACACGCAGTGCCGACGCGAGCTCGCGGACGAGCTCGACCGCGGACGCCAGCGAGTGATGAGCGGGATGACTCGCCGGCAGCACGCACCACGCGTCACCCGTGAGTGCGATGATGAGCGCCGGCGTTCCGCCGCGCGGGACCGACGCGACGTCGGTCGCAGCAGCGTGTGTCGGCGACGCGGGCGAGGCGGCAAAGACGCCGGGCAGCGGCCGAGCGTGGACTGACGTCGACGCCCGGCGCAGGTGCGCACGCGCACGCGCATCGACCACGCGCGCAGCAACGAACGCCACGAGCGCGCGCTCGTCCACCCCACGCGTCATAGTGCGGGCCTCCGCGAGCGTTACAAGCCCCAGGTGCCCGGCAAGCCGAGCCCCGGCCGCTTGCCACACGTGGCGCAGATCGTAGCGCGCTGCCGATGTCCGCCCTTCCGGCGCGTCCAGAATGTCCTTGCGGCGGTAGTAGTGGACCGTGTTGACCGAGAAGTCCGGCGCGTCGACGCCTAACGTGCTCAGGCACGAGACCACGAGCCGCGCGAGTGCGTCGGCGTCGAGCGGCGCCGATGCATCCGGCAGCATGCGCGCGCGCCACGCGTCCAGCTCGTCGACAACGACGCGTTCTGCCTCCACACGTTCTGCGGACCGCTCGCCGTTCGATCCCACGTGAGCGTTACGTCTCGACATATGACGCTCGCTACGGCCGCGGCGCCGGCCGGGCGGGAACGGCGTCGTTCGCTGGCAAGGGGCGAGGAGCCGCCAGCGCTTCCTCACTGCCGATAACGAGGCGAAGCCGAATCACCGTCGCCTCGGCCTCGAGCGCACCGACGCTCACCTTCACGAACTCCTGATTCGAGCTGCCCGTGAGACCCGTGCCGGCCGCGCGCTCGATCGCGTCCCCCAGCTGCTCGGGACGGTGTGGCGATTCGACCGAGACCTCGGGCGCCTCGCGCGCCAGGAGCGACGTGACCGGCATGTCTGTGCGCCGCGCCTTGCCTAACGCTGTGCGCGGGACGCCCGCGCTCGCCTGCCAGGTCAGTGGCGACCAGTCGGGCGGCGCCATTGGACGGCGCGAAGGAATTGGGCCGGGATCCGGTGAATGCGGCCCGGACGGCGATGGCAGCGTCACGATCGGACGACCGATGCTCGGCTCATCCACCGGCTCCGGACGCATTGCGTTAGGCAGCTCGCGACGAAACCGCGCCTCGATGAGCCCGAGGTCGGCGTTGTCGCGCCCGCCATCCGGCCCGAATACCCGCTCGTCGCCCTCGGCGATGACTGTGAAGCGACCGCGCTCCGTCGCGTGAATCGGACGCTCGAGATCGACGCTCCGCCACGCGTCGATCACCAGTCCGTTGCCCGTCACGCCATGGCCGTCGATCGAGACATCGGCTACGCATCGCAGCGGTCCGTGGTTGCGGAGTCGGAGGACGTAGACCTGACCGGGCCGGGCCGCCACATGGCCGGATTCGAACTCGTGGGTCGCCCCGTCAGCGCCGATGACCTCGACGCTGAAATCGCCAACTCGCATGCGCCGCCTCCGAAATCAGGTTCTACACTACTCTAACACCAGTACAATACTGGTGTCAATGTTTGCCCGAAATCGAGACTAGACGGGTCCAGGAACGCTCGAGCGTCCGGTCCGCGATGCCGTGGGTTGAAACGATGGAAAAGGAGTCTGACCCCTTACGGGGCGAATGAGTGCACGCCTAACGTGCCTCAGGCTGGTCGGGGCGCTCCTGGGACCGCGCCGACATGCCAGCGCACGTTCGCGCCCAGGGGATGAGATCGAGTCGCTCGTATGAAATGTCTTCCCCGGTGTCCTCGCACACCCCGTACTTCTCCGGCGTGGTATGCAACCGGTCGATCGCCGCGTCGATCTCGGCCAGCTCCCTCGAGACACGCGTCGCGTTCGACGCGTCGAGCTCCGCCTGCATCGTATCCGTCCCGAGGTCGGCCGGGTGCAGCGGAACAGCGGAGAGATCTCCGGAACGGTCCTGCTCGTCGCCATCGGCGTGTTCGCCGACGTTGCGGTTCAGGGTGCGCAGCGCTCGCGTCCGTTCTTCCTGGAGGCGGCGCGCAAGATGGCGTCGTTGCTTCTCAGTGAGCGGCATTCGTTGTCTCCTCTGCGGTGCGACCCTGCATATCTGCGGCCGCGACGGCTCACCCGCCTTGACGAAGTCACCCGCTTTCGCTCGCTTCGTCTGGTGATCCCGCGCCCTGCCGACACCCGCGACTCCGCAAACGCGTACCGTGACTCCGCCGACGCGGTTGCCGGAGCGCTCGGCACGGACGCGCACCGCGGTCTCGCCGACGAGGAGGCACAGGCGCGACTCGCGCGCTACGGGCCTAACGAGCTCACCGCCGAACCGCCCGTACCCGGCTGGCGGCGGTTTCTGGCGCAGTTTCAGGACGTGCTCGTCGTGCTGCTGCTCATCGCGACGGCGATCTCCGCGCTGCTCTGGGTCTACGAGCGGGACACGAGCTTGCCCTACGAGGCGATTGCGATCTTCGCCATCGTGCTGCTCAACGCGGCAATGGGTTTCATCCAGGAATCACGCGCCGAGGCGGCGGTCGCCGCGCTTCGAACCTTGTCGGCGGCGGAAGCCACGGTCGTCCGCGGAGGTCAGCGCCGGCGCGTACCGGCCGCGGAGCTCGTTCCAGGTGACCTGATTCTCGTCGAGGAAGGCGACACGGTGCCCGCCGACGGACGGCTCGTCGAGGCGACGGCGCTTCAGATGGCGGAGGCGTCGCTCACCGGGGAAAGTCTTCCCGTCTCGAAGAACACGAACCCGATCGAGGACGACGTCGCGCTCGGGGACCGCGACAACATGGTGTTCAGCGGCACCACGGCCACGTACGGACGGGGGACGGCGCTCGTCACCGCGACCGGCATGCAGTCGGAGGTGGGACGGATAGCCGGCCTGCTCGGGGAAGCGCGTGATGAGGAGACACCACTCCAGCGTGAGCTCGACCGGACAGGCACGGTGCTCGGCCTCGTCGTCATCGCGATAGCGATCGTGATGATCGCGACGATCATTCTGGTCGACCACGTGCGTGGGTTCGGCGCGATCGTCAACGTCCTCATCCTCGGTGTCGCGCTCGCGGTCGCCGCCGTGCCCGAGGGACTGCCTGCCGTCGTCACGGCGGTGCTCTCGATCGGCGTGCAGCGAATGGCGAAGCGTAACGCGATCGTGCGCCACCTCGCGGCGGTCGAGACGCTCGGCTCGGCCAGCGTGATCGCGTCCGACAAGACGGGCACGCTCACGAAGAACGAGATGACGGTGCGGGTGGTCGTCACCGCCAGTGGGCGGGTGACGTTCACCGGATCCGGCTACGCGCCTGACGGGTTCGCGACCCGGGAAGGCGGCGGACCGCTCGACGGCGCCCTGCGTGTGGAGGTCGAGCGGTCACTCGCCGCGGCGGACCGCGCGAACAACGCGGAGGTGTACGAGCGAGACGGCCGATGGGTGGTGCAAGGAGATCCCACGGAAGGGGCGCTCATCGTCGCCGCACGAAAATGCGGTCTCGAAGCCACCGATCTCGATTCGAGACTGCCACGCGTGGGTGAGGTTCCGTTCTCGTCCGAGCGAAAGCTGATGAGCACCGTGCATCGGGAAACGGAGCACGACGACCGGCTGATCGTGTTCGCGAAGGGAGCACCGGACGTCCTGATCACGCGATGCACGCGCGAGCTCGTTGGTGAAGAGCCTCGGCCGCTGACGCCGGAACGTCGAGCGGAGATCCGCCGCGCGAACGAGGATCTTGCCGATCAGGCCCTCCGAACGCTCGGCGTCGCCATCCGGCGTCTGCCTAACGATCACGTCGTCCGACAGGATGACGGCGGCGTGGACGTCGGCATCGAGAACGACCTCGTGTTCGCCGGCTTGATTGGGATGATCGATCCGCCCCGAACCGAGGCGGCCGAGGCGGTAGCCCGGGCGAAGCGCGCGGGCGTCAGGCCCATCATGATCACCGGCGATCATCCGAGAACGGCGGCCGTCATTGCGCGGGAGCTCGGGATCACGACCGACACCCGCGCGACGACTGGCGCGGAGCTCGAGCAGATAGCCGACGAGATGCTCGAGCGAATGGTCACCGAAATATCCGTGTACGCGCGCGTGAACCCGGAGCACAAGCTGCGGATCGTCGGGGCGCTGCAGCGGCGCGGCGCCATCGTGGCCATGACGGGCGATGGCGTCAACGACGCGCCGGCGCTCAAAGCCGCGGACATCGGCGTCGCGATGGGCATCACGGGCACGGACGTCTCGAAGGAGGCCGCCGACGTCGTGCTCGCCGACGACAACTTCGCGTCGATCGTGGCCGCGGTGGAGGAAGGGCGCGCGATCTTCGCGAACATCAGGAAGTTCCTGCGATTCCTGCTGTCGTCGAACATTGGCGAAGTGCTCACGATGTTCTTCGGCGTGGTGCTGGGCACGCGGCTCGGACTGCCGCGTGAGGCAGGTGGCGTGGCGTTGCCACTGCTCGCGACGCAAATCCTCTGGATCAATCTCGTGACGGACGGCGCACCGGCTCTCGCGCTCGGCGTCGACGCCGCGGACGAGGGCCTGATGGACCAGCCTCCGCGGCCCCACGGCGAAGGCGTGATCACCGCGCAGATGTGGCGCGGCATCTTCTTCGTTGGCGTGGTGATCGCCGCCAGCACGCTGCTGGTCCTCGACGCATCGCTGCCGGGCGGATTCATTGAAGGCAGCGGCACAGTGCCGTACGCGCGGACAATGGCGTTCACGACACTGGTGCTCGCGCAATTGTTCAACGCCTTCAACGCGCGGTCGGATGTGCGTAGCGCGTTCGCTCATTTCTTCACGAACCGCTGGCTGTGGCTGTCGATCGCGCTCTCGGTCGTCCTGCAGTGCGTCGTGCTCTACGTGCCCGCTATGCAGCGCGCGTTCGGGACCGTGCCGCTCGGGGCAATGGACTGGGCGCGCTGCATCGTGGCCGCGAGCGTCGTGCTATGGGCCCGAGAGGCGAGCAAGGTAGTTGCTCGTCGGTGGTCGGTGGTCGGTGGTCGTTAGCCGAAGGCAAGAGCTGTTGATACCGACTTACGACTCGCGTCCAACGACTCCCAACTCATATGCCAATGACGCCGCGGGCCAGGAAAACGAGGAACATGATATTGCCGAGCGTATGGCCGATCACGCCCGGCCACGTGCTCCGCGTGCGCTGTGCGACGTACGCAATCAGGCAGCAAAGTGGGATGTACGAGACGAAACTGAACAGCGTCGTGTGATAGAAGATGTGAAACGCCGCCCATAGCACCCCGTTCACGACCCAGGCCCAGCTCCCGTTCGCGAGCTCCTGACGCGGCAGGATGTAGCCGCGCCACCAGAGCTCCTCACCGAAGATGTTGAGAATGATGAGGCAAGCAATTCCCCACAGGAGCAGCAACCAGTTCCCGGCCGTTTGCATGCCGAGAAATGCGCTGGCACCCGTGATCGAGCCCATGAGCGTCATGAACTCCGGCGGCGCGGTATAGAGGTGCACCTTCGCCAGCGGACGGAGCAACGGGTTGATGACTAGCCCCGCGGACATCGAGAACGCACCGATCGCGAGACCCCACACGCCAAGCCGCCAGTCGAACCGACCCAGGCGCATGCGCTCGCGAAATGCGCTCATCGACCACGGCCTTCCCTCGAGCCGATAGGCGACGATCGCGGCGACCAACATGAGCGCGAGCGGCCCGCCAAACGTCACGTTGAACGTGACGAAGAGCGACGCGCCCTGACGAATCATCCACGGCAGAAGTCCGAGGAGGCTGGCGCTGAAGACGGCGGATGGAATCCCGAAATAGAGCAGCGCCTGGCCAATGCCAAGCGGCCGCAGACCCGCAGGTGTGGTTGCCGCGGCCGACGGTGCGAGGCGGGCGTCGGGCAGAGTCGCGTGAGCCATGTCATAACAAGCAGCTTTCCGGGCGCGCCCGCAAGATCGCCCGTCCAGTGGCGATTGACCTCGCTAGTCCGTAGTCGATAGTCGTTAGCTAACGACTATCGACTACGGACTACCGACTACCGTGGCGCGAGCTCCAGCACGGACTCGATCGTGTCTGCCTCCTCGGCGCGCTTGTCGTGACGGTATCCCTTGATGCGCGCGAACCGCAGCGCAACGCCGCCCGGGTAGTGCGGGCTGCGCTGCACCTCGTTGAACGCCACCTCCACCACGAGCTCCGGCCTCACGTGCACGATGTGTCCCTCGCGACGCGTCTCCCGCGCGAGAAGCTCCTTCGTCTGCCACTCGAGGATCTCGTCGGTCATCCCTTTGAACGTCTTGCCGAGCATGACGAAGCCACCGTTCACAGGATCGCGGGCGCCGAGGTGGATGTTGCTGAGCCAACCCTTGCGGCGGCCCGAGCCCCATTCGACAGCGAGGACGACGAGATCGAGCGTGCGTGCCGTCTTGACCTTGAGCCACGCCGAACCCCGTCGGCCGGCCGCGTAGGGCGCGGAGAGCGACTTGGCCATGAGCCCCTCGTGCCCTCGGTCGAGCGCCGTCGCCTCGAACCGCTTGGCTTCGGTCACGTCGGCGGTGACGACGCGCGGCGCGCGCATCGTGGCGGGAACGATGGCGTCGAGGCGCGTTAGGCGCTGATGGAGTTGCTGGTCGAGCAGATCCTCGCCGTCGATCCGGAGGATGTCGAAGAAGAACGGGACGACCGGCAACTCGGCTCGCAGCGCGTCCACGTCCAGCCGGCGGCCGAACCGCCGCATGGTCACCTGAAACGGCAGCGGACGCTCGTTCTTGTCCAGCGCGATGACCTCACCGTCGAGGATGAGCTCCTCCGCTGGGAGCGCGCGGACTGCCTGGGTGACCTCGGGCACGGCCGGGGTCACGTCGTTGAGATTCCGCGTGTAGATCGCGACACGATCGCCCTGCTTGTGAACCTGGATGCGAGCGCCATCCAGCTTCCACTCGAGCACCGCCGCCACGTCGTCGCCGAATTCCTTCAACGCCTCCTCGACGTTAGGCGCGGAGTCGGCGAGCATCGGCTGCACGGGGCGGAAGAGCTTGAGCGCCCAGTGCGCGAGCCCCACCTCGCCTTCGGTGAGCACCGCTTCGGCCACGGCGCCGAGGTCACC
>JAJKIV010000427.1 GCA_021154285.1 Gemmatimonas sp. | reverse complement strand
TTCATCGTCGACGACGCGATCGTGATGCTCGAGAACATCGTGCGCCACATCGAGATGGGAAAAACGCCGATGCAAGCGGCGCTCGATGGAGCCGCCGAAGTCGGCTTTACCGTTCTGTCGATGTGTCTCTCGCTCGCCGCAGTGTTCATCCCGCTGATGTTCATGGGCGGGATCATCGGCCGGTTGTTCCGCGAATTCGCCGTGACGATCAGCGTGGCGGTGCTCGTCTCGGGATTCATCGCGCTGACGTTGACGCCCATGCTTTGCAGCCGGCTCCTCAAGGCACACTCGGCCGATGAGAAACATGGGCGACTGTTCCAACTGACCGAGCGGGGCTTCCAGGCCATTCTCCACGCGTACGAGCGCAGTCTCCGCTGGGTGATGACGCATCGCCCGGTAACGCTCGCGTTCTCGGCCGCGGTGCTTGTCGCGACCTACTTCGTGTGGACGAACATTCCGAAGGGCCTGTTCCCGCCGGACGACACGGGTTCGTTGAACGCAAACGCCGAGGCGCCTCAGGGCACGCCGTTCACGGAGATGATGCGTTTGGGTCAGCTGGTGACGGCGAAGCTCGCCACCGACACGAACATCGCATCGTTCACGATGAACGTCGGCTCGATGGGGCCTTCGAATCAGATTCAGTTCAACATCACGCTCAAGCCGGCCGGTACTCGACCGCCGGCCGACCAAATGGTGTTCGAGCTGCGACGTGCCATGCAGACGCCCGGCGTGGACATCTCGGTCACGAACCCGCCGAGCATTCAGATCGGCGGTCGTGGCGGAAGGTCATCCTATCAGTACACCCTGCGCGGGCCGGACATTCAGGAGTTGTACAAACAGGGTGAGCGGCTGCTCAACCGGCTGCAGGACAGCCCGATGTTGAGCAGCGTGAACTCGAATCTGCTCAACCGCAGCCCGATCCTCAAAGTGCACATCGACCGGCAGCGCGCGTTGGCGATGGGGACGACGCCGGCGGGAATCGAGAACGCACTGGCCAATGCGTACAATGCGCAGCAGGTCTCCACCATCTTCATGCCGACCAATCAGTATACCGTTGTAATGGAAACGGTGCCGAGTGCGCAGACGGATGCGTCGGTCCTCGAACACTTCTTCGTACCGGCGGCGGGTGGTCGTCAGGTTCCGCTCCCCGAAGTGGCGACGTTCGAGCTGACGACTGGCCCGTTGAGTGTTGCGCACTCCGGCCAGATGACGTCGATGACGATCTCGTTCAACCTCGCCGAGGGTGTGTCCCTCGGCGCCGCGACGGTCGAGGTGCAACGTATCGCGCGAGAGATCCTGCCGGCGTCGATCACCGGCGGTTTCTCCGGGACAGCGCAGGCGTTTCAGGATTCGCAGAAGGGCATGGGAATCCTGATTCTGATCACCATTTTCATCATCTACATCATTCTCGGGATTTTGTACGAGAGCTTCATCCATCCGGTGACGATACTCACCGGCCTCCCCTTCGCGGCGTTCGGCGCGCTCTTCGCGCTGTACATCACGCACGTCGAGCTCGGGGTGTACGGTTACGTCGGGATCATCATGCTGATCGGCATCGTGGAGAAGAACGCGATCATGATGATCGACTTCGCGCTCGAGCGTCAGCGGAGTGAGCTCATCCCGCCGGCGATGGCGATCGTGGAGGCCGCGAGCGTGCGCTTCCGTCCGATCATGATGACGACCGTATCGGCGATCGCCGGCACGTTACCGATCGCGATCGGCGTCGGCACGAGCGCCGCATCGCGAAGGCCCTTGGGTATCGCCGTGGTGGGCGGATTGGCGTTCTCGCAGATCGTAACGCTGTATGTGACGCCGGTTTTTTACTCGTACTTCGATGAGTTGCAGAGCTGGATTGGGAGACGGGCGCCTATGAGGGTGCCGACGGAGGCGCATCCGGTGCCGGTTGCTGGAGACTGAGCTGAAGCTGAGCTAACAGCTGGAGGCTGAGCTAACAGCTAGACAGCTAATAGCTAAAGCTATCAGCGAATCGGCATGCTTCGCTTTGTTTAGGGTTTTCAAATAGATGTCATTCCGCTTGGGCTGATAGCTTTAGCTATCTAGCTGTTTAGCTGTTAGCTCGGCCCTGGCGCGCAAAGCATATACAGTGCCCCTATGAATTTTACGACTCTATTCATCAAGCGCCCCGTCATGACCACCCTCGTCATGATTGGGATTCTCGTCTTCGGGATCGTCGCCTACCGGCAGCTGCCGGTGAGCGACCTGCCGAACGTCGATTTCCCGACGGTCACCGTGAGTGCGACGCTCCCCGGGACGAGCCCGCAGACGATGGCGGCCACCGTCGCGACGCCGCTCGAGAAACAATTCTCGACCATCGCCGGCATCGACAACATGACGTCGACGTCGAGCCTCGGGCAGACGCAGATCGTCATTCAGTTCGCGCTCGATCGGAACATCGACGCGGCCGCGCAGGATGTGCAGGCGGCGATCGCGCAGACGGCTCGACAGCTGCCACAGGGAATCATCCCGCCGGCCTACCAGAAGACGAATCCGGCCGACGCGCCGATTCTCACACTGGCGCTGACGTCGAGCGAAGTCTCGCTGTCCGCGCTCGATGAGATTGGCGAGACGTCGATCGCTCAGCGTTTGTCGATGGTTGGAGGCGTCGCGCAGGTCCTCGTGTATGGCGCGCAAAAATACGCGGTGAGACTCCAACTCGATCCGGGACAGCTCGCCACGCGCAACATCGCTCTCGAGGATGTGGCGCAGGCCATCCAGCAGCAGAACGTGAACATGCCGACCGGCGTACTGAATGGTCCGCGTACGGCGCTGACCGTCCAGGCGACCGGGCAGTTGGAGAACGCCAGTCAGTTTGCCGACGTCATCGTCGCCTACCGCAATGGTGCGCCCGTCCACCTCGAGGAGATCGGACGGATCACGGACGACGTGCAGAACAACAAGACGGCGAGCTGGTACAACGGCTCACGGTCGATCGTATTGGCGGTGCAGCGGCAGCCGGGCACGAACACCGTGGACGTCGCCAACCGGGTCAAGGCGGCGCTCGATAAGATCGGAGCCGAGATCCCGCCGACGGTTCAGATGTCGATCCTGTACGACCGATCGATGACGATCAAAGCGTCGGTCGACGATGTGACGTTCACGCTCGAGCTCACGCTATTTCTCGTCGTCGCGGTCATCTTCGTCTTTTTGCGCAATTGGTCGGCGACGATCATCCCGAGCCTTGCGCTGCCGATGTCGATCATCGGCACGTTCTCGGTGATGTACCTGCTGCATTACAGTCTGGACAATCTGTCGCTGATGGCACTCACGCTCGCTGTCGGATTCGTCGTGGACGACGCGATCGTGATGCTCGAGAACATCGTCCGCCATATGGAGATGGGAAAGCACAAGATGCAGGCGGCGATCGACGGCGCGTCGGAGGTCGGCTTTACCATCTTGTCGATGACATTCTCGCTCGCCGCGGTATTCATCCCGTTCCTGTTCATGGGCGGGATCATCGGCAAGTTGTTCCACGAATTCGCCGTAACGATCGGTGTCGCCATTCTCGTATCCGGCTTCGTGTCGCTGACGCTCACGCCGATGCTGTCGAGCCGATTCCTCAAGTCGGATCACGGCAAGCAGCATGGGCGCCTCTACCAAGCGACGGAGAACTTTTACAACGGCTGGCTCGGCGTTTACGAGCGCAGTCTCGGTTGGGTGATGGCGCGTCGGCCGCTCACGCTCGTGTTCTCGTTCGTCATTCTCGTTGCGACCGGGTACCTGTTCTGGTCCACGCCGAAAGGACTGTTCCCGACCGACGATACCGGGCAGCTCCTGGCGACGACCGAGGCACAAGAAGGCGTCTCGTTCGACGCGCTCGTGCAGCACCAGGCAGAAGTGGCCGAGGTCATTCGACGCGACCCGGACGTGCGGTCGGTCACTTCATCGGTAGGCACGACGGCGGCGGCGAACCAGGGTCAGGTGACGGTCGACCTCAAGCCGATCGCCGAGCGCAATCGGAGCGCCGAAGACATCGCGCGCGATTTGATGAAGGCGACGGCGAACGTCCCCGACATCACCACCTACATCCAAAACCCGCCGGCGATTTCGATTGGCGGTCTGTCGTCGAAGAGTCTGTATCAGTACACGCTGCAGAGCGGCGACATGGCGGCGTTGAACACGGCGGCGCGGGAGATGGAGCGTCGCATGCGCCAGATCCCTGGCCTGATCGACGTGACGAGCGACATGCTCATCGAGAATCCGCAGGTGACGATCGACATCGATCGCGAGCAGGCGGGCCAGCTCGGCGTGTCGGCAAGCGAGATCGAGAACACCCTCTACGATGCGTTCGGGCAGCGTCAGGTGTCGACGATTTACACCGCGACCAATGAATACTGGGTCGTCATGGAACTGCTGCCCGACTACCAACAGGATGTCGAGGCACTCGGCAAACTCTGGGTGCGATCGTCGCGTGGGCCGCTCGTTCCGCTCAGCACCGTAGCGAAGTTCAAGTATACGGTTGGTCCGGTGACAGTGAACCACTCGGGCCAGCTGCCGTCGGTGACGGTGTCGTTCAATCTCGCGCCGGGAATGTCGATCGGGACCGCGGTGAAGCAGGTCGACGCAGTTGCCAAGGACGTGCTGCCGGCGCAGGTCGGCGCCAGCTTCTCCGGAATGGCGCAGGCGTTCGTGACGACGCAGGAAGGGCTGCTCGTTCTCATGCTCCTCGCCGTGTTCGTGATCTATGTCATCCTCGGCGTGTTGTACGAGAGTTTCATCCATCCAATCACGATCCTCACCGGGTTGCCGTTCGCCGCATTCGGCGCACTGGTGACGCTCATACTGTGCGGTCTCGATCTCGACATTTACGGCTTCGTCGGGATCATCATGCTGATCGGCATCGTGGAAAAGAACGCGATCATGATGATCGATTTCGCGATCGAGGTGCAGCGCGACGGCAACCGTACGCCGTCGGAAGCGATCATCGAGGCGGCGAGCGTGCGCTTCCGCCCAATCATGATGACGACGATGGCCGCGTTGATGGGCGCAATTCCGATCGCGGTCGGTTGGGGCGCGGGCGCGTCGACGCGCCGCCCGCTCGGTGTCGCGGTGGTCGGCGGTCTGGCGTTCTCGCAGCTAGTGACCCTCTACGTCACGCCCGTTTTCTACACCTACCTCGACGAGTGGCAACAATCGCTCTCCCGTCGGCGCTCGCGATCCAAGCACACGACCGTCGTCGGGGACGCGGCGCCGGTGGTCGGCGACTAGACAGCGCCGACTTCCCGGGTTCGGGATTATTTCTCGACGACCATGATGACGAACGACCCCGGCTCCATTGGCGGCCGGCCCCGACCGGACGGCGCAGGGCCGAACTTGGCGCCGGCGAGATAAATCGCGTGGGTCACCGGATCAACGCCCATGTTGC
>JAJKIV010000426.1 GCA_021154285.1 Gemmatimonas sp. | reverse complement strand
TGTACTCGCCGCCAACCGCGAGTCCCTGCAGCAGTCGAAACACGAGCAAGAGCACGGGTGCGGCAAGCCCTATCGTGGCCTCGCTTGGCAAAAGCCCAATGAAGAACGATGGGAGGGCCATCGCCAGAACCGACCAGAGCAACGCCTGCTTGCGGCCGAACTTGTCACCGATATGGCCGAAGAAGGCACCGCCGATCGGCCGCATGAGGAATCCGGCGGCGAACGTCCCATACGCGGCCAGCAGCGAGGCGGTGGGGTTGGTCGCCGGGAAGAAGTGGGCACCGATCTGCGGGGCGAAGAACCCGAACAGCGCGAAGTCGTACCACTCGAGCATGTTGCCAACGACGCCGGCGATGATGCCTTTGCGAACCGTTTCGACCGTCCGGAACTCCTGCGTAACTACACCGGCAGGAACGATTTGAGGGAATTCAGTCGTCATGGGACGAGTCCACGTGAGTGTGAGGGCACGCGCCTGCCGATTCCGTTGCAGAGTCGGGGGTTGTGGCCGGTTGGTCGCTTCCTATCTTGATAGTCGACGTTCGATGGGAAATCGGCTCACGGACGATGGCGTCCGATTCACCTCGCTCCATCAGTCAGCTGCTCGATGCGTGGGGGCGCGGTGATCGCGCGGCCCTCGATGCGCTCGTGCCCGAGGTCTACTCGGTCCTGCATCAGCAGGCTCGCCATGCCCTCCGGGATCAGCGCCACGAGTACACGCTGCAGCCCACGGCGCTCATCAACGAGGCGTACGTCCGGCTGGTCAACCAGCCCGGGGCCGGGGCCGAAAGCCGCTCACACTTTCTGGCTGTTGCCGCCATGGTGATGCGATCGGTGCTCGTCGATCACGCGCGCGCTCGCCAACGAGCGAAGCGGGGAGGAAACGTTGCTCCGTTATCGCTCGGAGCCGCCGACCGCGTAGCCGCTTCCGAGGAACCGGTGGACGTCGTGGCGCTCGACGCGGCACTGGACCGCCTCGCGGCCCAGGACGCCCGAAAGGCGCGCGTGGTGGAGCTCCGCTACTTCGTTGGCCTGAGCATCGAAGAGACGGCGAAGGCGCTCGACGCGTCCCCGGCGACCGTGAAGCGCGAGTGGACCACCGCGCGCGCGTGGCTCCGCCGGGAGCTCACGACCGCGTGACGTGACAGAACGACCTCCGGCCCCGCCGGTCAGCGCCGAACGTTGGCGCGCCATCGACGCGATATTCGCCGACGCCGTCGAACGGCCCGCGACCGAACGAGCGGCATTCCTCGCCAATGCCTGCGGCACGGATGCGGAGCTTCGCGCGGAGGTGGAGTCACTCCTCGCCGCGTATGACAGCGACGCCGACTTCCTCGAGACGCCTGCGGTCGCGCCCGGCGCCGACGGCCCGGACCTGGCCGAGCGACTCCAGGCAGCGTTAGGCACGGCCTACCGCATCGAACGGGAGCTCGCCGGCGGCGGCATGAGCCGCGTGTTCGTGGCCGAGGAGACCCGGCTCGGCCGGCGCGTGGTGGTGAAGGTTCTTCCGCCGGAGCTCCGCGCCGGGCTGAGCATCGAGCGCTTCCACCGCGAGACGCGGCTCGCCGCGGCGCTCCGGCACCCCCACATCGTCCCGCTGCTCACGGCCGGCGAGTCCCCGGACGGGCTCGTGTACTTCACCATGCCCTACATCGAGGGCGAGTCACTCCGGCAGCGGCTCGAGCGGGAGGGGCGGCTCGAGCTGGCCGACGTCGCGGCGATCGTGCGCGAGGTGGCCGACGCGCTGGCGTACGCCCACGCCAACGGCGTCATCCACCGCGACATCAAGCCCGCCAACGTGCTCATCGACGGCGGCCACGTCGTGGTCGCGGACTTCGGGGTCGCCAAGGCGCTCGCGCTGGACACGGGCGACCGCGAGCATCCGGAGAGCCCGGGTGGCGCGGACAGCTCGCCGAACTCGCTCACCGTCGTGGGCTCCGCGATCGGCACGCCGGCCTACATGAGCCTCGAGCAGGCGCGCGCGGCGGACGTCGACGCCCGCAGCGACGTGTACAGCCTGGGCTGCATGACGTTCGAGATGCTCACCGGCCAGCTGCCGTTCGGCACCGCCGGGGTGTACGGGATCGCGGACCCCGAGCTCGAACCGCCCCCACTGGCGAGCGCCCGCTGCCCGGGGGTGCCGCCGGCCGTGGACGGCGTGCTGGCGCGGGCACTCGCCCACAACGTCCACGACCGGTTCCAGAGCACGACCGCGTTCGCGCAGGCGTTAGGTACCGCGGCCACACCCGCGTTACCTATCCCCGAGGTCGTCGCAGCGCGTCCCGTGTGGCGGCGACCCTGGGTCGCCGCAGCGTCCCTGGTCGCTTCCGTGAGCGTCGCGATCGGCATCGTGGAGCTCCGCCGCTCGGCGACCGGCGCGCTGTCCGGGAGCGCGATGCCCATCCCGGCGTCCGGACCAGCGCTGGCCGTGCTTCCGTTCGCCAACGTCGGTGCCGCCGAGGACGCGTACTTCGCCGCGGGCGTGAGCGACGAGCTGGCGAGCCGCCTAACGAGCATCGCCGGCGTGCGCGTGATGTCGCCCGGCAGCACGCGGCAGTACCGCAACACGACGAAGCCGCGCAACGAGGTCGCCCGCGAGCTCGGCGTCGACTACCTGCTCGATGGACACGTCCGGTGGGATCGCTCCGAGTCCGCCGGCCGCCGCGTGCGAGTCACCGTCGAGCTCGTGCGGACGCGCGATGGCAGCTCAGTGTGGGCCGACCACTACGACGCCAGGACCGAAGACCTGTTCAACGTCGAAGGCCAGATCGGCGAGCGTGTGGCGGAAGCGTTGGAAGTCGCGCTCGGCGCCCGCGAGCGAAAGTCCATCTCGGCGCGACCGACGGAGAACTTCGACGCATACTCGTATTACCTGCGAGGCGAGGCGCTTCGTACCGCGACGGAGGACGAGCTTCACACCATGCCGCGTGCTGTCGAAATGTTCGAGCGAGCTGTGGCGCTCGACCCGAAGTTTGCGCTTGCGTACGCGCGGCTCGCGAAGGCGCACAGTAGCCTGTACGGGGCGAACACGGACCGCACGGCGAAGCGCCTCGCGCTCATGCGATCCGCCGCGGAGACAGCGGTGCGCCTCGACCCGGAGCTTCCCGAAGCGCACATCGCACTAAGCGCCTACTACTACCTGGGACCTCATGACTACGATCGCGCGCTGGCCGAGCTCGCGATCGCAGCGGAACGGCAGCCCGGCAGCGAAGAGGTCTACGCGAATCGCGGCACGCTGCTGCGACGGTTAGGGCGCCTTGCGGAGGCGGTAGCGAACCTCGAGCGTGCGTCGGAGCTCGACCCGCGCTCCGCGCCGGCCGCCTTCGGCGTTGCAAACATCCACGGCGCGATGCGCCACTACGCCGACGCGATTCGGTATGTCGACCGGACGCTTGCGCTGAACCCGCGATGGGCTGGCGTCTACGCGGATCGCGCGACGTTTGTGCTGGGTGAGACGGGCGACGTGGCGGCCGCCCGCCGGTCACTGCAGGACGGGATGGCGCTGCCCGACGGGGGGAAGATCATCGACCGGCTCCGGTTCAAGGCTGGTCTGCTCGTCGGGTACACCGCGCGAGATAGCGCCGTGATGCGGAGCCTAACGCCGGACCTGTTCCGTGGAGACACGGCACAGCTCATGATCTGGACCGCGGATTGGGCGCGACGTGATGGACAGCGGGAGCGCATGCGAGCATATGCCGACTCCGGGCGGACGATCCTCGAGCGGCACCTGGCGGCGGAGCCCAGGGAAGCGTTCATGCATATGCAGCTTGCGATCGCGTACGCGCTGCTGGGTCGCAAGAGCGACGCGTTGCGAGAAGCAGCGCGTTCGACGAAGATCCTGACGGCGTCGCAGGACGGAATCGACGGGACGGACTTGCAGGAGGACTATGCGTTCGTCGAGACGCTGGTTGGTGAGACGGATAGTGCCGTTAGGCGGCTCATGTTCCTGTTGACGATCCCATCCGACGTCTCCGTGAATGACCTCCGCTTCGACCCGATGTGGGATCCGTTGCGCACTGACCTGGCGTTTCGACGGCTCATCGGTGGCTCAACGTCCCAATGAACCACAGGAGTCTGGTTCTCGCCGCAGTCATCGGCATACCGTTAGGCGTCTTCGCCTGCTCCGAGCAACCGCGGTCGGGCAATCCGATCCTTCCAGGCTGGTACGCGGACCCCGAAGCCCACGTATTCAAGGGCGAATATTGGATCTATCCCACGTACTCGGCCGCGTATGACAGCCAGGTCTTCATGGACGCGTTCTCGTCCAAGGACCTGATCAGCTGGACAAAGCATCCGCGCATCATCGACACCTCGAGCGTGAAGTGGGCGCGGCGCGCGATGTGGGCGCCATCCATCGTTCAGAAGGACGGCTGGTACTACCTGTTCTTCGGCGCGAACGACATCCAGAGTGACAAGGAACGCGGCGGCATCGGCGTCGCGCGATCGCGCAACCCGGACGGCCCGTTCGTGGACTTTCTGGGCAAGCCGCTGATCGATGCCTTCCACAACGGGGCGCAGCCGATCGACCAGAACGTGTTCCGCGACCGCGATGGCTCGTACTACATCGTCTACGGCGGCTGGCGGCACTGCAACATCGCGAAGCTCAACGACGACTTCACCGGGCTCGTGCCGTTGCCCGACGGCTCTCTCTTCAAGGAGATCACGCCGTCCGGCTACGTCGAAGGTGCGTACATGCTGCCCAAGGACGACAAGTACTACTTCATGTGGTCCGAGGGCGGATGGACGGGCCCGGACTACGCGGTGGCGTACGCGATCGGGACGTCGCCGTCAGGCCCCTTCGAGCGCATTGGCAAGATCCTCCAGCAGGACTCGACCGTCGCGAGGGGAGCCGGGCACCACTCCATGCTCAACGCGGGCGACAAGTGGTACATCGTGTACCATCGTCGTCCGCTCGGTGACACGGTTCGAGATCATCGCGTAGTGAGCATCGACGAGGCCCGGTTCGACCATCAGGGGCGGATCCTGCAGGTCGTGATCACGAAGTCCGGCGTGGAGCTCAATCCGCTGCGCTGACCGCAGGGTTCTCCGCGTGAAGCTTCCCGTTGTGCCGCTCGACGATCGCGCGCACGATCGTTAGGCCCATCCCGAGCCCGTGAGGCTTGGTCGAGAAGAATGGCTCGAAGAGCCGCTGCTGCACAGCGTCAGCGAGTCCGGGGCCCATTTCGGGCCTGTTCTCCGCCCACGTTTTTTTGGTACGAGACGTTTTGATTCGATGACGCGTTCAGCACGGGAGGGTCGTACCGTGCCGCCATGCGATACACCTTCTATCACGCCGGCGTCCTCATCGGCGAATCCAAGCTCGAAGATGCCCGCAGCAAACGCCAACGGGCCGGGGTCTTTCATC
>JAJKIV010000425.1 GCA_021154285.1 Gemmatimonas sp. | reverse complement strand
GTCGCTTCGAGCTGGATCATCGCCATCGATCTGGGCGTGCGCGGCCCGATCTCGACGTACGCGATGAGCCGCGCGTCCGGGACCATCGCCGTCGGCGAAGGCTTCCGTCAGGTTCGCGATGGCTACGCAGACGTGATGATCAGCGGCGGTGCCGAAACGCCGCTCTCTCCGCTGTGCTTCGGAGCATTCGCGCTCATTCGGGCGATGTCCACACGCAATGATGACCCGTCCTCGGCATCGCGGCCGTTCGACCGCGACCGCGATGGTTTCGTGATGGGAGAAGGAGCGGCCGTGTTGATTCTCGAAGAGCGCTCGCGAGCCATCGCGCGCGGCGCTCCCATCTACGGCGAGATACTCGGCTACGGGTTGACCAACGACGCGCACCACATGACGGCGCCGCTTCCCGATGGCTCACAGGCGGCACGGTCGATCACGCTCGCACTCGCGGATGCGGGAATCGCCCCGACCGACGTCACGTACGTCAACGCGCACGGCAGTTCCACGCCGCTCAACGATCCAACGGAAACGCTGGCGATCAAGCGAGTGTTCGGTGACCACGCGTACCGGATGCCGGTGAGCAGCACAAAGGGCTACTACGGACACGCGCTCGGCGCGTCGGGAGCGATCGAAGCAGCCATCTGCGCGCTCGCGCTGCAAAACCGTTGGGTTCCGCCGACCGTCAATCTCCAGACGCCGGACGAGGCGTGCGACCTCGATTACGTCCCGAGTGCCGGGCGTCCCGCCGACCTGGATGTCGTGGTCAGCAACTCGTTCGGCTTCGGCGGCATCAACGCCGCGATCGTAATGCGGGGCGACAACTAGATAGGCTGCCGGGTGGCGATAGTACGGCGTTGCGCCTAACTTCGCCGCCCAATTCCACGTTTCCCTGGAGCACGTCCCAATGCGTGATGCGACCCGGCATTTCCTCGCCGAGTTCATCGGAATCTTCGCGCTCGTGTTCGTCGGCAGCGGCGCGATCATGGCGGCTCAGCACTTGAAGGCCGCCTCGCCACTTTTGGTAGTAGCCACCGCGCACGGCTTGATCCTCTCGATAATGGTCACGGCGACCATGCGCATCTCTGGCCATCTGAATCCGGCGGTCACGATCGGATTCCTCGCCGCGAGACGAATCGAGCCGCTCATGGCGGGGATCTACATCTGTGCGCAGATCCTCGGGGCGATCGCGGCGGCGTATGTGCTCAAGGCGAGCATGCCGGCGGACATGTTTGCGGCAACCCGCGGAGGGGGCCAGGCCATCTCGCTCGACGTGACGACCGGCCAGGCATTCACGCTGGAGTTGATCGCGACGTTCTTCCTCATGTTCGTGGTATTCGCCACCGCCGTCGATCCGAACGCTCCTAGAGTCGGCGGGTTCGCCATCGGCCTCACCGTCGGCGCCGACATCCTCGCGATTGGCCCGCTGACGGGGGCGTCGATGAACCCGGCCCGCTCGCTCGGCCCTGCCGTAGCGAGCGGCATCTTCGAGGGACAGGGTGTTTACTGGGCCGGCCCGATCGTCGGCGCGATCTTCGCGGCCGTGCTGTACGACAGACTGTTCCTGCGACGCGCGCCGGAGCTTCCGCTGCACGGCGCCGTTCGCGCCGATGATGAGCCGCCTCCGGAGGTCGCGCCACCACCGCCGCCGGCACGATCACGAAAGAAGCGATGACTCGTTAGGGCCCCATGCGCAGGTACGTGTCCGAATACCGCTCGATCGACTTCGTGATCACGCGCATGGCGGAATCGCTCTTCTCCCAACCGGCGATTTCCATCCGCTTCCCCTCGAGATCCTTGTAGATCCGGAAGAAGTGCTCGACCTCCTTGAGGTAGTGCGCCGGGAGGTCGGCGATGTCGAAGTACTCGTTATGCTGGGGGTCGTGGCTCGGGACGGCGAGGATCTTGTCGTCTGGCTCGCCGCGATCCAGCATCTTGAGCACGCCGATGGGACGCACGTCGATCTGACAGCCGGGGAACGTCGGCTCATTGATGCGCACGAGGATGTCGAGCGGGTCGCCGTCCTCGTGAAGCGTTCGTGGAATGAACCCGTAGTCGCCCGGGTAGTGCACGGCCGAGTAGAGCACGCGGTCGAGCTTGAGCATCCCGTGCTCCTTGTCGAGCTCGTACTTGTTTCGGCTGCCTCGCGGGATCTCGATCACCGCGGTGACTTCTTCTGGTGGATGCGGACCTGGCGGCAGATCGCGCCACGGATGGATCATGAGCCTGTTCGAGAGAAACGGTCGCGGATAAAGTCGTGCGGCGATAATTCTACTTCGCCCACGGCAGTCCCGGAAAAACCGTCAGGCGCGCCGCGGAAGAGCAGCGCGCCTGACGAGCGAACGTTCGGCCCATCGGTTTTCCGGCACCCAGTCGTCACATCGTTGCACCCGACAGTGCTTGCTCCCTGCGATTCACTCGTCGCTCCAAGGCGCGCCGTTCCATGACGTGCGGTTGGGTGCTGTCGATCTCGGCTTCTATAGCCGCCAGCTCTTCGAGCGAGGCTGCGTCGTCAATGCGGTCCCTCAGTCGAAAATACAGGCTGGCATCCATGGCGGTTGGGTCGGGGTGAGCGTGACGTTGGCTGCCGCAAAGGGCCGCAGCATGTCGATCAGTGGGCAAGGATCGCGCCCGCTGGGATCGACCGCTCCCACTCGGTAACTCCTGAATACTCCGTCAGATGTGGCGGCCGCGCCTCAAATTCGCCCTACAACTTGGTGTTGATCTCTCGCGCAAGGCCCCGCTGCATCTGGCGGCGTTCGCGGTCTCGCGTGCGCCGGCTGCGCACGACGAGAGAGATCACATAGCCCCCGTAAATGATGATGGCCGCTGTATACGCGGCGTGGTAGAAGACAGCATTGTCAGGCATTATCGGATGGGCTCAGCGCGCAGGTTAGGCATAGGAGCCGGCTCAAACTCCTCCTCCGCCACAAGGGCGTCGACTCGTGCGGCTAGCCGGTACCGTGCTCGAAGTAGCGCGACAAACAGGAGCGCGAACGAGACGAACGACATCGCGAACGTTGCCAGCATGCTGTTCGGCAGCGATGGACGCCCCGGCTTGAGCACGATCGGCATCGGGTGCAGCGTGCGAAACAGGTACACGCTGAGATGGATGAACGGCACGAGCAGCGCGCCGAGCACGCCGAGCACGGCCGAGTAGCGGGCGCGTGTGCCGTGATCTTCGATCGCTCCGCGAAGGATCAGGTATCCAAGGAACACGAACCAGAGGAACAACGTCAGTGTCAGCCGCGCGTCCCATGTCCACCACGTGCCCCACACCGGCTTGCCCCACATGGGACCCGTAATGAGCACGACGGTCATGTACACGACGCCCACTTCTGCTGCTGACGCAGCGATGCGATCCAGGCGCTCGTCGCGAAGCCACAGGTAGAGTGCGCCCGAAACCGCCACGATCCCGAACGCGACGTACAGCGCGATGAAGGCCGACGGGGCATGGACGTAGAAAATTTTCTGCGCGAGGCCCTGAAGCGCCTCCGCCGGCGTGAAAAAGATCGCGCGGATGAACGTCGCCGTCACTGCGACAACGGCGATGGTCAACAGCCAGTCAATATTGCGGCGGTCTTCAGTCGGGACAGGAGTGGTCATCGGAACTGTGTGCTAGTCCTCGAGCGTGAACGGGAACGCAAGCGCGCACGCGACTACGAACACGATGTCGAACGCAATCAGGATTCTCAACCAACTCATCGCTTCGGCGATTGGACGGCCGGACAGCAACCGAGCGGTCGACTGCGCGGCCGGGAGAATGATCGGAACGAAGAACGGCAGTGCGAGCACTGGCAGCAGCAGCTCGGCGAGTCGTGTGTTCGCGGCCATCGCGCTGAAGAGCGTGCCCACCGAAACGAGTCCTATTGCCGCGAGCACGGCAATGCCCACGAGCGGACCCAACACGCGGGAGAGTGGAAGGTTGTAAAAGAGTGCGACCGCGGGAATCGCGAGCGCCTGCACGCCGAGCACGAACAAGAGATTCGCGAGCGCTTTCCCGAGAAACACCGCCTCTCGATCCACGGGCGACGCGAGCAACGCGTCGATCGCCCGATCGGCCTCCTCGACGCCGAACGAGCGATGCAGACCGAGCAGGCCTGAAAAGGTGAAGATCACCCAAAGAACGCCGGGCGCGAGATCCACGGCGTTGACCGCCGTCGCATCCCACGCGAAAAAGAAGATCACGATCGCGAGGAGCGAAAACACGATCGCCGCGAGGAACGCGCTGCGTGTGCGGAACTCGATGGCGAGGTCCTTACGCGCGATCAGCGCGGCGGCAGCGAAGGTGCCCGGCGGTACGCGGGTGCTCATCAGCCGATCGCCTCGCGATACACGTCGCGATAGGCATCGAGCTCCACGGTGCCACGCGGCTCGTGCTTGATGAACTGTCCTTCGCGCATGATTGCGGTGTGCGTCGCCAACGCGAGCCCTTCGCCGAGGTGGTGGGTCACGAGGACGAGCGCGGCACCACTGCGCTTGAGCGACTCCAGCGCCGCACTGAGCGCCGCCGCGCCCGTCTCGTCGAGACCGGTGTACGGCTCATCCAGCAGCACGACGCGCGGCTCGTGCACGATCGCGCGGGCGATCGACACGCGCTGCTGCATTCCACGACTCAAGGAGCGAACCGGTGACTCGGCTCGTTCTTCGAGCCGCATGCGCTGCAGCGCACGCATCGCCGCCTGGCGTGGGGACTCGAGCCCGTACAATCGCGCCGTGAACTCGACGTTCTCTTTCGCGGTGAGTGCCGAGTACAGCATGCTCTGATGCGAGATCAGTCCGACGACGGCCCTGGCTTCGGCGCCGCCGGGAAGCTTGACCCCGGCGATGTGCGCCGTTCCGCTCGTAGGTCGCAGGAGCCCGGCGAGAATCCGCAGAAGCGTCGTTTTACCTGCCCCGTTTGGGCCGAAGAGCGCGAGGCACTCGCCGTCGTTCACGGCGAAGGTCAGCCGTCGGATCGCCACCCGGCGGCCGAATGCCCGCGTGAGCGCGTCGACCTCGATGGCGGGACGAGCACCGGGGGCGTCCGCGGCGTGTGGCGTGCGCGGTATGTGCTCGATAGGCGTGATCGCGTGGGACACGCCCGAACGTTAGCCGTCGGCCGGGGGATGCGAAACGGCGGCCGCAATGCACGGCCGCCGCCCGCGAGTGAAGTCTGTGTCGCTGCGCCGAAGGGGGCCACGGCGTGCGGCCCTGAATCACTCGTTCGTGAACTCGAAGAGAAATTCGAGCAGCGTAAGTTTCAGCAAATTGCGGACCCGCTCTGGCGCGTGGCGCAGGTTGGTCGAGAGTCCGCGCTCTTTCGCGCGCTTCTGAATGAACACAAGCATGCCGAGCCCGCTGGCGTCGATCTCGACCGTCTGGCTCAGGTCGATAACGAGGACACGAGCCTGCGTCCCCAGACGTTCGATATGTTCGAGCGCGACACCGCGGAAGCTCCCGCTGGTCGACGAGATCAGTCGATCCGGGGCCATCAACGCGAAGCCGTCGTTATTCGCAATCGCCTGCATAATAAAACCTCCCATCCAGGGCAACGAGCACTGCCACCGAATGAGGAGGATTCGAAACGCGGAGCGATTTCGTCTTACCACCTTCGGCAACCGGACGATCTCGAACGATCTTGATCGAGACTCCTGGCTTTGCGGCCCCGCCTCACGACGGGTGTGCTCTTATCGAGTGTTGCTTTGCCCTTCAGTTGTGACCTCCGTCAATGCGACTTGCATGCCAGGCTGAGCGACAGCCGTCACTGTGTTGCCTTGGTTGCACTTAACCTTGGGATCCCCAAACGCCGTTCGCATTCTGCCCCTGCACTTTGCCGCGGCATCCGAAGTTCGCGTCGGTGTAGAATTTCTGGGCAGCCATCTCGACCGAATGACCGATCACGTTGAATTTTCGTGAGGGGCACTGCACAATCGGGCGCTCCGACGCGACTCCCGATTCCCATCCGCCGCCTTTGGCGGGCTCCCGCCGATCCCCGATTCATGTCCGACATCGACGTTCTGCTTCAGGAAAACCGAAAGTTCGCCCCGCCTGACGAGTTCCGCCGGCAGGCGCACGTCTCGTCGCCCGAGCTGTACGCGGACGCCGAACGCGATCCGGAGCGTTTCTGGGCTGAAATGGCTGGGGCGCTCGAGTGGTCGCGCCCTTGGGACAAGGTTCTCGAATGGACGCCACCGCACGCCAAGTGGTTCCTCGGCGGGAAGCTGAACGCATCGGTGAACTGCCTCGACCGCCACGTCCGCACGGCACGCCGTAACAAGGCAGCGCTCATCTTCGAAGGCGAACCCGGCGACCGCCGCACGCTCACGTACTGGGATCTCTACGTCGAGGTTAACAAGTTCGCCAACGTGCTCGGGCGAATGGGCGTTAGGCGTGGCGACCGCGTCGGCATCTACATGCCGCTCATCCCCGAGGTCGTCATCGCGATGCTCGCGTGTGCCCGCATCGGTGCGATCCATTCGGTCGTGTTCGGCGGGTTTTCTCCGGAGTCGCTGCGCGATCGCATGAACGACGCTCACGCAAAGCTCGTGATCACGGCCGACGGCGGCTATCGACGGGGCCAGATCATCCCGCTCAAGCGGAACACCGATAAGGCGCTCGAGGGCGCGCCGTCGGTGGAAAATGTCATCGTGGTGATGCGCCGCCCCGGATCGGGCAGCGATGAAGCGTTCGCGCACATGAAGGAAGGCCGCGACCACTGGTGGCACCGCCTCATGGCCGATGCCCCCGCGTACTGTGAACCGGCGGAGATGGATGCGGAGGATGTCCTGTACATCCTCTACACGTCGGGCACGACCGGAAAGCCCAAGGGAATCGTGCACACGACGGGAGGCTATCTCACCGGCGTCACCGCGACGACGAAGCTCGTCTTCGACCTTCGCGAAGACGACGTGTTCTGGTGCACGGCCGACGTGGGTTGGGTGACAGGCCACTCGTACCTCGTCTACGGCCCGCTCGCGAACGGGGCGACCTGCGTCATGTACGAGGGCGCGCCCGATTGGCCGGACAAGGATCGGTTCTGGAATCTGTGCGAGAAGCACGGAGTGACCATTTTCTACACGGCCCCGACCGCGATTCGTGCGTTCATGAAATGGGGCGCCGAGCATCCTGCGCGGCACGACCTCGGCCGGCTTCGCTTGTTAGGCAGCGTCGGCGAGCCCATCAACCCAGAAGCGTGGATGTGGTATCACGAGCACATCGGCGGTCGGCGCTGCCCGATTGTCGACACGTGGTGGCAAACGGAAACGGGCGCAATCGCGATCTCGCCGCTCCCCGGAGTGACGGAGACCAAGCCTGGCAGCGCGACTCGACCGCTCCCAGGCTATTCCGCCGCGCTGCTCGATACGAAAGGCACGGACATTCCCGTGGGCGGAGGACTTCTCGCCCTAACGAAGCCATGGCCGTCGATGCTTCGGACCATCTGGGGCGACGACGAGCGCTACGTGCAGACGTATTTCTCGAAGTGGCCCGGGCGTCCGGACCTCTACTTCCCCGGCGACGGCGCCAAGCGTGACAACGACGGCTACTACTGGATCCTTGGACGCGTCGACGATGTGCTCAACGTTGCCGGCCATCGCATCGGCACAATGGAGGTGGAGTCCGCGCTCGTGGAGCACCCAGCGGTTGCGGAAGCAGCGGTTGTCGGGAAAACTCACGAGCTGAAGGGCCAGGCAATCGCCGCGTTCGTGACGTTGCGCGAGGGCTCTTGGCCGAGCCTCGAGCTGCGCGACGAGTTGCGTCAGTTCGTTTCCGACAAGATCGGCGCGCTGGCGCGGCCCGATGAAATCCTGTTTTCGGCCGATCTGCCGAAGACGCGCTCGGGGAAGATCATGCGGCGCTTGCTGCGTGACATTGCCGAGAATCGCACGTTGGGGGACACAACGACGCTCGCCGATCCGAACGTAGTCGCGAACCTCACGGGGATGTGGCAGGCCGCGATCGCCCGCGGTGGCGCGGAGGAAGAATGACCGACCCGCTCCACGGCGGGGGCTGGTTTTGCAACAACGACTCGTGCCTTATTGTTGAGTGAGGCGTCTACGGGGCGTCGCATGCGACGTCTGAAGCCCCGATCGTTTTCGCCGAGCCAAGGGCCCATATGTTCGGACGGCTGTTTCCCGAATCGCTGTTCCCGCGCAAGCTCGACCCGACCGCCGAGCGCCGCATTCGCCTCGCGCAGGCACGGGCCGAGGAGTCGGTCATCCGCGCGCACGTCGACAACGCGTTGATGTTCGTCGACACGCTCGCGGAAGATCTCTCGTTCGATCGTGCGATCGACACGTACATCCGCGTCATGGGAATTCCGGAGCCATTGGCGAGCACGGTGGCAACGCGAACGCTGGTGGTCCTGGGTCAGGACCTGGTACCCTTCCGCCGCCGCCGTGACGGCGATCCCGGCGAGGATGACTCGAAGCCGAAGCTGCGGCTCGACGATGCGTCGGATGGGCGGTCGCGGATTCGCCGCGCCTAACGGCGCAACCAGTTCGGTTGCGCCGTCTGTTAGGCAGTACGGAATTCGCGCAGATCCGCGATGCTGACGAGAAACATGATCGCGACGATGCACGCGCTCGTGACGCACCAGATGCAGATCGCGTTGATCACGAACAGCTCGAGATAGGTCAGCCAGCCCGAGAAGACCACGCCCCAACCCGTGAGCGACACCAGCGCCACGGAAAATGCGCGCGAGTCCGCGAACTTCTCCTGAATGCCGAGTACCGCGACGAACAGGGCAAACACGTAGAAGCCGAGGCCCCACGCGGCCACCGGCAGGCCGAGGAAGATGGCCCACTGGCTCGTGTTCACCGTCTCACACGAGCCGATCGAGCATTTCAGTTCGCCAATGTATCCGAGCTTGAACAGCGTGAGATAGGTCGACACGAACACGCCAATGAGGGCGAGCGTGGCGAGGATCATCCGCTTGGTCACTGACCGCCTGGGCCCTTGGCAGGAACCGTCTTCCCGGCTTCGCCGCCGGCCGCCTTTCCGGAGTCAGCCTTCGCGAGCACCAGCGCGGAGTCGACGAGCGCCTTGAAGCGATCGAACGAGATGGCGCCGCCGATCATCTTGTCCCCGATGACGAACGTCGGTGTCTGACTCGCCCCGCGCTTCGTGGCCATCAGCTCATTCGCCTTGATGCGAGGCTGGTATTTCCGCGCGTCGAAGCATGCTTCCCATTGATCCACGTTGAGGCCGAGGGCTTTGGCGTATTCCATGAACTTGCCCTTCGGCCGACTCGTGGCCTGCCCGTTCCACTGGTCCTGCGCGTTGAACAGCTGGTCGTGCATCTCCCAGAACTTGCCCTGCTCGTCCGCGCATGCCGCAGCGTTCGACGCCGCCCATGTGTTCTTGTGCATCGGAAGCGGGTAGTCGTAGAAGCGGTAGCTGATCGTTCCGGCGTCGACGAGCCGCTTTCGAATGTCGGGTTCCGCGAGCGTTGCAAACTGGCCACACGCGGGGCACTCGAAATCGGCGAACTCGATCACCTGCACCGGCGCATCCGGTTTGCCGAGGAGATAGCCCTGAGGCTCACCCGGGACGATCTTCGCGACGTCCACGGTGGTCGCCACGTTCTTGGGTCGGCTCGCGACGTACGCGAGCGCCCCGACTCCGAACAGCGCGACGACCCCAATCGCTGCATAGAACGGAGTCTTTGACGACGATTTCGACTTCTTCACCACGTCGGCTCGTCGTCCTCGTCCGGCATCCACTCTGTCTTTTGCCATGGGTTGTCTGGGTTGTCCGTAGCCTCGGCTACGATGCGACGATTTTCGGCGATTTCCGGAGTGTCGTAGGTCGCGCGAACCTCGTAATGAAACAGCTCGCTGCGCACATCACCGATCAGGCGCATGAGCTCCCCAGCCTGCTTCAGGAGCTCACCCCGCGCATCCATCTCGACGATTCGCGCCGCCAGATTGCGAAGCAGCGCCTCGAGGTTCCGCGCCCGCTCCTCGCCATACGTCTCGTCCGCCATGCTGCTGAGTGCCGCTCGTCGCGTGGAGTGGTGATCCGTTGGGTGGCGAAAACTAGGGAGCAGTCAGAAGAGCGGCAACACGCGATCCTTTGCCGAACCGCCCGTGATACGACTACCTTACCCCGCGATTCGGCACGCCTATCTCCACTCGACGACACTCCACCCGGCTTCTCCCATCGACGCCGATCTCCTTCGCATTCCCGTTGGCCCGGGTGCCATACACGTCGAGCGCTACGGTCACGGCGGCGCCCCCGCGGTGCTGATTCATGGCTTCGGCACCTGCAGCTTTCTGTGGCGAAACGTTGCCCCGGCGCTCGCCCTGACTCAGCATACGGCGTACGCGGTCGACCTGCTCGGATATGGCGAGTCGGATCGCCCGTTCGATGCCGACTTTGGACTGGCTGCGCAGGCTGATTACCTCGAACGCGCGCTCACTGCGCTGCGCGTTGCGCGCGCGGCGAGCGTCGGCGTCGACATCGGCGCCGCCATCGCGCTACGCCTCGCCTCGCTACGGCCCGAACGCGTCGCACGGCTCGTACTGATCAACCCAATTGGGGGCGAGGATATTCCCGGTGGCGACATCCGCGCGATGCAGCGGAACACGGCGCGGTTCGCCCTCCGCGTCTCACGCGGGCTGTTCGGCGCATCGGCGCTGCTCGCGCCGATCCTGACTCAGAGCGTCGCAGACCCGGCGCGCATGCCGCCCATGCTCATTGGTCGCTATCTCGCACCGTTCATCGGGCAGGAGGGCGTGACTCACTTGCTGGCCCTGGCGCGCGCGGTGCGACCGACCGACCTCGAGGATCTCGACCCCGCTCAAGTGCGAGCACACACTCTCATCGTTCGCGGCGAGAAGGACGTATGGGTCGACGGCGAGGTGTCCCGGAAACTCGCGGCCGACATCCCGGATTGTCGGGTTGTCTCATTCCCCGAAGCGGCCCGTCTCATTCCGGAGGAGGTACCGGACGACCTCGCGTCTCTGGTCTCCTCGTTCATATCGCCACACGTCGGGCGTGGGAATGCTACACCGGACGAGCTCGTAGAAAACACCGCCGAAATCGTCGTGGAAGATGCTGGAACGCCGGACGGTGGATTGGCGTAGATGTTGACGTCATGCGGACCTTGCACTGCGTCCACGACTATCGATTCGCCGTCTGTTTACG
>JAJKIV010000424.1 GCA_021154285.1 Gemmatimonas sp. | reverse complement strand
CGCCGCCTGGATCGTCTCCAGGTCGCGCATCTCGCCCACCAGGATGACGTCGGGGTCCTCGCGGAGGGCGTACTTCAGCGCGGCCTGGAACGACTTCGTGTCGGTGCCGACCTCGCGCTGGTTGACGATACAGCCCTGATGCCGGTGAATGAACTCGATCGGATCTTCGACCGTGATGATGTGGCCCTTGCGCTCCTTGTTGATCTTGTCGAGCATCGCCGCGAGCGTAGTCGACTTGCCGGAGCCAGTGGGGCCCGTCACGAGCACGAGCCCGCGCGGCTTCTCCGCCATCTTCGCGATCACGCCCGGAAGTCCGAGATCCGTGAATGAGCGAATGTTGAACGGGATCTGCCGGATGACCATGGAGACGCAGCCGCGCTGCTTGAAGCAGTTGCCGCGGAAGCGCGCGAGATTCTGGATGCCGAACGAGAAGTCCAGCTCGTCCTCCATCTCGAAGCGCTTCTTCTGATTTTCCGTCAGCACCGAGTACGCCAACTGCAGAGTGTCCTTCGGTGTCAGGACGTACTCCAGGTTGGCGTTCGTGATTTCGCCATCGACGCGAAGTTTCGCGCGCTCGCCGGCAGTGATGTGGAGGTCCGACGCGTCGCGCTCGATCATCTCCTCGAGCAGCGCGCGCAGGTTGATGTTGGTCGAGCCGTTGTTGCTGGCTGCTGGAGCGGTCATGGAGCCGTGTCGTGTGGTATTGGGTCGCGGCGCTCGGCTACCAACGAGACGTGCCGAGGCGGGTGCGCGTAACTCTGCTAGCCGGTTGATCGATGTTGTGCGTTAGGTCACTGCTCGCAGCCCATCAGCCGCACCTGTTACACACCGGTCTCGCGGATGACCTGCTCCAGCGTCGTGATCCCCTTCAGCACCTTCAACCAGCCGTCCATGCGCAACGTCAACATGCCTTCCTCGATGGCGCCATCGCGGATCTCGGCGGCACCGACGTTCTGCAGAATCAGGCGACGAAGCTTTGGAGTCATTGTCATGACTTCGTAGAGACCCTGACGTCCCTTGAGTCCCGTTCCGGCGCACGTGTCGCAGCCCTTTCCCTTGAAGAAGGGCAGCTGGCCGATCGTCGTGTCGAGCGACAGACCCTCGAGGTGCGGCGCCGCATCGGGCATCGCCCTGACGCGCGCATTGTCCAGCGCTTCCTGCGTGAACTTGAGATCGCCCAGCGTTGTGTCGCGCCTCACTTTCGCGCCGTTGATCTCGCTGTCTTCCGGCGTGTACTTCACCCGGCACTGCGGGCAGACGCGCCTGACGAGTCGTTGTGCGAGCACCAGGTTGAGCGCTGACGCCACGTTGAACGGCTCGAGGCCCATGTCGAGCAGACGCGTCACCGTCTCGGGCGCGGAGTTCGTGTGCAGCGTGGAGAGCACGAGGTGACCCGTGAGTGCGGCCTTGATCGCGATGCCGCCCGTCTCCAGGTCTCGAATCTCACCGACCATGATGATGTTCGGGTCCTGACGCAGAAACGCCTTCAGCGCCGCGGCGAACGTCATCCCGATCTCGGTACGCACCTGCACCTGATTGATCCCGAAGAGGTTGTACTCGACGGGATCCTCCGCCGTCATGATGTTGACATCGATGTTGTTGATCTTCGACAGCGCCGAATAGAGCGTGGTGGTCTTGCCGGAACCGGTGGGGCCTGTAACGAGGACCATGCCGTACGGGTTCTGCACCGCCTCCATGAGCTCCCGTTCGGCGCGCATCTCGATGCCGAACTTCTCGAGGTCGAGCGTGAGGTTGCCCTTGTCGAGAATTCGAAGCACGACCTTTTCGCCGAACAGCGTCGGCAGCGTCGACACGCGATAGTCGATGACCTTGTTGCCCAGCTTCAGCTTGATGCGCCCGTCCTGCGGCACGCGGCGCTCGGCGATGTTGAGCGAGGCCATGATCTTGAAGCGCGAAATGAGCGCGGCCTTGAGCTTCGCGGGCGGCTTCATCACTTCGCTGAGCGCACCGTCCACACGGTAGCGAACGCGCAGCTCGTGCTCGAAGCACTCGAAGTGGATGTCCGACGCTCCGCGCTTCACGGCGTCGCCCATGATGGCGTTGATCAGCTTGACGACCGGTGCGTCATCCACCGTCGCGGCCATGGCGGCCGCGGTGGCATCGTCGTCCTGGTTTTCCAACACCTCGATGTCGCCAAGGGCATCGGCGGCGATGTCTTCGAGGAGCGCGGCCATCTGCACGTCCGACCCCTCGTAGTGCTTCTCGACGAAGTTACGGAGCGTGAACTCGCCGGCGAGCACCGGGAAGATGTCGTAGCGCGTAATGAACTTCAGGTCATCGATGACCGCGATGTTGCTCGGGTCGGCCATCGCAACCGTCAGTGTCCGGCCGTCGCGCTTGAGCGGCAGGATGATGTGCTTCGTTGCGAGGTCGTTCGGAACGAGCTTGAGGATCCGCTGGTCGACCTCGAACCGCGCCAGGTCGACGGCCGGCATGCGGTGGTGTCGCGCGACGATCTTCGTGAGCTCGTTCTCGTCGATGAAGCCAAGCTTCACGAGACAATACCCCAGCCGCATTCCGCTCTGCGTCTGCTCCTGCAGGGCGCGCGAGAGTTGCTCTTTCGAAATGAGCCCCTCGCGAACGAGCACTTCGCCGATTCGGTCCTGGGTCGCTACCGGAGCTGCCACGTTAGGTCTTTCGCGCGATGAGTGAGCGTGGTGAGGCTGCTACGGCCTGCGCCCGCGACGGGACGAATTCGACGGCGCTGAAGGGCTCCTAAGTCGCGATTCCACAACTGCATCGCTAGGACGCGCCGTGCCGGAAAAAGTCACCCGTCCCTTGAGGAGCGCGACGAGACCCGGACCTACTCCGTGAACCCGTTGGAACCCTTCGAGAGAACCGAACGGCCCGTTGGCGGTTCGGTCACTGACGATGCGACGCGCGAGCACACCGCCGATCCGCGGCAAGGCTTCGATCTCGCTCGCACTCGCCACGTCCAGATCGAGCACCGCGGCCGGAGCTCTTCGTGGATCCGCTCCTACGGCGTTCGATTCGCCGGCGACGACGCTGAGCGGCTCGCGCACCCAGCGTTCCGCCGAATCGGAGTGAGCTCCGGAATCCGCCGTGGAGCGCGGTCGTGCGCGTCGTCCGCTCGTGCGTCGATCCGCGGATCGTCCGTTCGATTTCGGGCGGCGAGATCGGGCATCCGAGCCGCGCGCCGAATCGACGGCGGCTATCTGTCGCGCGAGCGCCTGGCTGCTGGTGGCGTCGGACGCGCCGCCACCTCGCGCGGCCCGCACGACACGCACGCCCGCACCAAGCACAATGACACCGGCGAGGAACAGCAGCGCTTTGCGTTCGGCGGGTGTTGGCATGGCGCCAAGATCACATAGCCGACCGGGATTTCAGTCATCTGTTTATTGCCAGCTTGGCTCTTTTTACGCACCGTTGGGATTATGTTACACGGCCGGTGCCACCCCGAGAGCCAAGTGGCTGCGACCTCCCGCGCACCGTCAAGCATGAATCGATGATCGCACTTTCCGTTCGCGACGTGGCGCGGATGCTCGCTCTCGCCGCGGCGTATGCTTTTACCGCCACCGTCAGCCTGCACTTCGGCGCGACGATGCACGATACACCGCCACTCTGGCCGGCGGCGGGTATTGCCATAGCCGCGTTATGTATCGGCGGCGTGCGTCTGTGGCCCGGCGTCACGCTCGGCACGCTGATCGTGTTCGTGGGACGCGGCCATGGTGCAGTGCTCACCAGCGCCATCGTCGCATCCACGACACTCGAGGCCATCGTCGGCGGGCTGTTGCTCAGCCGCGTGGCGGGGTTCCGTCCCAGCCTTCGACGCACGCGCGACGCGGTCGCGCTCGTGCTCGCCGGCGGCGTCGCGGCACCAGCAACCGGCGCGCTCACCGGAGCAGGCGCGTTCGTGCTCGCTCAGGCGATCCCCGCGCCGTCCTTCGGTCACGAGTGGCTCGAGTGGTTTCTTGGCGACGCGATCGGCGTGCTCACTTTCGCGCCCGCGGTGCTCGTCTGGGCACAATCGCAGACACAGCGGCGGCTCGGGCTTCGGGTTCAGGTCACCGCGGTGGCAATCCTCGCCGTCGCGATCAGCCTCGCGGCGATCAAACACGTCAGACCATTTGACCAGAGCGACGGAGAGGTCGGCACACTCGTGCAGGCCTACCTCGCCGCCATCGCGACCACCGCCCTGCTCCTCGCCGCGTCCGCTGCCGAGCGCCGGGATGCGCTCGATCGGCTCACCGATAATGAGCGGCAGCTTTCGCTGGTGTTCGACAGCAATTCCGACACACTGCTGCTGTTCGCGGTCAATGGTCCTGACCAGTACCGACTGATCACGGCGAATCGCGCGCTCACCGACCAGCTGAGACGCCTGCAGCCTGATACGGAAGGACGGGATATCCGCGGCATCCCGATGGAGAAGTTCATCACCGACGTCCTCAAGTTCCCGGCCGATCGGATTCCGAGGAATATCGAGTTATTCCGACAGGCGATCGAGACGAAATCGCCGATCGCGTACGAGAACGTCGACTGGGACCGTCCGGACCAAGTATCCGAGGTTACCCTCGTCCCCGTCTTCGACGCGGCGGGCCACTGCACGCACATCCTTCGGTCGTCGCGCGACATCTCGGCTCGCAAGCAGGCGGAGCAATCGCTCCGCCTGCACGACTTCGTGATGACGAACGCGCCGTTAGGCGTGCTGATGGTCGACGCGGCCTATCGGGTCGTCCTCGCGAACGACATGGCGTGTACGCTGCTCGGCAGCACGCGCGACGATCTGCTTCGCACGTCGATGGACGCCCAGGACCAGCCGGGGTTGGCCGGTCACTGGAAGGAGCTGCTCGAAAAGGGGGCGCTGGCTGGCCATGACAGCATCGAGGTCGAGCGGATAGCGGATGACGGCAACCGCCATCCGCTCGAGCTGTCGATCGCGCACCTCGCGTACGCCGGTGAGCACATGTCGTGCGTGTTCATCCGAGACATCACCGAGCGGCGCCGGGCCGAGATCACTCGGCGCAATCTCGAGGCGGAGCTGTTCCACGCACAGAAGATGGAAGCGGTTGGCACGCTGGCGGGCGGGATCGCGCACGACTTCAACAACATTCTCGCGGCGATCGTCGGGAACGCGGAGATGGCTCAGATCGAGCTTCCGCAGGATCATCCCGCTCGGCAGGACATCGCCGAAGTGCAGCGCGCCGCGCGGCGCGCCCGAGAGCTGGTGCAGCAAATCCTCACGTTCAGCCGCAAGCAGTCGCCCGAGCGGCGACCGGTGCGCACGGCCGACGTGGTCGACGATGTGCTACGGATGCTCCGCGCAACGACCCCGTCGACGATCGACCTGCGGTCACAGATCCTGGACTCGGGACTGCAGATTTTCGGCGAGCCGACGCAGCTGCAGCAGGTGCTGATGAACCTGGGGACGAACGCGGCCCATGCGATCGGCGATCGGCACGGCGTCATCGATATTCGGCAAACGCTCGTGGATGTCCGCAAGGACGCCATCCATCCCGACCTGCTGCCCGGCCGGCACGTCTGCCTAACTGTCAGCGATTCCGGCCACGGCATGGATCGCCAGACACTCGAGCGTGCGTTCGAGCCATTCTTCACCACGAAGGATCCCGGCGTCGGCACAGGGCTGGGCCTCGCCGTGGTGCATGGCATTGTGAAGAACCACGAAGGAGTCGTGCTCGTGGAGAGCACGCCAGACGACGGCACGACGTTCAAGCTCTACTTCCCCGCGATCG
>JAJKIV010000423.1 GCA_021154285.1 Gemmatimonas sp. | reverse complement strand
CGACGCCCAGGCGCCACGAAGCGGTCGCGCCGCGGCGTCGCACTACGATGATCTGGTCACCCTGTTCACTTCGTGGCGCGCATTCCAGCAGCCGAAGGCAGTGAACGGTGTGCCCGACTACTCGCTCACCGCGATGGCCGCGCAGCAGCGCGAGCTCGCCAGGTACCGGCGGCGGCTTGCGGCGCTCGACACCACCGGGTGGCCAACGCACGCGCAGGTGGACTATCACATCGTTCGGGCCGAGATGAATGGGCTCGAGTTCGATCACCGCGTCCTGCGTCCGTGGGCCAACAACCCGGCGTTCTACATGACGGTGTTCGCGGACCAGAGCGATCAACCGGCACGCGAAGGACCGCACGCGGCGGGCGGGGTGGAGCTGTGGCGCTACACGTTCCCGCTGTCGGCCAGCGATGCCGCGGAGGTTCGCCGCGGCTTGCAACCGATTCCGGAGTTGCTCGCACAGGCGCGGCGGAACCTTGTCGGCAACGGCCGGGACCTGTGGACGTTGAGCGCAGGCGACGTTCGCGGCCAGAGCGCCGTGCTCACCGACCTCGAGACGAAGCTCGGGAGCAACACGCCAGCTGACCTCGTGGCACAGGTCAAACGTGCGAAGGTCGCGACCGACAGCTTTGCCACCTGGCTCGCATCAAAGATTCCTACGAAGACCGGCCCGTCGGGCA
The DNA here is from genome assembly GCA_021154285.1 of Gemmatimonas sp. GTDB lineage: Bacteria > Gemmatimonadota > Gemmatimonadetes > Gemmatimonadales > Gemmatimonadaceae > JAJKIV01. The sequence continues at coordinate 4,988 of JAJKIV010000423.1, read as the reverse complement.
TCGGCATCGCGAACTACAACTGGTACCTCGAGAACGTGCAGCTCGTGCCGTACACCTGGCAGGACGAAGTCCGGATCATGGAGCGTGAGCTCGCACGTGCCCGCTCGTCGCTCGCACTCGCCGAGCAGCACAATCGCGGCCTGCCAGAGCTCGTGCCGGTGGCGAGCGACACAGAGCACACTCGGCGCTTCGCGGCCGCCGTGGATGAGTACATGGCGTTTCTCCGCGACCACGACATCCTCACGGTGACGCCGTGGATGGGGCCCGCGATGCAGGCGCACGTCGGCGGTTTCTCGGCGGGCCCGCGCGAGTTCTTCACCGAGGTGGACTACCGCGACCCGGAAGTCATGCGGACGCACGGCTACCACTGGTTTGACCTCGCCCGCATGGAGAACGCCCCGCACGCGAGCCCAATACGACGCGGACCACTGCTGTACAACATCTTCGACACCCGCACCGAGGGGCACGCGACGGGGTGGGAAGAGATGATGCTGCACGCGGGCATGTTCGATGCGCGGCCGCGGACCCGCGAGCTGATCTACATCCTGCTGGCCCAGCGGGCGGCTCGCGCGTTAGGCGACCTGCGGATGCACAGCAATGAGCTCACGCTCGAGCAGGCCGCCCAGTTCGCGTCCGCCAACACGCCACGCGGTTGGCTCCGACTGAACGCGAATACGGTGCACGGCGAGCAGCACCTCTACCTCCAGCAGCCGACCTACGGCACCAGCTACGTGATCGGGAAGATCGAGGTGGAGCGCCTCATGAGCGATCGGGCGCACGATCTCGGGGACCGATTCTCGATGCGCGAGTTCATGGACGCGTTCGATGCGGTGGGGCTGATTCCCGTGATGCTCGTTAGGTGGGAACTGCTGGGTCGCGTAGATGACCCGGTTCGGCGGGTTTTGCGCTGACAGCTTACCGAAATAGATCCAGCGATTTCCGGAACACCTGCCACACGCCCCACGCGAGCGGGACGCCCACGAGGGCCCACGCACCGACGAGCTGCAGAACGAGTCCCGGCGACGGCCCGGATTGGGGCGAACTCTCGGACATGGTTTTCTCCTCTCAGGCCGCAGCCGCCGGCGACCGCCGAGCGACGGTCCGGCGCGTGTCCACCGGCCGAACCAACAGGTTGCACACGAAGCCGATCACCAACAGTCCCGCCATGATGTGCATCGTCGTGGTATAGGCATCCGCCTTCGCCACGCCGTGCGCGATCTCGTACTCGCGGATGTAGTTGACGAGCACTGGCCCCAGCACCCCAGCGGTGGACCACGCGGTGAGCAACCGCCCGTGAATCGCGCCGACCTGCAAGCCACCGAACATGTCGCGGAGGTACGCGGGAATCGTCGCGAAGCCTCCGCCATACATGCTCATGATCACCACGTAGCCCGCTACGAAGAGCACGACATTCCCTGCTCTGCCCGTGGACGGTACGGCAGCGTAGAGCGCGGCACCCAACGCGAAGAACGTGGCGTACACGGCCTTCCGACCCAGGTAATCCGACAGCGACGACCAGAGGAATCGGCCGAGCATGTTGGCGAGACTCAGGAGACCGACGAATCCCGCGGCCGCCGCAGCCGTGATCGAGCCCGGAAACATCTCCTGAATCATCGGAGACGCCTGGCCGAGCACGCCGATGCCCGCAGTGACGTTCATGCACAGCACGACCCACAGGAGCCAGAACTGTGTCGTCCGGATCGCGAGGTTGGCGGTCACGTTCTCCGATGTCACCATCTTCTTCGGGCGATCCGACGGCGTCCACCCGTGGGGCTGCCAACCCGGGCGAGGAACACGAATCGTGAACACGCCGAACATCATGAAGCAGAAGTAGAGGATCCCCAACGTCACGAACGTCGACGCCGCACCAGGCACCTGCTCGGTCTTGAAGTACGCCATGAGCATCGTCGAGAGCGGAGAGGCGATCATGGCGCCGCCGCCGAAGCCCATGATCGCCAGGCCGGTCGCCATCCCGGGGCGGTCGGGGAACCAGCGAATCAGCGTCGTGACGGGTGAGATGTAGCCGATGCCGAGACCAATGCCTCCCAACACGCCGTAGCCGAGCAGCAGCAGCCAGAACTGGTGTGTCGCGATCCCGAGCGCGGCAACCTCGAATCCGCCGCCGAAGCACAGCGCCGCCACGAACATCGCCTTTCGCGGACCGACACGATCGAGCCATGCGCCGAATACCGCAGCGGATAGACCGAGGAACACGATCGCCACGCTGAAGACCCAGCCGATCGTGCTCAGCTTCCAGTCGCCAGGCGCTGAGTGGGTTACGCCAATGCGCTGCGACAGCGGGAAGTTGAACACGCTGAACGCATAGGCCTGCCCGATCGACAGATGGATGGAGAGAGCCGCCGGCGGCACCAGCCAGCGCGAGTAGTGCTCGCCGGCGATCGAGCGCTCGCGGTCGAGGAACGATAACAGAGCCATGCGCGAGAGTTTGTTCTCCGAACCCCGCGACGTCTAGCATCTGGTTATTCGCGTGTTAGCAGCGAAATCGCTATTGTGTCGTCCAATTGATAGGCGCCGTCGCCTGCAGGTCCACCCTCCCAAAGGCACTTATGCAGAGATGGATCGGGTTCGCTGCCATCTTCCTCGTTGGCAGCGTGAGGCAGCCGTTTTCGTCGAACACCATAGCGTCGAACGACAATCGGCACTCGGCCGGCGTGCTCGAGAAGGGCGTCCTGACCGTCGCGCTCGAGGCGCGCCAGGGACGCTGGCATCCCGAAGGCGAAGGTGGCCGGGCATTGGATGTGGCGGCGTTCGCCGAGGAGGGGAAAGCACCCTCGACACCAGGGCCGCTCATTCGCGTGACCGTGGGGACGACCGTGCGCGCGACGATTCACAACGCGCTGGACAAGCCGCTGACGGTCTTCGGGTTCGGCAAGACGCGTGGCATGTCGGACAGCGTCATCGTGCCGGTCGACGCACGGACCAATGTGTCGTTCACGCCGACTGCGCCGGGGACGTACTACTACGTGGCGCGGCGCGATCCGGATCCGCTACTGGGTGGCCGAACCGTCGAGGACGCCCAGCTCGTCGGCGTGATCATCGTGGACGCGCCTAACGTGAAGCCCGACCCGAACGAGCGCACGCTCGCGATAACCTGGGCATGCAGAATCGACCCGGTCAGCAGAAGCGGACTCGATCGGTGCACGATGGCGCTCAACGGATTCTCGTGGCCCCACACGGAGCATCTCGCCTACACACAGGGTGACTCGATCCGGTGGCGTGTCATCAACCTCACCGAGCTCGATCACCCGATGCACCTGCACGGGTTCTTCTTCCGTGTGAACTCGAAGGGTGACGGCGTGGTGGACACGGTGTATACGCCTGATCAGCGCCGCATGGCCGTCACGGAAGTGATACAGCCGTTTCAGACGATGTCACTCGCATGGAAAGCCGAGCGATCGGGCAATTGGATCTTTCACTGCCACTTCGCGATTCACATGTCGGACCTCGTCGAGCTCGATACGGAGAAGGGCGCGCTCGACTCGACGATGCTCGGTCACCATCCATCCGATCGTCCGCACCAGATGTACGGGCTGGTGATGGGTATTAGTGTCGCGCCCAAAGGGCCTCCAGCGACCGTGACCGGACCGGAACGCAGGATCCGCATCGTTCAGCGCGAGAAGCCTAACGTCTACGGCTCTCAGCCCGGTATGTCGTTCGTGGTCGACGGAACGCCCGAAGCGTCCGACCCGAATGCGATGCCGGTGCCCGGGCCAACGCTGGTGCTCGAGCGCGGCAGGCCGGTGGCGGTGACGATCGTCAACCAGTCCGACGATCACGCTGCTGTTCACTGGCACGGTATCGAGCTCGAGAGCTATCCCGACGGTGTGCCCGGGTGGAGTGGCTCCGGTGCGAACCTGCTGCCAGCCATCGCGCCACACGATTCGATCACGGTGCGTTGGACGCCACCGCGGGCCGGTTCCTACATGTATCACTCGCATTTCCGGGAAGCGCAGCAGATGGGGAGTGGACTGTACGGGCCCATCATCGTCGTCGAACCCGGCCAGCGCTTCGACCCCGAGATCGACAAGGTGCTGTTCTTCGGTACCGCCGGGCGACAGGAGAACCCGGTCTTCGGCCCGAATCCCGCGTTTTTGATGAACGGGAAAGCGCAACCGGAGGCGATGGACCTCAAAGCTGGAACACGGTATCGGTTCCGGCTCTTCAATCTGGCCGGCGACGCACCGATGACGGTGTCGATCAATGCCGGCGACGCGCCGGTCCAGTGGCGCGCGGTTGCGAAGGACGGGTATCCGCTGCCGGCATCGCAGGCCACGCAGAGGCCGGCGACGCTGACATTCGATCCGGGCGAGATCTATGACTTCGAGCTCGCGCCGTCGGTGGCCGGTGAGCTGACGCTGAAATTCGGGTTGCCACCGTCGGTACTGAATTCCCCTCCGCCGCCACCAGGTCTCCCGTTCGCTCCGCTCCCCGCGACAATCGCGGTGCCGATTCACGTCCACTAACGGATTCTCGTCGGATCGCCACGCGACCTGGCGTTACGAATAGGACAAACGACCTCGGGGAGCTCATGCTTCCCGAGGTCGTCTCATTATCAACCCGGCTCGTTGCGAGCGGCGCTGTCACGGCCGAGGAGCGATCGGGAGGATCCGTCGGTTCCGTTGCATCCGTTTCCTCCTTTGTCTGTGCGGCCTGCCTTCTCCGGTCTGGCGGGTCGAAACTGCCATCGTTCCACTGGACTCGAACGTTAGGCGGCGACAGGTTTCGGGCATGAGTGATGCCGTTCGCGGTACCGTTGCTCCGGGGCACGAGCCAGTCGCCGAGGTATTCCAGACCTTTTTCACGAAGGGCTGGGACGTCGGTTCGGGTGTGTCGGTGTACCTGCGTGGCGAGCCGGTCGTGCGGCTCACCGGGGGCGTTCGTGTTGGCGCCGGAGATCCGACCCCGTACGATGCCGACACCATCCAGCTCGTCGCGTCCACCACGAAGTTCGTGGAGTCTCTGGTCAT
>JAJKIV010000422.1 GCA_021154285.1 Gemmatimonas sp. | reverse complement strand
TCGATGGATCGCACGCGCGCGGCGAGATGCTCACGATCGAGTCGCCGCGCAAGATCCGCCGGGAATACGTCGCACACGATGCCGTAGCGCTCGCCGAGCGAACGGCCGAGTGTCTCGAGCGCCTCACGACGGCGCGCGACGAGGACGAGGTCGTGCCCATCGCGCGCGTACAGGTCGGCGAAGTCTCGACCGATTCCGCTCGACGCGCCGGTAATGATCGCGATTGGACGACTCTCACCGCGCCGTGCAGTGTTCGGAACTGATGCGGGCAATGCAGTCACGTTCGCCTCGCTTGACCCCTATCTACGCCCCGTCTACTTTTCGGGCTTATTCCCGAGTAGCTCAGGTGGTAGAGCAGGTGACTGTTAATCACCGGGTCGGGGGTTCGAGTCCCTCCTCGGGAGCTGTGCCAAGTAATTGAACACCAATAAAAACAGGAAGGGGGTCGGGCGTACGCCCGGCCCCTCTTCTTTTTCTCTGTGCCTCGTTGTGAGGACGAGACACCGTGGGTTGAGTGCGCTCGAGCGGTGCTTACCGGGTCGAGGATTCACCTAACGTGCGGGGCCGGTCGAAGCAGATGCGGAACGCCCGGGTCGCCGGGTCCCGACTCGGCTGCATCCGCTCGGCGCGGCTCGCCAGCGGCGGTAGCGTGAACACGCCTTCGATCGCGTTCTGTACATACCCGCCATGCGCTGCAACGGCCCGGGCGAGCGCGACGGGCTCGCCGGCATACGCCATGTGCATGACGACCCATCCGCACGGTGCGGAGGCCGCCCGGAGCCTCAGCATCTCGCGATCCGCCCAGCTGCTGTCCGCGGTACCCGCAAATCCGCCCGCCTCGGTATACATCACCGACGAGTAGGCGCCGAGCATCTGGCACGCGGTCGCATGCTGAGGGCCTCGCGGCGCGCATGTCCGCTGCTCGATCCACCGTGACGCCGAGTCGAGCGGAATCGGCGCCGGGGAGGTCCCCCACGCCGTCGTGTAGAAGAGCCACTGCGGCGCAGCCCGCGGCATGACGTAGATCGCGTCCCCGGTGGAGCGCTGCTCTTCTTCCAGCAGGCGAATGAGCGGCCGCATGTGCGCCCGGCGGAAATGCGGGTCGGTCAGGCCCACGCCCGCGTCAACACACGCAGCCGAGAGGAGACCCGCGGTCGCGGCGAGGCTCATCGACAACGATACGTCTCGCCGCACTCTGGTAGCTATGCTACGCAGGCCCGCCGCAGCGAGCATCGCCCAGAGGGGCGCGGTGTAGGTCCAGAGCCGCGCCGTGAGCGGGTAGACCCGAAGGGTCGATGCTACGAGTGCGATCGCCACCGGCCCGATCATGAGAAGGGCGCACGCCGCGCCGCGCCGGCGCCAGGTCTCCCACAATCCAACGCTGCACACGGCGAGGATCGTAGCGCTCAACACGACACTGACCGCATTCGGAATGCTCGCCAGGGCATCGTGCCCGAGAAACGCTTCGACACATACGTCATACCACAGGCCCCACAGCGCCGTGAGTGCCCCCGCCCGCCACGGCACGAAAAAGCGATCGGAGAAATAGGTGGTCAGGAAGGCGTCACTCGCCGCGCGACGAATGACGAACACGTACGGCAGCGCCAACATGAGGACCCAGACGATCGCCGCCAGCGACAGCATGCCTCGCGCGCGAGGGCGCCGCCTAACGTTGGGCGTTGTGAGCAGCGCGCCCCAGCACGCCGGCAGGACGAATGCGGCCGGAAACGACGCCAAGAGAGCCACCGCGCCACCGAACACCAGAACGTGCCAGCGGCGCCGGTCTTCGTCGTTCTCCAACACGCGCAGCGTGGCGAATACCAGCGCCGCGCTTACGAGAGCGTCCGTGCTGTACGGCTTGACCTCGTTGGAGTAGTACAGAAGCAGCGGCGAGAGCGCCGCAAAGGATGCGGCGATGAGCCCCGTCTCACGGTCTGCGAGCTTCGTCGCTGTGAGCCACACGACCCACGGCAACATGATGCCGGCGACCAGCGGGAGCAGCCGGAGCGCCAACTCGTTAGGCCCGACGGCGATGGTGACGGCGCGCTCGCCGAACAGAAACAGCCACGGGGCGCTCTGGTTTTCGCCGAGCGGACCGAGCAGCGCAACGAAAGTGCGTCCCACGATGTTGTTGGCGAGCATCGCTTCGTCGAGCCACAGCGACCGCACGGTGAAATACGCGGCGAGCCGCAGTGCGGCCCCGACCAGAATCACGACCATCGCCCCGCGCGCGATGCGCGCGGCGCGAGCTCCGCGCTCGGGAGAGAACTGCTCCGCAGTGGTAGGCGCGACGGCGGCCGACATGGCGAACGGGCGAGTTGTGCGAACGGCAGGTACGCCGCCCGGAGCCGCGAATTCGACTCGGGGTACAGAGGAATGACGAGGGCGGGTAGCCCCGGTCACTCCGCGGCGGGCCTAACGCTTCACCGACGCCGCAACCGCCTACTGGGCGTCCGGCGCCACCGCGCGAAGGATGTCGCGGAACCGTGGCTCTCCGCGGATGGCATCGAACCCGGGATCCTTCAGCGTCGTCGCCAACGTGCCGTCGTCGCGCGTACGCAGCAGCGCGTTCAACGCTCGCTTGTTGTCGCGAGCCGCGACGTAGGCCAGCGCGAGCTGGCTTCCCTGCTTCGCGGTGAACGGAACCTTCGGAGGAACCCGCTTCACAAGCGTCGCCAATCGGTCGCGCGCCGCGCGCGTCTCCCCGACCCGCGCCTCGAATGACGCAATGAGCGTCTGCGCCTGCCAGTCATCCCCGAGTCGCTCGGTCACCTCGGCATCGGCCCACGCGCCTCGCAAATCGCCCCGCGCCGCGTTGGCTCGCGCGCGAAGCGCGTACGCTTCCGGGTCTGTGGGCGACATCACGAGCGCGCTGTCGATCAAGCGTCGGGCGGCGTCGGGCTGACGCGATCGCAGCAGGGCGATCGCCGCGTCGGATAGGGCGCGCGAGCCCGGATTGACGCGCTCTCGCCCGCCAACCGGAAGCGGTGTACCTGGCGGCGCCACGGATCCGCCCTTGAGCGGTGGACTCTCCACCACGGGAACCGCACTCGTGGAGGCGCTGGACGATGTCTTGACGCTGGACGCGATCCGCTCGCCGACGGAAGGGGACGGGACCTTGTCCGCGGCACTTGGCGCGACACCAAGCGCGCTCTCCGCAGGCGTCGTCGTCGGAGCCACGGTTGCGCCCGTCGTTTGAGGAAGCGGCGGCTCAGCGGCAGCGTTCGGCGCGGTGCTCGCGGATTCCGCGGCGGCAGGTGCTGGCGGCGGGGCGGGGCGCTCGAAGTTGGCCCCGAACATGGCGTAGAAGGCAAACGCTCCGGCGAGCGCACTCCCACCGACGAGGACGGCCATTCGGACCGTCGACCGCTGGTGCTCCGGGGCGCCGACGTGCGGGTTCGTCCCGTCGGGTGCCACCGCAGTGACACCGGCGCCGTCAGTGCCAGCACGGCGGAAGGGAATGGTCGACGCGCCCGCCGAAGGTGGCTCTGCTCTCGTTTCTCCAGAGGTCAGCAGAGCGCCAACGGCTTGGCGGCGGCGCAACATCGCCGACGTCGGCGTATCCTCGCGGAGTTGCTCGACGAACTCCGACGCCGAGGCCCATCGACGCCCGGGATCTTTCTCGAGCGCGCCCTCGAGCGCGAGCAGAAGGCGCTGTGGCGTGTCTGGCCGGAGCAGCGTCAGCGGAGCGAGGTCCTGGTGCTTCTGCTTGTAGATGATGCCGAACAGACTCTCCCCTTCCCACGCGCGTTTGCCGGAGAGCATCTCCCATCCAACGACGCCGAGGCTGTAGAGATCCGCTCGGCCGTCGACGGCGGCGTTGTCGATCTGCTCGGGCGCCATGTAGGCCGGCGTGCCGATCGCCATCCCCGTTGCTGTCACTTCGGCATCGCCCTGTGTCGCCTTCGCGATGCCGAAGTCCGAGAGGAGCGCTGAGCCCTTGTCAGCGTCGATGAGGATGTTGTGCGGCTTGACGTCGCGATGGATGATCCCGTTGGCGTGCGCGTGCTCGAGCGCGAGACCGATGTCCCGAAGGATCTGGACGGATTCATCGAATCGCAGCTTGCCGCGGCGACGAAGAATCGTGATGAGCGATTCGCCACGCACGTACTGCATAACGAGCGCGACGTGACCACCGTGAAGGCGGCGAAGCTCGTATTGATGAACGATGTTGGGGTGGCGGATGCGTGCCATGAGGCGCGCTTCGCGCTCGAATCGTGACAGCGCGTCGGCGTCCGCGATGTACTTCGAGGAGATGACCTTGATCGCGACGTCGTGCCCGGCGGTGCGGTGCCGCGCGAGAAAGACGGCCCCCATGCCACCGCGGCCGAGCTCGCGCTTGACGATGTAGTCGCGTTCGAGTTCGGAAAGGTCGATGCTGGGATCTGGGCGAGTTGCGGTCATCTGGTTTGGCGAGCTGGTGCATTCGATCCAGCAAGGACCGCACCGGGCGGCGTGAAGCAACTCACGCGGACAATTTAACCCATGCTGTGCGAATACGCCTCGACAACCTTACGATTGTCGAGGTGCCCGTGTGTCTCGCCGTTACCGCAAAGCCCTGAAAAACTGGTTGGGTGGTCAGCTCGGTCGCGGCGTAGGACCCATCCGCAGGTCGAGCCCACGCTCGACCGACGATGCATCCACGCCATAGTACCCGTCGATGAACCACCGCACTACGCGATCAGTCAACTCGTTGGCAGCTCGATAGCTGATACGAGCCGCTGCCGCGTCGATGATCGCCCGCTTCAGTGAGACCATCACCATTTCCGGCGTTCGGCGCTCGGCTTTCGCGTTCCGAACATAGTCCAGAACGGCGTGTCGGAGATCATCGTCGTCACGGGTCGGCTCGGCAAACGACAACGCGAAGAGCTGGCGCAGGTCGTCTCGGCCACCCGAGGCGAGTTGCACATGCGATTCGGCGGATCGGCTCATTAGTCAACCTATTCGCTGGATCGAGGGGGCGATGAGGCCGCGGCGCAACAGCGTCGGAGCTACAAGTCGAAAACCCTATCCCGGTTTCCCGCGACTTTCATCCCCTTAGAGACGAACAATCTTCGCTTTGGCTGCGCGTCGCAAGAGCAGTCGAGAACGGGCCGGCGAGAACCTGCAAGATTCGTGTTCGTTGGCTCCTGAAGCCGCGACCGGCGTCACCAAATCTTCGCGACGAACGACCGCGCTACCGCTAGCCGGCCAAATCCCGAAGAATTCCTGGGGGGATAGCCCACGTCAGGCGGCCCCGGCCCGCTCTCGGCTTGCCCTCGAATTCGATGAGACACGCCGCGCCCTTTTTCAGTTCGACCCCGGACCGCTCGGACCCGGTAACGAGGTGGGTGACGAGGCGCCCCAGTTGTGGCTCGTGGCCGACAATCGCGACGACCGGCTGATCGAGTTGACCAAGCCACGTGGCAACATCGGCGAGCGACGTCCCGGGCTCGAGCTCGCGAGCCGTTTCCACGCGGTCCAGATCGTACTCGCGGCGTATGATCTCCGCCGTCTCGTTCGCGCGTGTGAACGGGCTGGAGACGAGAAGATCAATGCTCGGCACGACCTCGTGGAGCCCGCGCGCGGTGCGCTTCATCTTGCGGATGCCCTCGGCCGTGAGTGGACGCTGCGCGTCGTCACGGCCGGTGGCCGCAAAGACCTCTCGGTCTTCAGCGATTGCGTGTCGAACGATGAGCAGTTCCACGAGCTCGGATTACGGCTTTTTCTCGACGAGGGCCTTGATGGCCGCGGGCATCTCGAACGACGCGGGCTCGGCGGCGTCGTAGTCCACGGTGTTGAGGATCAGCACCTGCTCGTTCCCCATGACCTGTTGCGTTAGGCGCGTCGCGATCTTCTGGCCACCGAAGTCCTTGTAATCGCTGATAAGGTTCGTCACCTCGATCGTCCCCATTGGCGATTCCTGCTTGCCAGTCGATGCGACGAGTAACCCCGAGGCCAGGCTGTAGCAATCGAACGTTTCACGTCCCGACTTCCACACCATCTTCACCTTGTAGCACGGCTCGCCGTTCATCTCCGTTTTTTCGACGGTCTCGGCCGAGGCGACGTTGGGACCCTGGCGCGATGGCGTTCCGAAGCTCGACTCCTCGCGCACGGCATCCAGCTCGCGGCCGGTCATGAGCCGCGGACCCTGCATGGGGTTGATCGACCACGCCGTCGTCCCGTCGTACCCCTGCTCGATCTGGCCAAGGGAGCTGATGTTGATCCGCATCATCGTCTTGTTCGGGCGGGCCTGCGAGATCTCGAGGTCGCCGGAAATCCCCTGGGCGGGCAACTCGAAGCGGCCCTTGGTTCGCACCGACTGATGCTTGGCCATGACCGCGGTCGCATTCGTTGCGGCAACGAACTTGGCGATCAGTTCCTTCGCGGGGGGCAGCGCCGCGGCACCTTGAGCAGCGGCGGGAGCCGCCGCGACCATCGTTAGGCCGGCGGCCGCGGCGAGTCGCCGAGCGTTGAATGAGCGACGGAGGCTGACGAGCATGAAACGCTCCTGCGAGCGATGAGGGAAAGGGATGCGCCGAACTGGCGCAGGGAAATATGATCGACGACGCCGCTGGCGTGAGCCGCCGTGTGAGCTTCGCTGGTTATGGCTTGCGCGGCCGAGGCTGCTCGAACCAACGAATCGCACTGTCCAGCGGCGCGTCCCGCCCGGCAACAACGTCGGCTCGCGTGAGTGGCACCACCTCGTCGGGAATGACGCCTCGCCCCTCGATGCGCGTGCCGTCAGGCGCCACGAAGTCCGCGACCACGTGCATGAGCACATCGCCCGTCGGGAGCCGAGTGGCCACGGCGGGAAGCGCTTGCCCCGCCGTCCGCTCGCCGAACACGCGGGCACGACCGATCGCCTGCATGGCCGCCGCAAACATCTCCGACGTGCTTGCCGACAACCCGTCCACGAGAATCGCGACGTCTCCGGCGAACGGCTCGACCGGCACGCCGCTGTCGGTGGCGCGCCGTGGATTCGCGACGAATCGCATCTCCTCGCCGTGTGACCGCATGATTCCGAGCGTGCGCGGGTCGTTCAGGAAGTGTCCGGCCACGCCCATCATCATCCCGGCCACGCCACCCAGGTTTCCGCGGAGGTCGAGGACGATACCACCGCAGCTTCGCGACGCATCGACGGCGCGATCGAGCGCCGGCATGATCGGCGGCATCCAGTACTCGAAGTGGATCACCGCGGCGCAGCGGCCGTCGGCTAGCGTCCGGCGCGTCATCTCGAACGTCGCCGGGAGCGGTGGCAGGTTCCCGAACTTCGAGAACGGCCCGCGCGTCGAGTCGAGCGTGACGTCGAAGGTTCGCCGCGTTCCCGCCGGATCACGTGCCACCACATGCACCGTCGCCCCGGGCGCGCCGCGCAGCGCCCGCATCGCGCTCGTCAACACCGCGAGGCGCCTGGGCCCCACGGAGTCGGCAGGGCCTAACGACGCAACGGCGAGGTTGTCGATTCGCTCGACCGTCCATCCGGGCAACACCCCTGCCCTGCGCGCGGCGCTTCCGCTATCAGTCCGCCATACGACAACGCCGCCATCGAGCACGCGAAGCGCAAGCCCGGCCGTGCCTAACGTCGCAGCGCTCGCCGGGGCGTCGGCGGCCGGAGTAGCCTGCGCGGGCAGGAGAGCAAAGTGCGACTCGCCGATCCGGGCCAGCATGTCATCGATGACACCGCGGAGGGCACTATCGGACTCGGCTCGCGCAGCGCGTGGCAGCAACTCTCGACGGACCTCCGGCCAGTCCAGGCGCGTGACGCCTCGCCGTTCGAGCGTCGCGCCGATCGTACGCCACGCGGAATCGAATGTGGTGACGGCCAACGCCGAATCCACCGCCCGATACCCAGTGTCCCGGCTGACGCCGAGGAGAGGCGAAGTACGCTGCACGGCCGGGCGGTCCGCTGAATTCGCTACCGCCGCAAACAGCGCAAGGGTCAGTGCAACTGCCGTCGGTTTGGTCGCGAGCATTGCGGAGCGTGAGTGGAGCGTGAGATGGGCCGGCCAGCCGCACAATTGCGGTGGCCTCGGATGTGTCGTCAGAGCCGTCACACATCCGGGATTCCAAGGACGAGTAACCCGCCGGCTCGTTCACGATGACGCCGAACGCGGCCCGAATTGTGCGCCCCCTCACGTCGCTCGACGTGACAGCCGTCTCGCGCGCGCGTCCACATTGTGCGCGGCGTCCATCGGTCACTTGCGCCGCGGTCGGTGTCATATTTAGAAACACACCATGCCACGCACCCGTCGGTTCTATCTCGCCCTGCTCGCGGCCGTCGTCACCCTTGTGCCGATCCGTATCACCGTCGCCCAGTCGACGGTTCCTCAGACGCTCTCACCGGGGACGCGAATTCGGGTCACCTCGAACCAGATGGTCGCGCCGATAGTCGGCAGCTACCAGGGCATGCGGCGTGATACGCTGCTCCTGATCGAGGACGGCACGGGTGCCAAGGTCTGGGCGTTCAACACCTCGGCCGTTTCCCAGGTCGAGACGAGCATCGGAATGAAGGGCGGGAATCGCGATCCGATGATCCGCTGGGGGCTGATCGGCGCCGGACTTGGCGGCGGCATTGCCTTTATCACGTCAGTATCGCTCGAGAACAACACTGGCCAGCAATACAACCAGCTGTTGAGTACCCTGGTCGGCGCCGCGATGGGTGGCGGGCTCGGAGCCTTTTATGGGTCGCGAAAGCTCGCGGAGCACTGGGCTCCGATCCCATTGCCACACCGCGTAGGAGTCGTGCCGACCGCTCACGGCGTTCGGTTCGCTCTATCGGCGTCCTTCTGACGCCGCGGCCGCGTGCGCGATCCGCCACGCGTCCCCTTCCCCAAGCCAGTAGTTTGTTGAACGCAGCCGCTTCACCGCGCGGCTGCGTTCACCGTTTCAGCATTCCCTCTTCCGACCACGGAGCTCGCGAGCGCGGTCTATGACAGGGCCACTCGTCGGCGTGATCATGGGCAGCAAGAGCGACTACGAGCATCTCGCGCCAGCGTGCGCGCTGCTCGAGGAGCTCGGCGTCCCGTACGAATCTCGCGTCGTGTCCGCGCACCGCACGCCTGATTGGATGTTCGAGTACGCATCGACGGCGGAGGAGCGCGGGTTGCTCGTGATCATCGCCGCAGCAGGCGGAGCTGCACACCTGCCCGGAATGGTTGCATCGAAGACGCTGGTCCCCGTGCTCGGGGTTCCGGTCGCCGCAACGATTCTCAACGGCGTCGACGCGCTGCTGTCGATCGTTCAGATGCCGGCCGGCGTTCCCGTCGGCACGCTCGCCATCGGCAAACCAGGTGCAACCAACGCGGCTATCCTGGCCGCGGAGATCGTCGCGATCCGACATCCCGACGTGCGCGATCGCCTTCGCGCGTGGCGCGAACGACGCCGCGACGACGTCCTCGGACAAACGCTCCCGTAGCAGGAATGATTCAGCCTGGCGGAACCATCGGCATCCTCGGCGGTGGTCAACTCGGCCGCATGACGGGTTTGGCGGCGCGGTCCCTCGGTTACGACGTCCACGTACTCGATCCCGACCCGAACTGTCCTGCTTCGGTGATCGCGAGTCGAACCGTGGCCGCGCGTTTCGACGACGCCGACGCTGCTGCATCGCTCGCCGAGCGATGCGCGGTAGTGACGCTCGAGATCGAGCAGATCGGCACAGCGGCTCTCGCGGCGGTTGCGGCGCGCACGCCGCTTCGCCCGAGCGCCGAAGCCGTGCACGTGATCCAGGACCGCATCCGGCAAAAGACCTGGTTGGCCGCAAACGGGTTTCCGGTCGGAGCGTTTCGAGCCGTTGGGTCACGCGACGAGAGCGTCGCGGCCTTCGAGCAGCTCGGTCGCTGCATCTTCAAGTCAACGAGCGGCGGCTACGACGGTCGCGGCCAGATCCGGGTCGGCTCGGCGGAAGCCGCGGCGGACGCGTGGAAGTCGCTCGGTGAACGCCCGTGTCTCGTCGAGCAGTTCCTCGACATCGCGAGCGAGATCTCGATGCTGGTTGCGAGACGGCCGGCAGGCGCCGGCTCGATCGATCTCCCGCGCCACGTGACGTTTCCACCGTCGTTCAATCACCACGAACACGGGATCCTCGACTGGTCGGTGCTGCCCGCCGCTGTTGGACCCGCAACCGTACGCGAGGCGGAAGAGGTGGCGAACGGCATCGCCGCCACGTTAGGCATCGAAGGGCTGATCGCGGTCGAGATGTTCATTCAGCAGGACGGGTCGCTGCTGGTGAACGAGTTGGCGCCGCGGCCGCACAACACGTTTCACTCGACGGAACGCGGGTGCGCCACGAGCCAGTTCGAGCAGCTCGTTCGCGCGGTGTGCGATCTCCCGCTTGGCAGCACTGAGATCCTTCGCCCGGCCGCGATCGCGAACCTTCTGGGCGATCTGTGGAGCGACGGCACTCCGGACTTCGCGGCAGCACTCACGGTTCCGTCCGTGCGCTTACACCTTTACGGCAAGGCGTCGGCGCGACCGGGGAGAAAGATGGGCCACCTGTCCGCCGTGGGGCTCACCGGCGACGAGGCAAGAGACCGCGTGCTGCGCGCGCGTGACGCAATGCGAATCGGCGCGTGAGCGATCGGCGCCGGCTCGTCAGGCGCCGACCTC
>JAJKIV010000421.1 GCA_021154285.1 Gemmatimonas sp. | reverse complement strand
TTGTAGAACGGGTTCCTATTGACCGCAGCCGCTGGTTTCCTGGCTGCCTATTGTGCCGACGGATAGTTTGATGGGACGGACACTTCGGGCGGACTCGTCTCGTAGGCGAAAGAGTGTCGCTCGGCTCGAAAGCCGTACGATGAGTCCCCAGTCCCCAGTCCCCAGTCCCCAAAGACATGGCTGACCGCAAAGTCCTCACACAGATCGCTTCGACAGCCTGGGAGCACCCGGCCGATCGCGCGGCGCTCAACAGCCTTCGCGCCATCCCGGGATTCGATGAGGTCGTCCGAAAGATCGCCGGCTTCTTCGGCGAGAAGGGCGTGCGTCAGCTCTTCCTCGCCAACGCGGTCTTGGTCGGCCCAAAGCAACGGCCCGCGCTCAACTCGTTGTACGGCGAAGTTCTGGAGACGCTCGACTGGCCCGAACGCCCCGACCTGTACGTCTCGCAGACGCCGTTCGTCAACGCGGCCGCGGTGGGATTCGACAAGCCGTTCATTGTCCTGAACTCCGCGACGATCTCGCTGCTCGAGAAGGAGGAGCGCCGTGACATCCTAGGCCACGAGCTCGGGCATATCATGAGCGGCCACACGACCTACACGACGATCGCGATCATCATCCTCACGGTGGGTCTGCGCAATCTGCCATTCTTGGCAGGCATGGCCCTTCTGCCGTTCCAGCTCGCGCTCCTCGAGTGGTACCGAAAGGCCGAGTTGTCGGCGGACCGTGCCGGCCTGCTCGCCACGCAGGATCTCGACGTGTCGCTTCGCACGTTCCTCAAGATGGCAGGCGGCGCCGCTGGCGACGACGAGATCAGCCTCGAGGCATTCATGGAGCAGGCCGAGACCTACGAGACGCAGGGCGACCTCGCCGATCGCGTCTTCCAGGTCATCAACACGGCCTTCAAGACCCACCCGTTCGGCACCGTTCGCGCCGCCGAGCTGCAGCGATGGGTGCGTAGCGGGAAATACGACGCGATCCTCAACGGCGAGTACCCGCGTCGCGGCGACCCCGGGCAGCCGCTCAGCGAGGACTACGTCGACGCCGCCGGATACTACGGGAACCAGGCGCGCGAAGCGTTCACGCAGGTTGGTGATGTGCTCGCCCGCGCACGCGACGCCTTCAACAACGCATTCAAGACGTCCGACTCGTGAGAGCACTGATCCTCGGCGGGGGCGGACGAGAACACGCCCTCGCGTGGAAGCTCAAACGCGATGATCCAACTCTCGAGCTCCTCGCTGCTCCGGGCAACCCGGGCATCGGGGAGCTTGCGCGTTGTGTCGCAGTGTCGGCGACGGATGTCGGGCGCGTAGTGGAGCTCGCGGCCGCCGAACGAGTAGATCTGGTCGTGGTGGGACCCGAGGCGCCGCTCGCGGCAGGTGTAGCCGACGCGCTCAGGGCGCGTGGCATCCCAACCTTCGGGCCATCCGCTGCCGCTGCCGGAATCGAGACGTCCAAGCGATTCGCCAAGGAAGTCATGGTCGCCGCGGGCGTGCCGACGGCGCGAGCCTCCCACCACACCGACGTCGAGTCGGCTCGCCACGCGGTCGCGGAGCTCGGGGCGCCGGTCGTGATCAAGGCGACGGGACTCGCCGCCGGAAAGGGCGTCGTGGTCTGCGAGACCGTCGCCGAGGCGCACGCCGCCATCGACCGCATGCTGCGCGACGGCGCGCTTGGTGAGGCGGGAAGCGAGGTGCTCGTCGAGGAGTTCATGCACGGCGAGGAGCTCTCGCTGTTCGCCGTGACCGACGGCGAGCACTTCCTAACGATGCTGCCGGTGCAGGACCACAAGCGTCTCTTTGCTGGTGACGCGGGCCCCAACACCGGAGGGATGGGCGCATACGCACCGGTGGCGATTGGAACCGCGTCCATCGTTAGGGAAGCCGCTACGCGAATCATCGCGCCCATGCTCGGCGCGCTTCGCGAGCGCGGGTGCCCGTTCAGCGGCCTCCTCTACGCTGGCCTCATGCTGACCGACGAGGGAGCGAAGGTGGTGGAGTTCAACTGTCGGTTCGGTGACCCCGAAACGCAGGCGATCCTCCCACTCATGCGGAGCTCGTTGCTCGACGCGTTCATGGCGGTTGCTTCGGGCAACGGCCTCGGCGCCATTCGGCCGTTCGAGTGGGAGCCCTCGTTCGCCGTCACCACGGTCCTCGCCGCGCGTGGTTACCCCGAGTCGCCCGTCACGGGGGATACGATCGCGTTGCCCGAGCCCGATGATCGCGTCATCGCGTTTCACGCGGGGACGGCGCGCAAACCGGACGGATCGCTCGTGACAGCCGGTGGACGAGTGCTCGCGGTGACCGCCGTGGCGGCGTCGTTCGACGAGGCTCAGCGCGCCAGCGCGGACTACGCCGCGGGCGTCGAGTTTCAGGGCAAGCAGTATCGCGCCGACGTCGGATGGCGCGAATCGGCACGGCGTGCCCGAGCTACCTGAGACCGAGACGATCGCGCGCGACCTCGACCGCGCGATCGCTGGCAGCAGGATCACCGACGTTAGGGTCAGGCGGGGCGATGTGCTGCGCGAGGTTGACGCTCGTCAGCTGCGGCGCCGCGTCGTGGGCTCCGTCATCGACCACGCGTGGCGTCGCGCAAAGCTGATCGTGCTCGATCTGTCGTCGAGCGATCGGATCGTCGTGCAGCCGCGGTTCACCGGCGCGCTGCTCATTGACGATGGTTCGCTTCCGGAGACCGAGCGACGTTACTCGACCATCGAGTTCGTCCTCGACCGCGAGCGCTCCCTCCACTACCGCGATATTCGTCGGCTGGGCACCGTGAGCGTGATGGACGAGCAGCGATTCGCTCGCTACTCGGGAGGCCTCGGTGACGAGCCGTTGGACCCGGTCTTTACCGTCGAACGACTATCGGCCATTCTTCGGGCTTCGCGACAGGCAGTCAAGCGGGTGTTGATGGACCAACGTCGACTCGTTGGAGTGGGCAACATCTACGCGAACGAAGCGCTCTGGCGATCCGGGATAGATCCTTCGCGGCCGGCAGCGGCCTTATCGCCGGCCGAAGCGGCGCGTCTGCACGCCGAGCTGCGTGGCGTGCTGACCGAGGCCGTGGCCGCGCGCGGTACGAGCTTCCGCGATTATCGTGATGCCTCCGGAGCGCGAGGGTCGTTCGCGGAACGCCTGCAGGCGTATGGTCGCGGAGGCGAGCGCTGCCAGCGCTGCGGACGCACGCTCGTCGCCACACACGCCATCGACGGCCGCTCCACCGTGTTCTGCTGGCAATGTCAGCGCTGAGAACGTCGCGCCGAGCGCCAACCTCGGACGAAGACATCATGCGAATGCGTGGAGTGGTCCGTGAGGGCGCGCTGGACCGGCCTGGTGTCTATCGAATGCTGTCCCCGGACGGCGAGGTAGTTTATGTCGGCAAGTCGAAGAAAGTTCGGACGCGGCTCCTGAGCTACTTCCGCTGCGCCTACCCAGAGGACAAGGGCGCGCGTATTCTGCGCGAGGCGACATCGATCGACTGGGAGTACACGCCGAGCGAGTTCGCCGCGCTGCTGACCGAGTTGAGGCTCATCAAGCGGCTGCGGCCCCGGTTCAACGTGGCGATGAAGCGTGATGCGCGTCACTACGCGTTCATCAAGCTCAGTCGCGGTGCCGCGCCGAAGCTCCTGGTCGTTCGCGGCGCCGGCAGCGAAGACGGCGGTGTTTACTACGGGCCGTTCCTCGGAGCGCAGCGAATCGGCGAAGCTGTGCGTGAATTGAGTGACGCGCTTGGCCTCCGCGATTGTTCGCTCGATCAGAAGATGTACTTTGCGGATCAGGGGGATCTGTTCGGAGCGCCGGTGCGGACCCCTGGCTGTATTCGCCACGAAGTCAGGAAGTGTCTCGGGCCGTGCGTTGGCGCGTGCACGGTGAACGCGTACGCCGAGCGCGTATCAATGGCGCGCGCGTTTCTCGAAGGGGCCGATGATGGGCCGATCGAACGGCTGCGTGGAGACATGCAGTCAGCGAGCGACCGCATGGAGTTCGAGCGGGCCGCGTCGCTTCGAGACAAGCTTCACCGGCTGGAAGAGCTTCGCGAGCAGTTCGGTCGCCTGCGGTTCGCCGTCGAAACTTTGTCATTTCTTTACACGGTACGAGGACACGAAGGCGACGATCGGTTGTATCTCATTCGTCGGGGGCGCGTGCGGGCAGAAGTCCCTGCCCCGCGAACGTCCCGAGATCGACGGTCGCTGAACGAGCTGGTCCAGTCGGTCTATTCGCCGCCCGAGCGGCAGACGGCGTCGGTTCCGACGCACGAGATCGATGAGCTGTTGCTGCTGTCGTCGTGGTTCCGTCGCAATCCGGCCGAGCTCGACAACACACGCAGCGCCGTTCGTTCGTAGCCGGTGTAACACGCATCACACGCAACTGAATCCTGTCGCCGGTCGTCAGAGGGAGGGTGGCCGGCGAATTGCACATTTAGCTAGAGGCGCGCCGTGGCGCTGGAGCGCCACGGCCTATAGCCCCGGGAGCAAGCGATGACGACCTCTTGGCAAGCGACGACCCTCGTCCAGTGCATCAGCGTGCGGCCGTGGCTGACGTATCCCGGCTGCGACGAACCTGGTGGCTGTCACGATCTTACGCTCGGCCGCATCTACGAGATGCTTGGCGTCGAGGGCGGTGGGTCCTTCTACCGCATCGTCGACAACTCCGGGGAAGACTACCTCTACCCCGCGTCACACTTCAAAGTCGTCTAAACTCGTGTAAGGAAAACTGATAAACAAGAACTAACGACCCGTAACGAAGAACTTATGACTGGTGACGGTCGGTCGCGACGTCGCGCGAGTCATGAGTTATCGGTTTTGAGTCGTCGGTTATTGGTCATCGGTCGAACGGCGTTAGGCGCGCAGCCCGATTAATTCCGCCTCGGCGCAACCATCAGCGATGGTCAACCTCGCCACGCTCGGCACGATGTCGAACCGCCGAGGGCCGGCCGCGCCCGGATTCAGCACCAGGCGGTTGGACGCCCGCGCGATCAACGGTCGATGCGTGTGCCCGTACACGACGACGTCGGCCGCGTAGCGCTCCAGCAGCTTTTCCGGAGTTGGCAAGCCAACCTCGTGACCGTGGCTCACGTGGATCGAAACGCCGTCGACCGCTATGTCGATCGCCGGCGCGAGTCCCGGCTGACCCGGCGCATCGGTGTTTCCATACACCGCGCGTACCGGCGCGATGAGCTCGAGCTCCGTCAGGATCTCGTCTCCGCCGACATCTCCAGCGTGCAGAATGAGGTCGACGCCAGCCAGGGCCGAGTGCACGTCAGGGCGTAATAGCCCATGCGTGTCCGAAATGACGCCAATGACTCGCATGGATGTTCGCGGGGCGGTTACTCGCCGGGCCCGCTCCCCCATCGCGGCACAAGCGAGTGCTCCACGCCAAGATGATCGAGCACGCGCGCGACCACGAAATTCACGAGGTCGTCGATGGTGTCCGGCCTGTGGTAAAACCCAGGCGACGCGGGAAGCACCACCGCACCCGCTCGCGTGAGCGCGAGCATGTTCTCGAGATGAATGGCGCTGTACGGCGTCTCTCTCGGAACCAGAACCAGCCGCCGCCTTTCCTTGAGCGCGACATCGGCGGCACGCTCGACGAGCGATCGCGACGATCCAGCCGCAATGGCCGACAGGGTCCCCATGGAACACGGGCAGATCACCATGCCCGCCGACAACGCCGATCCCGAGGCCGGAGCGGCCCCGCGATCACGATCATCGAAGACGCGAACCGTCTTATCCCATCGCGCGCCACCAACGTGATCACGCAGCGCCGCAACCGATGCGATACCCAGCTCCGTGTCGAGCAACCTCAGGCCGTGGTCGGAGACGATCAGCGATACCCGCTGTTCTCGCTCGATCAACGTCTCGAGCAATCGCACGGCGTACGGCGCACCCGAGGCGCCGGTCACCGCCATGACGATGGGCCGCTCGGCGGCCGTGCTCATCGCACCAGACGCTCGGCGAGCACGAAACCGAAAAACGTTAGGCTGATGACTCCGTTCATGGTGAAGAACGCGGCATCCAGGCGGGAGAGGTCATCGCCGCGCACGAGCGAATGCTCGTACAGGAGTAGCCCTGCGGCAACGACCACACCGGCGGCGTACAGCCACCCTACAGGCACCGCGGCACCCACGGCGGCGAGCGACACGATCGTCAGCACGTGAAGCCCGCGCGCGATCGCGAGGGCACCCCGGCGTCCGAACACCACGGGCACCGAGTGCAGCCGCTCCGCGCGATCGAAGTCCTCGTCCTGCAGTGCGTACAGAATGTCGAAGCCCGCCGTCCACGATGAGACACCGGCCGCCAGCGCGATCAACATCCACCATGGCACGCTCCACGCGCCGGACACCGCCAGGTACCCGCCGACCGGCGCGATGGCGAGCCCCACGCCGAGCACGATGTGCGACCAGTGCGTGAACCGCTTCGTGTAGCTGTACCAGAGCACCCAGCCGAGCGCGATCGGACTCAACATCGCGCACAGCGGATTGAGCTTCCAGGCAGCGAACACGAACACCACACAGGCAACCAGCACTGCGAGCGACGCCTCTCGAACTCCGAGGAGGCCGGCCGGAAGCTCGCGCTTCGCGGTCCTCGGATTTCGGGCGTCGATCTGCCGATCCACGATCCGGTTGAAACCCATCGCCGCGAAGCGCGCCGCCGTGAAGGCGAGCACGATCCAGCCGAGCGTCGCGAGCGTCACGCCGTGCGTGTAGCTGGCCAGCGTCGCACCCACCAGCGCGAACGGGAGCGCGAACACCGTGTGCGGCAGCTTCACGAAGTTCACGTAGCGGACGAGTCGTGAGCCGCCGTCGAACGTTTGCCCTTCCCGTGGTCGAGTCATTCCCCACCCCCTCCCGCGCCGAATCGCGCCACGACTTCCCCAAGAGATCCCGCCGAACGCTCGAGCGCGTACGCCGTTTCGCGCAGCTGTTCCGTGAGCGACCGTTGATGCTGCATCGCTCGGGCCGCTTCGTCCGTCGCCGCGGACGACGCATCGGCGGCGTCCGCGACCAGCGTGGATGCATCGTTCATCTGCCTGACGAGCAGATCCTGACGCTCGGATGCCCTCAGCACAGCGTCCGCCAACGACAGTGTCCGCCGGGCATCCTGCTCGATGGAATGAAATACCCCAACCGCCTCCTGCATGACTTGCTCGCCACGCTTCACTGCGGATTCCATGCTCGCGACCCGCCCTGACGCGTCCTCGATCCGATCGATCATCTCGCGGACGAGAACCTCGATCCGACCCACGGAGCCGCCACTCTGCATCGCCAGCTTGCCCACTTCTTCGGCAACCACGGCGAAGCCGCGGCCGGCCTCGCCGGCGCGCGCCGCCTCGATCGACGCGTTGAGCGCGAGGAGATTGGTCTGACGGCCGATGTCGCCGACCACCGTGGTGACGTCCCCGATGTCGCCCGAGGCGGTGCGGAGCGCCACCATCCGTTGCACGAGGTCGCGCGCCAGCTCGGCCAGCTCGGTGACCGACTTCATGGCGTCGGCGGCGCGCCTAACGCCGAGCTGCGCACTGGCCTCGACCTTGGCCGAGATCTCGCGCGACTCGCGCGCCGACGTGTGGGTCGCGGCGGCCGCCTCGTCGAGCTGCGTTGCGGCCTGACGAATCTGGCGGGCAGCATCCATGCTGCGGTTCACGCCGCCGGTCACGCCGCCGAGTGACGTCGCGATGCGGCCGGCTCCATCCGCAACCGTCGCGCCGATTCGCGCCACGTCGGACGAGGCGCCCAACACCTCGGACGCGGTCTTCCGCGTTTCGCCGATCAAGGCACCTACTTCGCTCAGCGCTACGCCGACATCCTGGCCGGCGGCGCCGTCGTTGCCGCGCAACAGCATCGCCCAATCGCCGCGCCGGACGGCCGACGCCAGATCCTCGAGCAGTGTCAGGGGGCGCGACATGATGGCGTTGAGCTTGACGACGAACCACGCGATGGCCCCCAGCGACAACACCCACGCGAGAACCACCTCGGCCGGGCGCAGGCCGCGGAACGCGACGGTATAGACGATCGTACCGATCACGAGCATAAAGATGCCCAGCGTGCTCGCGATGTCCGCGATCAACCGCTTCGGGTAGCGAGTCCGAACGAACGCGACCGCCACGCCAACGAATACGAACATGAACGCCAGCGTGAAGTACAGCCGCGCCGGATTGTAGCCGGTCGGTTCCTGCAGCAACGCCGTCGCGCGAAGCAGAGCCGTCATCCCGCGATCACCTGCGCGTCCCGATGCCGAGCTGCGGCCAGAGTTCGTCGACGCGAGCCCGTGTCGCCGCATCCATCTCGATCACCGTCGGCCAGTTCCGAGTGAATCCCTCCTCGGGCCACTTTCGCGTCGCGTCGATACCCATCTTCGAGCCGTAGGTGAACGCTCGGCTCGAGTGATCGAGAACATCGACCGGGCCCATGGTGAAGCGCGTGTCCCGCTCCGGGTCAATGTTGTTGAGTGCCACCCACCACGCTTCCTGTGGGTTCCGCACGTTGACTTCCTTGTCGACGATCACGAGTACCTTCGCGAGCGACATGAGCCCCTGACCCCACATGGCGTTCATCACTTTGTAGGCTTGCCCGGGATACTGCTTGTCGATCGAGACGAAGACGAGGTTGTGGAAGATGCCCTCGGCGGGCATGTGGTAGTCGACGATCTCGGGAATCGTCAGTTTCAGCAGCGGCAGGAAGATGCGCTCCGTGGCGTGGCCAAGATAGAAGTCTTCCATCGGCGGGCGACCGACGATCGTCGACACGTAGACCGGGTTCCGGCGCATCGTAACCGCCGTGATGTGCACCTGCGGGTACAGGTCGGCCTCGGAGTAGAAGCCGGTGTGGTCCCCGAACGGTCCTTCGACGACGAGTGCCTCACGCGGATCGATGTAGCCCTCGAGCACGAACTCCGCTGACGCCGGAACATCGAGATCGCAGGTCAGGGCTTTCGCGAGGTGAACGGGCGCTCCACGGAGAAATCCCGCGAACAAAAACTCATCGACCGTTGGCGGCAGTGGCGCCGACGCGGAATAGATCGACGCGGGGTCGGCGCCGACGGCGATGCACACAGGCATGGTTTCGCCACGTTCCGCCATCTCGCGCCAGTGCGCCGCGCCGACCTTGTGACGCTGCCAGTGCATGGCGACCGTTCGCGGTCCGAGGACCTGGACCCGATACATCCCAACGTTTCGGATCCCACGTTTCGGGTCGCGCGAGATGACCATGGGGAGCGTGATGAACGGGCCGCCGTCCTCCGGCCAGGTCGTCATGACCGGCAGCTTCCGAAGTTCGACCTGGTTGCCCTGCCAGACGACCTCCTGGCACGGCGTCGCTCCCCGCGTGGGCCGAGGGGGGAAGCGCGCGACCTCGAGCAGTCGGGGGATGAGCGAGAGCTTCGCCACGATACCGTCAGGGACCTTGAGGTCCATGAGCTGCGTGATCCGCGCGCCTATCTCGTCGAGGTCGCGAACGCCGAGGGCGAGCGCCATGCGGCTCATGGAGCCGAACAGGTTGATCGCGACCGGATACGCGGAGATGGTTCCATCATCGAGCACGGGCTGGTCGAACAGCAGTGCGGGTCCACCGCCAGGCATCTTCATCGCCCGGTCGGCGACCTCGCACATCTCGAGCTTCACGGCGACCGGCTGCCTAACGCGAACGAGCTCGCCGGCCCGTTCGATAGCGGCGATGAAATCGGAGAGCGAATCGAGGGTCATGAGTGAGGTGACGTCTGTCCGGTCCAGCGGTTCAGGTCGGAGGGCGTCCCGGCTTGTCGCCGGCGTGGATCGCGGCAATCCCCATGGTGAGCGACTCCCACCGGACGTTCACGAACCCGGCAGCGCGCATGGCGCGCGCGAGGTCCTCCTGCATGGGGAACCGCGCGACCGATTCGGGGAGGTAGCGATAGGCAGTGGGGTGCCTGCTCACGATCCGGCCAACGGCGGGCAGTACGGCGTGGAAGTAGGCGTGGTAAACGCCACGCACGACGCGGGAGCGTGGCGTCGAGAACTCGAGGATGATGAACCGGCCTCCCGGCTCGAGAACGCGATACGCCTCGGCTAGCGCGGCCGGGAGGCTGGCGACGTTGCGGATGCCGAAGGCGACGATGGCGCCGGCGGCGGTGTCGTCGGCTACCGGGAGCTCCAGGGCATCGGCGGTCACGGGAGCCACGAGCACGCGAGGTGCCTTGTTCGATCCGGCCCGGAGCATAGGCTCGGCGAAGTCCGTTCCAAGCACAAGCCCGCGAAAACCGCGGGTTTGGGAAAGCTCGGAGGAGACGTCGAGCGTGCCGGCACAGAGGTCGACGTAGACTCCGGTCGGGTTCCGAAGCGGATCGAGCGCTGCAATTGCGCGCCGGCGCCACCCGCGATCGATATTGAAGCTGAGCAGGTGGTTGAGAAGATCGTACCGGGGCGCGATCTCCGAGAAGACACGGCGCACGTAGGCGCGCTTCTCTGCTCCACCTGCGGCGGCGGCTTGGGCTTCGGTCTTCTCGAGGTCGACTGTTGGCATTCGGACCGAAAGGTATAGCTTCCTCCCACCGCCGGCGACGCTGTCTCATGGACCCGCCGCCGTCTCCTGCATGGCGCCATCACTCGACTTAGCGAACCTACCGGACGCCGATGTCGTCACGCTCGCCCAACAAGGGCGGGAGGCGGCGTTCCGCGAGCTTCTCCGACGGTACGAGCGGCCGGTCTTTTCCCTGATTTTCCGTATGGTTCGGGACCGCGAGATTTCCGAGGATCTCGCGCAGGACACGTTCATCAAGGTCCTGAACCACATCGACCGGTATCGTCCCGAGTTCAAGCTCTCCAGCTGGCTGTTCAAGATCGCCAACAACGTCGCGATCGATTATCTGCGTAAGCGCCAGTTGGACACCATCAGTATCGATGGCTCGCCCCACGCTGCGACCGCCGCGGAGGTGGAAGCGACGTCATTCGACCTGACCGCTCGCCAGGAATCCGCGCTCGAGGAGATGGAGGCACGCGAGCTCGGCTCGGCGATCGAGCGCGCCATTGCTCGACTCCGGCCTGAGTACCGTTCGTGCATCATGCTGCGTCACGTCGAGGGTCGATCGTACGAAGAAATCGCCGCCACCCTCGACCTGCCCCTTGGAACTGTAAAGACCTATATCCATCGCGCACGGCACGAGCTGCGCGAGGCGCTCGAACATGTGAAGGGCCCCGGGTAATCGGATCTGAATTTCCCTGAAACCCTTTCTAAGCCCGCCCGTACGGCCCGGTTGGAGGATTTGTGGAACACAGGCACCTACTACCAGACGAAATCGACCAGCTCCTGGACGGCGAAGCCGGATTCGGCGTCGCTCCGCTCCTGGCGCACGTCGAGAACTGCCCAAAGTGTCGTGCCGAACTGGCGGACGCTCGGCAAGTGGTCAACGCGCTCGAGCGCATGCCACATTTTGCGCCATCCCCCCTGTTCAGAGACCGGGTGATGACGCAGGTCCAGGTCTTCGAGCCCTGGCACGTTTCGGCGCTCGACACGGCGAAGCGCTGGCTTCCCGCGTCGCGACCCGCCCGGTTCATCGGTGTGGCTGCAACATCCGTTTTCGCCCTGGTCGTATCGCTGAGCGCCGTCTGGATGGCAGTGAGGCTCGACGCCTTCCTGTTCTTCTTCGACCTTGCCGGCCAGCGCGCCCGCACCGCGCTGTTCGACTCCCTTGGCGGGGCGATCGCGACCACCTTCGGGAGCGCCGCAGTGGACACACTCCGTACGGGTGGAGTAGCGGCCATCGCCGGGGTAACGAGCTTCCTGGTTATCGTGGTCCTGGCTGCAGTCGGCCTCAGGGCCCTCGTGGCAACCGCTCGGCGACGCCGGGCGACCTGAACCAATGCGAACGGCTATTCTCCCGCTGATCCTCGCGGTTGCTACGGCGCCGCTGACGGCTCGGCAGGCCGCCGCCATTCAGCAGAAACCGAAGGCCGAAAAGCCAGCCGTCGACTCGGCGGCGAAAACGGGCGCTCCGGAGGTCGCCGTCGAGGCTGCGGATTCGGGAAAGACTCGGCTTTCCAAGGCGACCTTGGATTCCCTGAACGAGCTCGTCGGTCGTTTTCGGCGTGATCCGGAGGCCGTCGCGCTGCCGCCAAACAAGCAGATCGCAATGGGCGGCCGGACAATTCCGGCGGGCACCACGGTCGCCGGTCCGGTCGCGGTAACCGGTGGGCCGCTGCACGTCTACGGCACGGTCAACGGCGACGCCATCGCGATTGGGAGCGACGTGATCGTGCATCCCGGGGGCCGGGTCACCGGCAACGCCGTGTCGGCGTTAGGCAACGTGACGCTGGCAGGCGGGACCGTCGGTGGAGAAATCCGCCAACTCGCTGGAGCGCTCGGCGCTGTGCAGCAAGCAGCGGAGTCGGAGTCGCCTGCGCGCAGCACGCGTCACGCCCTCGCGCTGTCGTCGAGCTGGTTGATCATCCTCGTACTGATGGCGATCGGCGTGCTGCTTTTTGCCGGCGACTATCTCGACGGGGTCGTGGATTCTCTCGAGGGCAGATTCGGCCGCTCGTTCTGGGCGGGCATCGCGACACAGCTGGCACTTGCGCCGGTGCTCTGCCTCCTCGTCGTCGCCCTCGCGATCACGATTCTCGGCGTACTGCTCATTCCGTTCGCGATCGTGGCGTTCGTCCTCGCGGTTGCGGGCCTGATCACGCTCGGCTTCCTCGCGATTGCGCGCATCACGGGCGAATCGGTTGCACCGGCCGCGAGCAAGCGATACTCGGCGCGCGGCGCAGCGCTTCGCGCGCTCGTGGTGGGCGTTTCCATCTACATGGGACTGTGGGTGCTCGCGTCGGCGTTCGCGTGGGCGCCGATTGTGGAGACAGTGCTTCGCGCTGTCGCGGTAGCCATCACGTGGGTCGCTGCGACTGCGGGTCTTGGCGCAGCCGTGATCTCGCGCGGCGGAACGCGGCGGTCCGCGCCAACCGCGTCGTTTGCCGCGGTGAACGACATTCCGTGGCAGACGCCTACGCCGGTGACTGGCATCGTGGCCGCGCGGCGGCCAACACCGTCGTCCTCCACACGCGACCGATGATGGCACGCCTTAGCCGACGTTCCGCGCTCGGTTTCGCGGCGGTCGCGGCGTGTGTCGTTGCATCGAGTGCCGGCGCGCAGAGCTGGCGTACGCTCGACGTCGCGCGACAGCTCAGCGATTCGGCGCCTGCATCTGTGCAGGTCGTGTACGGGACGGGCAAAATGGGCGTTAGGGCGACATCGAATCCGCTGCTCTATCACATGCAGCTTCGATACGACGCCACGCGAACCCAGCCCAGGCACACGTTCGACGTGGCATCGCGCAAGCTGCAGATCGGTGTGCAGAAGTCGGAGATGCGGTTCACAGGACGGAACGACCCGAACGCGGGGTATTTACAGCTCGAGCTTTCGAGGACCACACCGCTCGATCTGAACTTGGATCTCGGGGCCGTGGAATCGGACCTCGACCTCACCGGGCTCAAGATCTCTCGGCTGCATGTCGAGTCAGGCGCGAGTGACGCCAAGCTGCGGTTCGACTCGCTCAACGCGACAAAGATGAGCGTGCTCGAGATCTCGCTCGGTGCAGCCAGCTTTCGAGGGGATCGCCTCGCCAACGCAAATACCCCGGACATTCGGGTGGATGCGGGAGTCGGGAGCGTCGAGCTCGACCTTGGCGGCCAGTGGACACGAGACATCGAGCTTCACGTGGAGGTGACGCTCGGGATCGTCACCATTCACGTCCCTGCTGATGTCGGAGTGCATGTCTCGCTCGAGAAGACGGTAGCGTCCTTCGATCATGAAGGGCTAATCGAGCGCGATGGCGCGTGGGTTTCGAAGAACTGGGACTCGGCCCCACATAAAGTCCGCGTGACCGCGGAAACGGTCTTCGGCAAGCTCTCGATCGACCGAACCGGGCGTTAACTCCCCACCGCTTCGCACACCATTTGCGCTTGTGGGACGCCACACGATGGGAGTGGCGCATGGTTGTACTGGGGTACCGAGCCGGGTCGATCGCGAAGAAAGCGCTGAAGGAGACGCTCGACGACAATCTCCTCGGGCTGGCAGCGCAGACGGCGTATTACTTCTTCTTCTCGCTGTTCCCGCTGCTGCTGTTCATCGCGCCGGTGCTGAGCCTCGTCGGCAACAAGCAGGAGACGTTCGCACTCTTCACGTCACAGTTGCAGCAGGTCGTTCCGAGCGAGGGCTGGGCGCTGATCGGCGGCGTGATCAAGGACGTCGTCTACGCCAAGAATGCGCCGGGGCTCATGTCCATCGGTGCGCTGCTCGCGATCTGGGCTGGATCGAACGTCTTCGGAGCGCTCATCGGAGCGCTGAACATTGCCTACGACGTGAAGGACACCCGCCCGTGGTGGAAGCAGAAGTTGATCGCCATGGCAAGCGTCATCGTCGTCGGCTTCGTGATCCTCATCTCGACGGTCATGATCCTCGCCGGCGACAAGATCACGAACTGGCTCACCACTCGGCTCGCGCTCGAACCCGGCACGCGTGCGCTGGTGACCATCGTGCAAGTGCCGATTGCGTTCGCGCTCCTCATCGCGATCGCCGGGCTCTCGTACTACTTCCTGCCGAACCTTCGCCAGAGCAAAAAGCAGGTGCTCGTTGGGGCGATCTTCACGACGATCGGGTGGGCCCTGGTGACCGTCGCGCTTCGTGTCTACATGGCGAATTTCGCCAACTACAACGCCACATACGGCGCGATTGGCGGCGTGATTGCGCTGCTCACGTGGATGTACTTCTCGATGCTCGTCTTTCTGATTGGTGGCGAGATCAACTCGGAGGTGCATCAGGGAACAGGCGCTGTCGCGCCGCGCGTCGGTACGCTGTACGGTGACCGGATCGAGACGGCGGCCGCCGCGGGAGTTCCGTCGCTCGATCGCGTCGAACGGATCGAGCCGTTAGGCGCCCGGCGAACGTAGGGTGATGCGTGTGCCGCGCGTGATCTCCAAGGCGCGCGCGGCACTTCCGTCGCGCTGGGCGATCTCGACGAACCCGCTCGAGCCGATGAGCGCGACAATGTCGCCGACGAGGCCATCGGCGTAGGTGCGCATGATCGCCATAGTCCGTCCCTGAATCTCGACCCGGCCACCGCGCGGTGCGATCAAGTTGCTGATCGCGTTGCCGAATCGGTCGATGGCAATGATCTCACCGACCACCGACCCGTCGCCAGCGCGCCGCGCTTCCGGCGTGCGCCTGACGACTGGGTCGAGACACGGCGAACCGAGCGCATCGATCGCGGTTCCCGTCGCGAGATGGGCCGCCGCTGGAGCGAACACGTCGCGCCCGTGAAAAGTGGCGGAGGCACTTGGAGGGATCGGAAGCGACACGGCGCGCGATCCGCTCGCCAGGAGTGCCGGACTCAGAACGCCGTTGTCCGGCCCCACGAGAAAGCGATCGTCGCTGCTCACCGCGAGCGCATTACGAGTCGAGCCAACGCCAGGGTCGACGACAACGGCGTGCACCGTTCCGCTCGGAAAGCGACGCCAGTAGCGCGCGACCGCGAGGCGCGCTGACTCGACGTCTTGCGGCGGGATCTCGTGCGAGAGATCGACGATCGTCACATCAGGCGCCGCCGAACACAGCACTCCCTTCAGCTCCGCGACATAGCCGTCGGCGGTGCCGAAATCCGTGAGCAGAGTGATGATCGGTCGCATGGCGCTACACGGATTTGCGCTTCCAGCCGCCCGCGCGCCAGAGGATGATCATTGCGATCCCGCGCGCGGCGGCCGTGAGCGAGATGACCCACCAGATGCCGTCGACGCCCCATCGGTCGGCCGCCCACCATGCGGCCGGGATGCGCAGCGCAGTCAGCGCGGTCGACGTGAACATGGGTGGGACCGTGTGCCCCGCCCCGCCGAGTGCACCCTCCAGCACGACTTCGGCGCAGACGGTGAGATCGGCGAGCGCACCAATGCGCAGGTAGTGCGCTGCCACGCTGATGACGGCGGCCTCCGATGTGAAGATCGCCGCCAGCCTGTCCGGGATGATGAGCGCTGCCGCCGCTGCCACTAGCGCTGGTGCCGTGGCGAAGCCAAGCGTCACCCAGCCAGCGCGTTCGGCGCGATCGATCTTGCGCGCGCCGAGGTTCTGACCGACGATCGCGGCGGCCGCGGCACCGAATCCCACGCCGATGGTGTAGAGCCAGCTCTCGACGCGATGGCCGATGCCTAACGCCGCTAACGCTGGCGTGCCGAAGCGCGTCGTCGTCCGCGTGAGCCCCACGTAGATCAGGGAGAACATGACGCCCGTGAGCGCCGTCGGCAGACCGATTCGGGCAACGGCGCGCACGGTCGGCCACGTGACGCGACCGGCGCGCATGAGGCCGCGCCGGGACAGTAGAGCCAACCCGGCCATGAACGCGCCGCCTCGCGTCAGTACGAGCGCAATGGCCGCACCCACGATCCCGAGCCGCGGCGCCCCGGCCAGACCGAGGATCAATACCGGGTCGAGCACCAGCGTGCAGGCCGTGGAGACGAGCAGCAGAGTGAACGGGGTGCGCGTGTCACCAGCCGCACGAAACGCCGCGTCGATGGCGAAATAGCCATAGATGAGCGGCGCGCCCAGAAAATAGACGCGGAGGTAATTGCGCCCGAGCGCGGTCACCTCGGGCGGCGTTTGCATGAGCGCAAACAGGTAATCGACGGACAGTGCGCCAGCGACTCCGACACCCAGGCCTAACGTGACGGCGAATACGAGCGCCTCACCGACGATGTGGGCCGCCTGCTCGGATCGTCGCTCGCCGTGACGGCGTGCCGCGACGGCCGTGAGGCCGACGCTGACCATCTCCGCCACCGAGATGACCATCCAGATCCAGAACACCGCGGTGGACACCGCGGCGAGCCCTCGCGCACCGATTCGCGTACCCACCCAGTACGCATCCACCGATGCGAACACCGTCATGAGCACGTTCGAGGCAACCGCTGGCAGCGCGAGCCGGCGAATGACCGAGCCCAGTGAGTCGTCGACGACGCTCGCCTCGCGCGCGGCTCCTGTGACCGAGACCGTGGCGGCTCCATCGTGTGCCTCGAACGGCAACGCGGCCGCCGGAGTAGGCCCCGACGGCCGCGCGATGGTTTCGCCTGCGCTATCCCGCGCGGTCACGGCGCGGCGGGTGCTCCCAGCGCCGCGGTGACGCGGTCGGCCAAGGACCTGAGAGCGCGCGCAGCAGCCGCATCGGGCTCCGCGACGACGATCGGTGTTCCCCGATCACCACCCTCGTGGATGCGCGGATCCAGGGGAATCTCGCCGAGCAACGGCAACTCCAGCTCGTCGGCCAGGCGCTTCCCGCCACCGGTGCCGAAGATCGGTGTCGGCTTGCCACAATGCGGGCACTCGAACCAGCTCATGTTCTCGACGATGCCCAGCACGGGGACGTTCACGCGCTGCAACATCTTCGCGCCGCGCAGCGCGTCCCCCGTCGCGACGTCCTGCGGCGTCGTGACGATGATCGCGCCATGGACGTGCGTCGCCTGAACGAGGGACAGTTGTGCATCGCCGGTGCCCGGCGGCATGTCGACGAGAAAATAGTCCAGCTGTCCCCAGGCGACATCGCGCAGGAACTGCGTGACGATCTTCATCACGATCGGTCCGCGCCAGATGGCTGGTTGATCGCGCTCGATGAGGAACCCGAGGCTGATCACCTTCACGCCGTGCGCCTGCAACGGAATGATCTTCTCGTTGACGACCGGCGGGGGCGCGTTGACGCCCATCATCCGCGGGACGTTCGGCCCGTAGACGTCGGCGTCCATGAGACCGACCCGTGCGCCGGACGCGGCGAGCGCGATCGCGAGATTCGTCGCCACGGTGGACTTGCCGACGCCGCCCTTGCCGCTCGACACCGCCAGGATGCGGCCGAGATGCGGGTACGCCACCGGAGTCGGCGCGGAAGGCCGCGGAGCCTGAGCCGGTGCCGCGTTCATTACCGGCAGCGTGCGGGCACTGCCGCCCGGCGGCGGCGCGCCACCCGACACCGGCCTGTCAGCCTCGGACGGGTCCTTCACATCGACGCGGACATCGGCCACGCCGTCGACGCGCTCGATGGCCTCACGAACGTCGCGAACGAGCGTCGCCGGGTCGTCCGGCGCCAGAAGGATCGTTAGGCGCACGCGGCCTGCCGTCGTGGTCGCGACGTCGCGGACCATCTCGGAGGAGACCACGTCAGTGCCGGTCCGCGGGTTCAGCACCGAGCCCAGCGCAGTGGCGATGCGCTCCTGCAAAGTCTGACTCATCGATCGTTTGGCTCGATCCGACGCACGTCTTTCACTTCGGGAACGCGGGCGCGGAGATGGGCAGCGATCCCTTCGATCATGTTGGCGGCCGACATCTCGCAATCGGGACAATCGCCTTCGACGCGCAGGAGCGCCGTGCCAGTCTGCTCCTCGAAGCTCACCAGCTCGACGGTCGCTTCGTCGATGTGGAGCAATGGACGGAGATCGACGAGCGTTTCACGAATGCGACCGTCGACGTCGTGATCGCCATCCTTCATGAACATCAAGCCAACGCCTCCTTGGCCGACGGGCCGGCGCCGTTGGAGACAAACGCGCGCGCGGCCGAGATGACGCGTAGACGCACATCTTCCATCGAGCCGGGGATCAACGCCCCCGCTGCCTTCGCGTGGCCGCCGCCTCCGAATTGGCGCGCAAAACGATTCACGTCCACGTCGCCAGTGCTGCGGAACGACACCTTCACCTTCCCGTAGCCGAGATCGCGAAAGAAGATGGCCAGTCGCGTGCCGGAGATGGAGCGCGGGTGCTCGACAATGCCCTCGAGGTCCTCGGAGCTGACGTCGTAGCGGTCGAGCGCGTCCGCCGGGACCGAGATCCACGCAATGCCGTAGTCGCGATCGACCTCGAGCGTGCTCAGTGCGTCGCGAAGAAGTGCGAGTCTTCCGGGGGATACCGACGCATAGATTCGCCGGTACATCTCCTCCGGGTCGACACCGGCGGCGAGCAACTGGCCGGCGATGGCATGTGCGCGCGGCGTCGTGTTGCTGAATCGAAAGCCGCCCGTGTCCGTGAGGATCGCGGCGTAGAGCGCGGTTGCGATTGGCTCCGTAAGCTCGAGCCCAACAACCGAGGCGAAGTCGAAGACGAGCTCGCCCGTGGCGCAGGCTGTCGTATCGGAAAACATCACGTCGCCAGCCGGCTCATCGGACGCGATGTGATGGTCGATCACGAGGCGCGGAACGTCGAGCCTACGCACCGCGTCAGCCAGACCGCCCAACCGCTTCACGTCACTGACATCGAGCACAATGAGAGCGTCCAGCGGCGCCAACGCCGCCGCGCCTTTCGCGGTGTGATCGATGAGGTCGTCGCCTAGCAAGAATGAAAACGTGGCCGGCCACGGCGTCGGATTGACGATGCGGGACTCGATCCCGAGCTGGCGGAGCAATCGAGCCAGACCTGCAACGGAACCACATGCGTCGCCATCGGCGTTCATGTGCGTCGACAGGACGACTCGCTGGCCCGCATGCAGCTCGGCGACGAGTCGCTCGATTGCGGCCTGTCTGTGAGCGGGTGGCTTAATGAGATCCGATGGTTGCACGACCGGCGGTCAGGGGAACGCGAAAGCGGCGCCCAAAGTAGGCGCCGCCACTAAGATAACCCCTCGTGGCGGGCGGTGCGCACCGGCACCGCCCGCATCAGTATCACGTGCTCAGCGCGCTCTTGCCGGCGTCATGTCGCCGCGACCCGCGCGAGAGTGCGTGCGGCCGTAGCCGAAGTAGATGAGGAAACCGATCGCAAGCCAAATGAGGAGTCGGTACCAGGTGTCGATCGGGAGGTAACTCATCATGTAGCCGCAGATGAGAATCGCCAGGATCGGAACGACCGGGACGAACGGCGTGCGGAACGGCCGATGGAGATCCGGGGACCGGTAGCGCAGTACGAGAATGCCTGCGCTGACGATCACGAATGCCAGCAGCGTTCCGATGGAGACGAGCTCGCCGAGCAATCCGATCGGGAACAGACCCGCAACCACCATCGCGACGCTTCCCGTGATGATCGTCGCCAGATACGGCGTGCGATACTTCGGGTGCACCTTCGAGAACATCGGCGGGAGTAGGCCATCGCGCGCCATCGAGTAGAAGATGCGCGGCTGGCCGAGGAGCATGACGAGGACGACGGACGCCAGTCCGGCGATAGCGCCGACGTTGATCAGGTAGGTGAGCCAACGGAGCGGCGGACCTGCATGCTCGATCGCGACGAACACCGGGTGCGGAACGTTCAGCTCCTGATACGGTGCCAGCCCCGTCATGACGAGCGCCATCAGGATGTAAAGCACGGTACAGATCGCGAGCGACCCGAGAATACCGATGGGCAAGTCTCGTTGCGGATTCTTCGCTTCCTGTGCGGCAGTGGATACGGCGTCGAACCCGATGTAGGCGAAGAAGATCACGCCCGACGCGCGGACAATACCGCTCCATCCATAATGCCCGAACTCACCGGTGTTCGCCGGAATGAACGGGTGCCAGTTCGCCGAGTTGACGTATGCGAAGCCGAACGTGATCACGAGAATGACGATCGCGATCTTGACGAAGACGACGATGTTGTTGAAGCGGGCGGACTCCTGAATGCCGACCACCAGCAGCAGCGTGAGAATCGCGACGAGCGCCATGGCGGGGATGTTCAACACGCCGTGGATCTGCTGATACTTTGTCAGGTCGCATGCACCGGTAATGAGCTCGTTGTTCGCCGGGTTCACGCATAGAACCGATGGTATCAGATTGTGCGTGCCCTCCACGCCGAACGGTGCGGACGTGAACTGGCGCGGGATGTGGATACCGATCTGTCCCATGAACTCGGCGAAGTAGCCGGACCATCCCACCGCCACCGTGGCTGCCGCAAAGAGGTACTCGAGGATCAGGTCCCAGCCAATGATCCAGGCGATGAACTCACCGAGCGTCGCGTAGCCGTACGTGTAGGCGCTCCCGGCGATCGGGATCATCGATGCGAATTCTGCGTAGCAGAGGCCCGCGAAAAGGCACCCCAGCCCCGCAAGCACGAACGACAGGACGATGGCAGGCCCCGCGTACTGGGCCGCCGCCGTTCCGGTCAGGACGAAAATACCGGCGCCGATGATCGCGCCGATGCCGAGGAGGGTGAGGTTGAGAGCTCCAAGCGACCGTTTGAGGGTATGTTCACCCTCGAGCGATGCTTCGCTCTGGAGGTACTCCACGCTCTTTTTGGACCATAAGCCCATGCGCTGTCTCCGCGATCGGTGATTCGGTGAGCCGGCTATCTCGATTCGGAATACGCCGGATGATGACCCAAAAACCGCGCGGGAAGGTGGGACGGGGCTCAGAGCCTTGTCAAGGCGACGTCAGGGGCTCGCACATGTGTCAGAACTAACGGGCGGCTGGCGACTGGCGACGGGCGACGGGGAGGATGCGGAAACCCTCGGGATGTTCATCTCGAATAGAGAGGCCTCCCGAGGGTTCTGCTTTCTAGCTGCCAGCCGCCAGTCGCCTCTATTCCCTCGAGTAGTTAGGCGCTTCCCGCGTGATCACCACATCATGCGGGTGGGATTCGCGAAGACCGGCCGTCGTGATGCGCACGAACTGGCTGCAGGTGCGCAGCTCGTCGATCGAGCCGCAGCCGACGTAGCCCATGCCACTCCGAAGTCCGCCCACCATCTGGAATAACACGTCGGCAACGGGGCCCTTGTACGGAACGCGGCCCTCGATACCCTCGGGGACGAGCTTCTTCGGTGACATCTCGCCTTCCTGGAAGTACCGATCGGCGCTGCCGTCCTGCATCGCGCTCAGGCTTCCCATGCCCCGGATCATCTTGAAGCGCCGCCCCTCGAGTAGGATCGACTCTCCGGGGCTCTCCTCGGTGCCCGCAAGCATCGACCCCATCATGACGCTCGACGCGCCGGCAGCCAGCGCTTTCACGATGTCGCCCGAGTACTTGATCCCGCCATCCGCGATGACCGGAATGTCACCGGCCCCGTCGACCGCATCGAAGATCGCGGTGAGCTGCGGAACGCCGACACCCGTGACAACGCGCGTGGTGCAGATCGAGCCCGGTCCCACCCCAACCTTCACCGCGTCGACGCCGCGGTCCACGAGGGCCCGCGCACCTTCGCGTGACCCCACGTTACCGACGACGAGCTGGATATCCGGGAAGGCCTCACGCACGGCGGCAGTGGCCTGCAGGACGCCATCGCTGTGACCGTGCGCGGTGTCGATGACGAGGACGTCGGCCCCGGCGTCGATCAGCGCTTTCGCGCGGTCCATATCGCGACGTGACGCGCCGATGGCCGCCGCGACGCGGAGTCGCCCGTGGTGGTCCTTGTTCGCGTTAGGGTACTGCCGGCGCTTGTGAATGTCTTTCACCGTCACGAGCCCCTTGAGCTTCCCGTTCGCGTCTACCACTGGAAGCTTCTCGATGCGATGCTCGCCAAGAATCCGTTCCGCTTCTTCGAGCGTCGTGCCAACCGGTGCCGTGATCAGGCCGGAGGACGTCATCGCCTCGCGCACGGGCCGATCGAGACTTCGCTCGAACTGCAGGTCGCGATTGGTGATGATCCCGACGAGATGGTCATCGCCGTCGACGATCGGGAGCCCGGAGATCTTGAAGCGGCTCATCAGGCTCACGGCTTCGCGCAGCGTCGCGTCGGGAGAAAGCTTGATGGGATTGAGGATCATCCCACTCTCGGAGCGCTTGACGCGGTCGACTTCAGCGGCCTGACGGTCGATGGACATGTTCTTGTGCAGCACGCCGATGCCGCCGGCGCGCGCCATCGCGATCGCCATGTCCGACTCGGTGACGGTGTCCATCGCCGCCGCGATGAGCGGGACATTCAGCTCGATCCCGCGCGTGAAGCGCGACTTCGTGCTCACGTCCTTCGGGTGAACGACCGAGTGTCGAGGAACGAGCAGGACGTCATCGAAGGTCAGTGCGACGTCCGTCCGAACGCGTTCGCTGCCATGCGGACGCGGGTCATCAAAACGCACCGGCCCGCTGTCCGACTTGGTCGGGCGAGCGGGCCGTGAATTGGATCGAGTCGAGGTTGCCATAGCGAAACGTAGAAGCGCCGCCGGAGCATGTCCAGCGGCGCTGAAGAGGGTCTAGGCGCGTCCGATCGTCCTCAGGCGTCGGCGGAGACGGCGCGGGAGGAAGAACGCCGCGGCGGTGAGCACGTTCCGCAGATTCATCGCGCCAAGCTCGGCGGGGTCGCCGATCCAGTATTGCATGACGACCGGCCGGCCCGCGTTCGCGATCAACCGCTGCAGCGCGGTCACGAGCAGAAACACGTCGTCGACTTCGCCGAGAAACGGGATCCAGTCAGGAATGAGATCCACCGGCGCGATGATGTACGCGATCGCCGCTCCGACGAGCAACTTGTCGACGGTTGCGACTCGCCGGTCGCGCAGCAGCCCGAAGAGCAGGCGCACATAGTTGGGCAGTTGGCGAATGGTATCCATCACGGTGCGCTTGGCGCCCGTGCGTGGCTGCTCGCCGACCTCGAGTCGGGCCGCTGAGCGAACCTCGCGCCGTGAACGACCGCGACGTTGCTCGCCTCTACCTTCCGCTGCTCTCGTCACCGTGGCTCCCCTGCTGGCGGTGGAAGCGCCCCTGCCGGCCGTTCCGCGTCCGCAGGAGGCACCGGCGCAGCGCCATCGGTCAACGGTGCCGACGGAGTCGTGAGGCTGCTCGCTGCGCCGACAATGTCGTTCGCAACAGACTTGCCAGCCGCGGCGACGCCGCTGAGGACGCCCATCGCCTTGTTCATGAGGCTCATCGTCTCGGAGATCGTGGCGGCCGAGACGCGTCCCGCGCGCAGCTTGTCTTCTACCGTCTCCGCGAATCGCTGGAAGACGTTGGCCGACGGGTTCTGCCGCTCGGCGTACTTGGATTCCAGGAACTCGACGAAGTCGAGCACCTGGTACGCGCGCTCATCCGAGAGAGTGTCGAGCTTTCGGAGGATGCGGTCGCGCAGGAACTGGTTCATGAGTTAGCCTCGCCATCGGGCCCGTTGTCCGCGGGCATCGATGTGAACATACGAGGCGCTGCCACGGTTGTAGAGTCCCATGCCCCCGACGAGATCGGGGTGTTCCTGTTCCACCACCTCGACGGCGCGGGCTATCAGCCGCGTATCCGCGAACGTGATCCGTCCGTCGCCGTTGCTGTCGATGGCGATGTCGGCGGCGTCACCGTATTGGTGCCGGCTATCGCGCGCCGCCCGCTTCACGCGCCGGTTGTGGAGCGGCGTGCGGAAGCCAGAGTGTACGTCCAGCTCGAACGAGGCGTCGTCCCCCTTGCCGCTCAACTTACCGATCTCCGCGACGACGAGCTCGATCTTGTCGAGCAGGCGCGCATCGAGGGCTGCATAACGCGGCCAGCTCTCCTGGTCGTCATGCGTCACGAAATCGGACAGGCGGAGATGCTTCGTGAGCGGAAGATCGAGCTTGTCCTCGTCGATCTGGACGAAGCCCGGAGGCGCCGGCTCGTCTGTCCGCTTGCCAAGGCGCTCCGCGAGGTAGGTGCCGATGCGATAGCCGTTGAGCGTGCTGCCAAGCTTGGCCGCGAACGGCACCATGACCGAGAGCGCCGGCCCGTCGACGATGACGTGCTCCTGCCCCTTCACGAGCGCGAGCCGATAGAACCCCGGCTTGCTGGGCGCCTCGAAGCGAGGCTCTAACGGACGCGTGGCGTCCGCCGGCAGCGCCTGGATGGCGCCGGTGTCGGCGAACGGAACCCAGGCGTACATCATTTGCGCCGGGTCACTGCGGAGCTCCATCGGGTACACGACGGGGTCGCCTGGCAGCGCGAACAGGACGCGCACCTCCCCACTCCTCCCGAACGCGTTGCGCGATGCCAGGGCGAGCGGGCCACCGGTGCTGTCGGCGATCACAACTTCGCCGCGACTCTCGATGAACTGACGCGGCGGGTGGTAGAACTGTACGACGCCTAACGCGGCAGAGCCGAAGACGCCGAGTGACGCCAGCTGCGACGCCAGGCGGGGTGCCCGGCGGACGGCCTGTGCGCGGGGTTGCTGCTCTCCCGTCACGACCTGCCCCACCTCGCCCGCTCGCCGCGGGTATCGACGTGCGCGAACGGGCCGTGCGCCCTGGTCGCCCGGTACAGGCCGGCACCGCCGGCCAGCTCTGGATGCGCGCGCTCCACGCGCTCGACCGCCTGCAAAATGACGCGCGCATCGCGCGAGTCGATGCGGTGATCGTGATTGAGGTCGTCCATGCGACCATTCTCGTCGTTGTCGACGAACACGTCCGCGGCGTCGCCGAACTGATGCCGGCTATCGCGCGCCCGACCGCCGCGCCCGACACCCTGCGCGTTGTACTGCGGGGTTCGGAAGCCGGACATGACGACCATGTGCTCGACGCGAACGCCGTGGGCCGCGAGATCCTCGATCACGAGCTCCAGCTTATCGACCAGCGACTCGCGAAGCACGAGGTACTTTGGCCACACGTCCTTCTGGTCGTGCGTGAGAAAGTCGCGCAGCCGGAAGTGCTCGGACACGTACGTGTCCTGATTTTCCGGCGTCACCACGATGAAGCCTTCCGGATTCTCGTAGGCTTCCTGCGCGGTGCGGCGATGACGCTCGTTAGGCCAGAACCCCACGCGATAGTCGCCGAGCTTCCCGCCCGACTTCTCGGTGAACGGGATCATCGAGATGAACGCGAACGGGCGACCCATGATGTCCTCGGCAGCGTGATACACGCCGGGCCCGGACTCCGCGGCGGGATCGCCGAAGAGGCGCTCGAGGATCGGGAGCGCGAAGAAGCGGGACGCGTTGTACAGCTTGAACCGGAGCTTGCCGCTGCGACCGAACAGCGAGTCCGGAACGACGGGCACGCTGGCGGCGGCTGACGAAACCGTCACCGTCTCGGGACGCACCGGAGCAGGCGAGCGCGGATGCGCCGATGCCGTCCCGGAGATCGTCATGGCCGCGATCAGCGACGATGTCGCGATCGTACGCCATCGAAGCGCGCGGCTGTTTGTGTGGTGCATCGGTGACCTCCCTGGCAACCAGACTGACGGCTTCGCGAACACCGTCTCACGGCTTTGCGTGCCGGCCACGAACACCGACCGGCCTGCCCTTTACAAGGAGCCTCCGCAACGCGACGGAGGAGCGGGTAATGCGGCGTAGTCTATAGGCTTGACCTGGGTCGCTGCAGTGGCCGAACGACCCCAAGCGGGATGTGATCTAACTCACCGGTCAGTATATGTACACCGGCGTCCCCACCGGCACCATCTGGTACAAGGTCTCGATATCTTCGTTCCGCAACCGGACGCAACCATGGCTGACCGAGGTGCCGATGCTCGTTGGCTCATCCGTTCCGTGCAGCGCGTAGCCGTCTCCCATGTTCAGCCGATTCGTTCCCAACACCCCGGTGTACTTCCGCTGCGTGGTGCCGAATGGCGGGATGACGATGTTCTTGTTGACGACGATTTCCCTGCCCTCGGCCACGTCGAACGGGATCAGCTGACCGTCGGCCGTCTTTCGCACGACCTCGCTTCCTTCGACGGTGATCACCGATCCGTCCGCGAGCTTCATCGACTGCCCTCGAACGAGGTGAACCACACCAAGCGACTTCTTCTTCGCCATCTCCACATAGTGCCAATCCGGGGGCACCCAGATCGGGTCAGTCTCCTTACTCTCGACGACCAGACGCCCCCGAGGGGTTTCGAACTTCCATTTGTTCCCGCCCCCTTTTGCCAGAACCTTTCCGCTACCTGTCGCAACTCTGGTCGTGAACAGAATCTGGTCACCGCGTTTGTACCAGAGCCTGTGATCCGTGATACTCACGACAATGTACGGGACGCTGTCGGGCGCGGCCGCCTCGGTGCTGTCGACGAGGATCTGCTTCAGCGTATCGGCCGAGGCGCCGATCTTCCGCTTGATCCCATCGAGCACGTCGAGGTTGTCGTTGAACACCATCCGTGAGACATCGCGCTCGTAGCGAGCGTTTACCGTCGTCGAGAGGAGCAGAACGCTCGCCGCCGCGACGACCACCACGGCGGCAATGAGGATCCATGCTGCTCGACCGCCACTCACGAAGAATCCCGCGCCTTTCCCGCTCATACTCGAATTCAAAGGGTCTGACCGCGCTAGTACAGGTATACCGACATGCCGGGAGTCAGGTTCGGCGCAATCGCGCGCAGGTCCTGAACTCGCGCGCGAATCGCCCCCGGCAGCACGTACGTCGTATCGCTCAACGGGCCGTTGGTTGGGTGGGTGTAGATCACGGCACCGCCGGACAGCACGATCGCGCCGGGGCCTAACGCGCCGGCCACCATCCGGTCACCGGGTACCGGGAGATTGCGATCCAGGTACACCCACTTCGGGATCTCCCACCGATCATTCGCGCCCAGCACACGCTCGACCGTCCTCGCACCCCGCGGCGCAACGATCTTCAGTGTGTCCGGCGCGGCGCCGACGCGCTTCTCCGATCCCACGTCCACAGCCATCTCGCGCAGCAGCGCCCCGTCGCGCTCGAGGTACATGACCCCGCTGTCGACGGCGACCGAGATGTGCAGGTCCTTGTCGATGTTCGCCTGGCGGCGCATGAGCTCCAGCGCGACGCGCGTGCGGTTCTGTTCCGCCGCGATGACCATATCGGCCTTTCGCCTCTCCTGGTCCGTCATGCTCGCGCGAAGACGCGCAATCTCGCGCGCATAACGAACGCGCTGGTACACGAGCCACCCGTCGATGGCGACCATCGACACGAGCGCCACGAAGAGGACGGTAATGATGCCAGGGTAGGCGAGTCGGAATTCGCGCCAGCTCTGACGGCGGCGTTCAACCTGCTCGGTCACTTGCGGGGGGTGATCGTCAACAGATCCAGGATCGGGACTCCAACGAGGTCGCTTCTGCCGGTTCGCACGCGCGCGGTGATCATCGCCTGCGATAGCTCCGGGATCGACTTCGTCATCACCAGGAGGGACGGCGGCACCACAAGATAGAGCAGCGCGTTCTCTTCGTACGGCCCACGCGCCAGCAGGTACGTCTCGTCCGGCGCCAGATCCTTGCGAAGAACGTCTGCCTTCTGCCTCGCGAGAACCTGAACACTCCACCGGACCAGCTTTCCTCGAGTGCCAACAGGATCCGCACGGAGGTCGGCGGCGCTCACGCCTGTGCGAATGGACGTATCAGCCGGCGCGAGATCTCGCTCTGGCATCCATCCCTCGAGCCGGACGCGCACCCAACCGCGATCGCGCGCGAGCGGTGTGAGTGTCGCGCCCTGTGCGACGGTGGCGAGCGTCTTCGCGTCCGGTGCGGCGCGCAACGCGATGTTCCCGGTCGGGGTGAGGGTACTGTCAGTAACCGGGCTCGCCCCGACCGGTGCGGTGGACGTCGCACCAACGCGTACTGGCGCCGGCGCTGGCGACGCTCCGCGCGCCGGCGCGGCGGTCGGTCCCTGGGGCGGCCGGGCCGACGCCGCGACCTCACCTCCGCTGGCCTTACGCGCGGTCCCGCTCGACTTGGCCGGAGCCGTGGTCCGCTTATCGGGGGTGGACGAGTGGGCGGTCTCCGTCGACGGCTTGTCGAGCGACGACTTGAGCACCCACCCATCGCGCGAGACCTTCGCCCACCCCGCGGGGGCGTTCGCCGAGGCCACGGCTACCGTCGTACCCGCGTCGAGCGAGGCCACGCTCCTGGCCGTAGCCGCCCCGCGCACGCGCACGACAGCAGCCCGGCTGCCGACACGCGGCGACGAGCTGCCACGCTGCGCGGCTAGTCTCGCGCGCTCGAGAAAACCATCGATCGTGACCTTGGCGTACGCGCCACGGGTCTCGAGGACACGAACCGATGTCCCCGGATGAATGCTGCCAATGGCCTTTCCGCTCGGCGACGAGAGCACAGCGGCAGGGGTCGTGACGACGCGCGACTGCGCCTGAACGGGCAGCGCGGCCGCGAGCGACAAAAGGAATACGGAAATTCGCAGCACGAACTGAAGCACTGGTGTAGAAGGGCCCATCGCTGGTTGGTCCATGTGTGCCCGAATACATTCCTCCGGACGTGCCCACCGCCGTACTTCAGCGGATTCCGGGAAATCTTCCGGTAAACGCAATTCAGAACAAGCCAAGCACCGCCGAATGTCGAATGACCAGCACCGACCCGTCGTCCTCGTGGTCCTCGATGGGTGGGGCTACCGCGAGGAGCGCGAGGGCAACGCCATTCGCATGGCCCGCGTGCCCACATGGGACCGCCTGTGGTCGCGGGCA
The DNA here is from genome assembly GCA_021154285.1 of Gemmatimonas sp. Classification (GTDB taxonomy): domain Bacteria; phylum Gemmatimonadota; class Gemmatimonadetes; order Gemmatimonadales; family Gemmatimonadaceae; genus JAJKIV01. Next base: position 25,303 of record JAJKIV010000421.1, on the reverse strand, counting down.
CCACGTACGCTGCTCGACGCCTCGGGGCTAGCCGTTGGACTGCCCGAGGGGCAGATGGGAAACAGCGAAGTGGGGCACCTGAATCTCGGCGCCGGCCGGGTTGTGATGCAGGACATCGTCCGCATCGACCTCGCGATCAGCGACGGGACGTTCTTCCGGATTCCGGCGTTCACCGAGGCGGCGGCCCACGTCCGCAAAACCGGTGGGACGCTGCACCTCATGGGGCTCATTGGAGACGGCGGCGTTCACGCGGTCGATCGCCACCTGTTCGCGTTGTTCGATCTGGCCGAACGGGAGCGAGTCCCGCGGACCGCGTTGCACGCGTTGCTCGACGGCCGCGACACGCTGCCGAAATCCGCGCTCGGTTTCATGGAGCAAACGATCGCGCGCGCCGCGGGACGCGTGGTCGTAGCGAGCCTTGGCGGCCGGTATTACGGCATGGACCGCGACAAGCGATGGGACCGTACGAAGCTGTGGTATGACGCAGCGGTGCTTGGTGTGGGTCCGCAGGTGACCGACCCCGTTGCCGCCATTCGCGCGGCGTACGATCGCGGCGAGACCGACGAGTTCATCAAGCCGATCGTCGTCGCCGAAAACGGGCAGGCTGTCGCGCCGTTCCGAGACGGTGACGCGCTCATCTGCTTCAACTTCCGGTCCGACCGAATGCGGCAGATGGTCCGCGCGCTGACGGACCCCGCGTTCGACGGCTTTGCGACGTCGCACGCCAAGGTGCCGGTCGCGACGATGACGTCGTACGACCAGACGTTCACGGTACCCGTCGCCTTCGCCCCGCAATCCATGGCGCGCATCGTCGCGGAAACGCTCGCCGAGCACGGCCTAACGTCGCTACGAACGGCGGAAACCGAGAAGTACGCCCACGTCACGTACTTCTTCAACGGCGGGCTCGAGGTGCCTTACGCGGGCGAGGAACGGATCCTCGTGCCCAGCCAGAAAGTCGCGACCTACGATCTCATGCCGGAGATGAGCGCGCCGGGCATTACCGATGTCCTGTGCAACGCGATCGAGACCAGGTCGCACGATTTCGTGCTGTGCAATTATGCGAACGGCGACATGGTGGGGCACACGGGCTCGATCCCGGCAACGCTCCAGGCGGTAGAAACCGTGGACGCGTGCCTAACGCGCGTCATCGCCTCGGCCGAGCGCGCCGGTGCGCGCCTGCTGATCACCGCCGACCATGGCAACTGCGAGCAGATGATCGATCCGGCGACGGGTGGGCCGCACACCGCTCACACGACGAACCCGGTTCCCTTCCTCATCGTCGACCCGGCCGGTGGCGACGAAGAGCTGCGCGGCGGCGGCGCGCTGTGCGACGTTGGCCCCACGATTCTCCGGATGCTCGGGATCGCGCAGCCGGACGAGATGACCGGAACAGACCTCAGACTCTCTGGAGTAAGCGCGTGAACGTTAGGATGTCGGTTGTAGCGCTGGCGTCGATGATTGTCGCGCCAGCGCTTTCGGCGCAGATCGGGCACGTTCCTCAAAGCAGCCCGTACATCGACCTGGAGTACAAGCAGGAATTCACGCTGTACGGCGGCTTCTACAACGCCGGCAGCGAAAAGACCGGCGTCGCCCCCGGCAACGGACCACTCTTCGGCGCGCGGTACGAGCTTCGGGTCGGCGGCCCGGCGTCGCTGACGACGAGATTCCAGTACGTCAACTCTTCACGAACGATCATCGACCCGCGCCGGCCGCAAGAGACTCGCGTGGTCGAAGCGGACGCGCCGTGGCCGGTCTACCTGATGGACATCGGGATCTCGGTGAACCTCACCGGACAGCGGAGCTACAAGCGGATCGTGCCGTTCGTGAACGGCGGGCTCGGCGTCGCCAGTGACTTCAAGAGCGGGGCGGACATCGGGGCCTGGAAATTCGGCACCCCGTTTGCGTTCAACTTCGGTAGCGGGGTAAAGTGGGTCTCATCCGGGAAGCTGCAAGTTCGCGCAGACTTCTCGGACCACCTTTACCAGATCAAGTACCCGAGCACGTACTACATCCCCGCCAGCGACGGATCGGTCGTGCTGACCCAGCGCCAGGGGGACAGTGACTGGACGAACAATCTCAGCTTCTCGCTCGGCATTTCGTATCTGTTCTTTCGGTAGCGGCGCCACCCGGTCGGGTGCGCCGATTCGGGCAACCGCCAATAGGTGACACATGGCGCGTGATTTCGAGAACATCGACGACGTCGACGATCTGGATGACAATGAGCTGAAACAGCTCGTTCGAGATCGTCTCGCGGAACACAGGGGGCTGGACCTCGCCGACATCACGGTGACGGTTCACGACCACGTCGTCGCGCTCGATGGACGCGTCGGCACGGACGGCGAGCGGCGCGTGGCCGAGCGAATCGTCACCGACATCGTGGGCGTGAACGATGTGGAGAACAATCTCCTCGTCGACCAGCTGCGACGCGCCGAGAGCCCGGAAGCGGTGGACGACCACCTCCTGGATGAGGACGAGCATTCCGGACTCCTGCTCGGAGATCGACCGGTCCCGCTCAGCCCCGAGGCGGAACATCTCGAAGAGGACCTCGACTCGCGGCTGTTCGGTACGAGCGACGTCGGGAACGCGATCCAGAATGGGACCGCGTGGATTCCGCCGACCTCGCCGACGCAGGAAGGCATCGAGGGCGAAGAAGACAACCCCGTCGACGACGCGGATCGGGATTCGTACTGAACGGCCCGTGCACGCCGCGTGAGCACATCCCTGACGCGGCGCGTCGCCTTCGACGCCGCACACCGCTACTGGCGCGCTGACTGGAGCGACGACGAGAACCGCCGTGTGTTCGGCTCGTGGGCAACGCCGAACTTTCACAGCCACGAGTACGTGTGCGACGTGACGGTCTCCGGCGAAGTGGATAGCGTGACCGGAATGCTCATCGATCTCGGATGGCTCGATCGTACCCTGCAAACCGAGGTGCGCGACCGATTCGACCGTCGCGAGATCAACGTCCATGTCCCGGAGTTCGCGGATGGCCTGCTCGTGCCGACGTGCGAGAACCTTTCGAGGTTCATCGCCGAATGCGTCCAGAGCGCGCTCGGGCTGCAGGTGCGGGTGACGTCGGTACGCGTCGCGGAAGACGAGACGATCAGCGCAACGCATCAGGCTGAGGAGTTCGGCGCGCACGGGTAGTGACACGCGGGCACTTGCCGTTGCTCGAACCGCCGAAAGATTTCGGGTATGGGCGATGCGGACGACACGAACGACACGAACGACACGGCCAGTGACGCGCCGGACGTTCAACTCGATGCGGTGGAAGAAGCGGCGGTCTGGCTGGAGCTGAACGGCTCGCCGGCGGTGACGTGGATGTGCACGCCGGAGCGGCTCGACGAGCTGGTAGTCGGCTGGCTCTTCGGCGAAGGCTACATCGACACCCAGGCCGAGATCGTGCGCATGCGGCCGTGCACGTCGGAGCTCGGATTCTGGGTCGAGGTTCCGCGAGACAAGTACGACGCCGTCGAGCGCGCGGAACGGCGGCGCGTTCTCGCCTCCGGCTGCGGCGCCGTCACCACCATCCTCGGGTCGATGAGCGACGTGCCTCGCCGTCGCTCATCGAACCCGGACCTGGATACCCCGACGCTCCGCAAGCTGTTCAAGGAGCTCTTCGCGCGCGGTGAGCGGTACAAGGACACGGGCGGCATCCACGCGGCCGCGCTGACCGATGGCCAGACGCTGCTCTACCACGCGGAAGACATCGGCCGACACAACGCGGTGGACAAGGTGCTTGGCGCCGCGGTGCTCGACGACCGATCTCCCGAGGACCTGATCCTGCTCGTGACGGGCCGGATCTCCGGCGAGCTGGCATTCAAGGCTGCGCGAGCGCGAATCTCGGCGGTGGCGACGCCGTCGATCCCGTCGACGATCGCGGTGGACATCGCGAAAGCCGCGCGGATGATGTTGATCGGGCGAGCGGTGAGCGGCAAGCCGCAACTGCATGGGGAATCGGGAAGCGCGGGAGACGGGACACAGGAGACGGGAGACGGAAACCGCGAGCAGAATTCCAGGTGACTGTTACCGGCGTTGTACTCGCGGGAGGGTTGTCCACTCGTTATGCAGGCAGGCCTAAGGGGCTCGAGCTCGTGCACGGCGTGCGCATCATCGATCGCGTGCGGGCGGCGCTCGAGCCGGTGGTCGACGACCTGCTGCTCATCGCGAACGACGACGCCGCGGGCGCGTGGCTGCCCGGCGTGAGGTGGGAGCGCGACGTCCTGCGCGACGTCGGCAGCGTCGCGGGAATCCACGCGGCGCTCGTGCACGCCGCCTCGCCCGTCCTGGTGGTCGCGTGGGACATGCCGTTCGTGCCCACGACGCTTCTCGGAGCGCTGCGCGACATCGGCCGGGACGCGGACGCCGCCGTTCCGGAAAGCGACTCGCGACGTGGACTCGAGCCGTTGTGCGCGTACTATACGCCGGCGTGCGTGTCCGCGATCGAACGGCGGATCGCCGCGGGCGACCGGCGTGTCATTGCATTCTACGATGACGTGAACGTCGCCCGGCTCACCGCCGACCGCGTCGCGAAGTTCGGCGACCCTGCCCTGCTCTTCATGAACGTCAACACGCCCGAGGAGCGGATCCTCGCGGAGGCTCATGACGCGCCCACCGATGGTGGCGGTGATCGGCAAGAAGCATAGCGGGAAAACGACGCTCACCGTGCGGCTGTGTGCCGAGCTCCATCGCCGAGGGCATCGCGTGATGACGATCAAGCACGGATCGCACACGTTCAACATCGACCCGGCAACGACCGACACGTATCGCCACTATCACGAAGGCCAGGCGGAGCGCGTCGCGATGGCGGCGCCGGATAAGTTCGCGCTCATCGTTCGCTGGAGCGACGAGCTCGGGCCCGAGGAGATCGCGACGCGTCACATGAGCGACGCGGACATTGTGGTCTGCGAAGGGTTCAAGCGCTCCGACCTTCCGAAGATCGAGGTGTTCCGCCAGACCGCTCACCGCACGCCACTCTACGATCCCGCCAACGACTCCGCGCGTCACTATCTTGCGATCGTTGCGGACACCGACGTTCCGGCCGTGACGGTGCCCGTCATACGCCTCGAGGATGGCACATGGCTCGAAGCTCTTGCCGACCTCGTGGAGGCCCGCATCATGAACGAACATGACCGCTAGCGTGCGCCATCCGAGGGAGACGACCGCATGACGCGAATGGGGTCCGTGACCCGCCGACCACTCGGCCCATCGCGTCACACCGTGCGCGCGGCCGCCGTGGCGTTAGGCATCGCGTCAGTGTCCGGGTGTGCATCCGCCGGCATGCGAAGCTCCGGAAGTGCGGCCGGAACCCGTGCGGAACTTCGGCACGCGATCGACTCGATGGTCGCGCAACCCAAGTTCAGCAACGCGCATTGGGGCGTTCTGATCGTGGACCCGGAACGAGGCGATACACTGTACTCGCGCAATTCCGGCAAGCTGTTCATGCCGGCATCGAACCAGAAGCTCGTGACGGGATCGGTGGCGCTCACGCTGCTCGGCCCGGACTACCAGTTTCGCACGGCTTACGCCGCGCGCGGTCCGGTGGAAGGCGGCGTGCTGCGTGGAGACCTCGTCGTCATTGGACGCGGCGATCCGTCAATGAGCGACCACATGCGCGGCGACGTCATGCAGACGATGAAAGCGGTGCCCGACTCGCTCCGCGCGCACGAGATTCGGTACGTGTCGGGACGACTGCTGCGCGCCGGAGACGCGTTTCCCGACGCGTGGCATGGGTTCGGCTGGGCCTGGGACGACTTCGACTTCGCTTATTCAGCCGGCGTCGACGAACTGTTCTTCAACGAAGGGATGTTTCAGGTCACGCTGCGCGCCGGCCAACGAGAGGGGGCACGCGTCAGCACGTCGGTACGCCCCGACATCGGGTACCCGTCGCTGCGCGCGATGGTCACAACCGTTCGTCGGCCCGATTCAGTGCGCGCCGCCGACCGCACGTGGCGCGCTCCCCGCCTGCGCTCACCATCGGCCTCGATGGACAGTGCGACGAACGTCGTGACCATCACGGGCGAGATGTACCCGAGTGACTCGCTGACGATCGACGTTGCCTATCGCGATCCGGGGCTCGCGTACCTGTACGCGATTCGCAAGGCGCTCGCGGAACAGGCACTCACGGTCGAGGGTGGCATCGATCCTCGCCCACCGCGAGACTCGTCCGCCCAGCTGGACACGCTGTTCGTGATGAAGTCGCCGCCGCTTCGCGAGATTCTTCCGGCTCTCGAAAAGCCATCCCAGAACCAGATCGCCGAGATTCTGTTCAAGACGCTCGGGCTCGAGCAAACCGGCGTCGGTACAGCGGATAGCGGCCGAGCGGTGGTCGAACGGCAGCTCGCCGCGTGGGGGATCGCGCCTACGTCGGTCGCGGTGCGCGACGGAAGCGGCCTCTCGCGGCACGATTACATCGCGCCGGACGCGATCGTTCGCGTGCTCGACGTTATGCGGAAGAGCCCCAGCTTCGCGGTGTTTCGTGACGCGCTTCCTCTCGCGGGCGTGGATGGGACGATCGCGAATCGCATGCGCGGCAGCGCGGCGGCCGGAAATGTGCACGCCAAGACAGGGTTCGTGGACAAGGCACGGTCACTCTCCGGCTACGTCACGACCGCAACTGGGCGAGTCCTCATCTTCAGCCTGCTGTGCAACAACTGGACGACACCCTCTCGCGAAGTAGACCAGGTAGCAGACGCGATCGCCGTTCGGCTCGCGGGGCTCACGGGTCGCTGATGCTGACCGTCCCCGAGGCGAGCGCACGAATCCTCGAGCACATCGCGCCGCTCGCCATCGAGCGGGTGCCGCTGCTCGATGCGTTAGGCATGGTGCTGGCGGAATCGGTCCGCGCGCCGATGACGCTGCCGGCGTGGGACAACTCCGCCATGGACGGCTATGCCGTGCAGGGCGCGGACATCGATAGCGCTACCGCCGAACGACCCGCGACGCTGCGCGTCCTGGAAACAGTCGCGGCGGGACGCTTCGCGACGCAGCCAGTCCGCAGCGGGGAGGCGATCCGGATCATGACAGGTGCGCCGCTTCCCGATGGGGCGGACACCGTGGTTCGCGTGGAAGACACCGATGGCGGAACGGCTCAGGTGCTCGTGCGGAACGCGCGTGACGCGCGACGCAACGTGCGCCCACGCGGCGAGGATTTTCGCGAGGGCGATACGCTGCTCGACGCCGGGGCGCCGCTCGGCCCCGCGCAGCTCGGCGTGCTGGCGTCGATCGGGCGATCGACGATCGATGTGTATCGGCGACCGCGCGTTGCGATCATGGGGTCGGGCGACGAGCTGGTCGATGTCGATGGGTTCCACGAGGTACTGGCCGGCCGCAAGATCGTATCGTCGAATGGCTACACCCTGCAGGCGCTCGTACGCGATGCGGGCGGTGAGCCGGTGAACCTCGGAGTTGCCACCGACGATCCCGCCTCGCTCAGGGACCACCTGCGGCGTACGGCCGGGTGCGATCTCGTGCTGACGTCCGCGGGCGTGTCCGTGGGTGAGTTCGATTACACGCGGGAGGTCATCGAGTCACTCGGCGCCGACATGAAGTTCTGGCGCGTGCGGATGCGACCTGGAGCGCCTCTCGGATTTGGTCTGCTTGGCTCCGCGCCGTGGATCGGACTTCCCGGCAATCCGGTGTCCACGATGGTGACCTTCGAGCTGTTCGTTCGGCCGGTGTTGCGACGCATGCTCGGACACGCGCGGCTGTTTCGGCGGCCCGTCCCGGTCGTGCTCGAGGAGCGGGTCACGATCGGCGCTCGCCTGACGCATTTTCTGCGCGCCATCGTCACCACCGGCAACGATGGTGTCGTCACGGCGCGTCTCACAGGGCCGCAAGGCTCGGGAATCCTCATGTCCATGTCGCGCGCGAACGCGCTGCTGGTCGTTCCGGAAGATCGGCCCGTCGTCGAAGCGGGTGAGACGCTGCACGCGCTGCCGTTCGGCGACGCGGCCGGCCTAACGACCGAGTTCGCCCTCTGATGTCGACGTCGCCGCCTTCCCCCGTGCTGTCCCCCGAAGCGACCGCCCTGGTCAACCAGACGCTCGGCGAGTTGAGCGCGCAGTTCGACATCGTCCGCACCGACATGCTGATCGCCGGGCGTGAGGTGCGCATCCATCACCCGCGTAACGCGGACGACCTGATCGACGAGCAAGCCTACGTGGAGGATGAGCGACTCCCGTATTGGGCGGACGTGTGGCCGTCGGCGCGCGTGCTCGCGGAGCGCGTCGCGACCATGCCGGTGGATGACCGGCGATTTCTGGAGCTTGGCTGCGGCGCCGGTCTCGTGTCGGTGGCCGCCGCGATCGCGGGCTTCGACGTCACGGCGACAGACTACTACGAGGAAGCGCTGCGTTTCACCGCACTCAACGTGCTGGTGAACACGGGAGCATTGATCGACACCCGTATCGGCGACTGGCGTCGCTTCCCACACGATATCGGGCGTTTCGAGCTCGTCGTTGCCTCGGACGTGCTGTACGAGCAGCCACATGCATCGCTGATCGCCGGAGTGCTCGACCGCACACTCACCGGGCGCGGCTCGGCGATCATTGCGGACCCGGGACGGGTTGCTGCACCGAGGTTCGTGGAGGAGTGCAAGGAGCGAGGCATGCCGGCGGCCATCCTCGATCGCGTGCCATTCGAGGAGGGCAACATCCGCCAGACGATCGACCTCTACGAGGTTCGTCGGCGGTAACCCACGCCTGACGTGGGGCGTCTTGGGTAGAGGTGGTCCACGCTCTGTCCCTGTCCCTTCCTGCATGGCGGTCAGCTTCAAGTACGGCGCAGAAGCCTTTGCCATGGTCGGCATCGCGTACGGCCTGATCAAATGGGTCGGCCGCAACGTGCGGTCGCTCGTGTCCGACTCGCGTGTCGAGGAGGCGCAGATGGAGGCGCTCGCGGCTTCGATGCCGTCCGCGGCCGCCGACGCACTCGTCAGGCAAGGCCTCGTCTCGCCGGCCGATCTGGCCCGCATGACGCCTCGCGAGCGGGTGTTCCTCGCGGCAGCCGGGCGTCGACTCGACGCGGCGGCGGAACGTAAGCCTCAGGCGACGCCGAAATCGACGGAGGCAGTTCCCGCCGCCGCGAGCGCCCGAACTGCGGCGACACCGCGACTCCACCTCATCACGCCGTCACGGCCGCCGCTCGGGATCGCCGTGCATTGTCCGGGCTGCGGAAACCCCGTGGATCGCGAAGCGCTGCAGCGGATGGGGTCGACCACCTGCCCTCGCTGCAAGCGGCCCATCTCGGCGCACATTCAGCGCGGGCGCCTAACGGTGATCGTGGAGGAGACGCAGGAGGAAGCCGAGCACCGGAAACGGATGGATGGAGGACACGACTGATGACGAAGTACCAGCGACCGTTTACCAAGAACTAACGACTCGGGAAGTTTGATCGCGATGTCTTCCCGAGTCGCTGGTTTCGGGTTGTGGGTCGTTCGTATTTCGTCATCGGTCTTACCGCTCGAGCTGTCCGGCGACGACCTCAGCGATGTCGTAGACGGGCACGTCGCTGCCCAGCGCCTTCGCGCCATCGGAGATCATCGTCATGCAGAACGGACAGGCGACGGCCAACGCGTCCGCGCCCGTGCCCAGCAGCTCCTCGGTGCGCTCGACATTGATGCGCTTGCCCACGCGTTCTTCCATCCACATGCGGCCGCCGCCTGCGCCGCAGCAGAGTCCCCGGCTACGATTCCGCGGCGGCTCCGCGACCGTCACCACCGGCAGCGCGCGCTTGAGCGTCTCGCGCGGCGCGTCGTAGACATCGTTGTAGCGACCCAGGTAGCAGCTGTCGTGATACGCGACGACCAGCTGCTTTCCGTTCTCCGTGCGGAGCGGAACGAGTTCCTGTTGCAGTAGCCGCTCGATGTACGTCGAGTGGTGAATGACCTCGTAGTGCCCACCCAGCTGTGGATACTCGTTGCCGATCTGGTGGAAGCAGTGCGGGCACGTGGTGACGATCGTCGTCACGTGATACCGATCGAGCGTCTCGATCGCCTGCCGGGCGAGCATCTGGTAGAGGTATTCGTTCCCCATGCGTCGCGCCGGGTCGCCGTTACACGACTCTTCCTGCGCGAGGATCGCGAACCGAATACCGGCTGCATTGAGAATGCGCGCGAACGCGACGGCGATCTTCTTCGCGCGATCGTCGAACGACGCCATGCACCCGACCCAGAAGAGCACGTCCGGCCGCTCGTTGCGCTCGGCAAATTCGGCCATCGTCGTGACGCCGAGGCCGTCGGCCCATCGCCCGCGATCCGCCGGCTGGAATTTCCACGGCGCGCCGTTCCGCTCCATCGCCTCGAACGCGGGCTGGATCTCCTCCGGGAAACGCGACTCGGTGAGCACGAGGTTTCGACGCAGCTCGTTGATCACGTCGAGCTGGTCGATCGAAACCGGGCACTCCTGCACGCACGCCCGACACGACGTGCACGCCCACAGCTCGTCTTCGGTGATGTAGGTGTCGAGCAGTCGATGGCCCACGCGCTCGCCGACCGTTCCGCCGCCGGCGTCGTCGCCTTCGCCGCCCGCGAGCACCGCGTGCGCCGCCTCGGCCCGATCACCTTTCAGCAGCGGCGCGATCTCCATGGTGCGCTGCCTGACGTTGACGACGATCTTGCGCGGGCTCAGCGGCTTCCCGGTGATGTTCGCCGGACATGCGGCCGTGCATCGGCCACACTCGGTGCACGAGTACCCGTCGAGCAGGTTCTTCCACGAGAGGTCCTTCACGTCGGACGCACCGAAGGTCTCGACTCCCTCGGCTTCGAGGTCCATTGGACGCATGACGCCGACCTGCCCGGGCCCGCTGGTGTTCGAGAAGAACGTGTTAGGCAGCGACGTGATGACGTGGAGGTGCTTCGAGTACGGGAGGTAGTTGAGGAACGCGAGCAACAGTAGCGCGTGACTCCACGTGCTCGCCGTCGCGATCGAGCGGGCGGTACCGGGAGAAACACCGCCGAACACCAGCGCCAGCACGCTGGAGATCGGTTGGAACGCCGCCGCGTGGCGCGCTTCCACGACGCGATCAAACGTCGCGCTCAGGAAGAGCGTCACCATGAGCGCCGCGATCATCGACAGGATGAAGACGGCGTCGCCCGAATGAACCTTGTCGCCCTGGAGTCGGCGCGGCTTGATGACCAGCCGGCGATACAGCAGCACGACGACGGCGGCGAGCACGAGCCCCGCGAATAACTCCTGCGACAGCAGAAATAGCCCGTGTACGGGCGTCGGTAGCATCCGATCGAAACCGAACGCGGGGAATACTCCGCGCGCGAGAATCTCGATCGACCCGAGCGTCAGGATGACGAACCCCCAGAACACCGACGCGTGCAGAATGCCGGCGAACGGCTCGCGGAGGATCTTCGATTGCCCGATCCCGATGACGACGACGTTGCGCAGCCGCGTCCACGGATGGTCGGTGCGGTGCTCGTCGTGACCGGTGGTGAGGTAGCGAACGAGGCGTTGCGCGTTGTACGAGAAGAAGCCGAGCGCCGCGACGAGAACGAGAAGGAAGAGGACGTTCTGGGTCATGCGGTGATACTAATCGGGAACCGGGAACGGGGAACCGGGAACTGTGACTCCTCGCGGAGTTTCTGTTCCCGGTTCCCCGTTCCCGTCAATGGCCCTTCGCCGCCTTCACCGCAGCCGTCAACGCGGGGACGACCTCGAGCACGTCGCCCACGATCCCGTAGTCCGCGACCTTGAAGATCGGCGCCTCGGGATCCTTGTTGATCGCCACGATCGTCTTCGACGTGCGCATGCCGGCAAGATGCTGAATGGCGCCAGAGATCCCGACAGCAACGTAGAGGTTCGGGCTCACCTGTCGGCCCGTCTGCCCGATCTGATCGCTGTGCGGGCGCCACCCGTCGTCCGTCACTGCGCGCGTGGCGCCAACGGCCGCGTTGCCGAATGCCGCCGCGAGCTCCTCGACCAGCTTGAAGTTCTCTGCAGCCTTGAGGCCTCGGCCACCACTCACGATGACCGGGGCGTCGCCGAGATCGAGCTTCGCCGTGTTGCCTGCGATCGTCTGCGTCACCTTCACGCGCGACGCCGCCGGATCGCCGGCAGGTGCGGCGGTCTCGATGCGCGCGGTACGCGGCTTCTCGGCTGCCGTCACCGCGCCCGGGCGAAGTGACACGACCGCGGGATTTGCCGTCAGCGTCACCGTCGCGATGACCTTGCCCGTGTTCACCGGGTGGGTGCCCACGACCTTATCACCGTCGAGTCGAATGGTCGTTAGGTCAGACGCGAGGGGGACGCCTAGCTTACCCGCCACGCGTGGCGCGAGGTCTTTCCCCTGCGCCGACGCGATCAGCACCACTACGCGATATCCGCCGCCCTTGGCACGTTCAGCGACGAACGCCGCCAGGGCCTCGGGGTTGTAGTCGGCGAACGCCGGGTGCTCCACGACCGTCACCGCGTCGGCGCCGTACGTGCCTAACGCGCCAGCCTTCGCGGTAATACCCGACGGCCCGGCCACCACGGCGTGGACTTCGCCCCCGGTGGCGTCGGCCAACGCGCGCGCGGCCGTCACCGCCTCGTACGCGACCTTTCGCAGGTCACCACCACGCGACTCGGCGAACGCCAGAATGTTGTTGGCCATCAGAGAACCTTCGCCTCGGTCTGCAGGAGTCGGACGAGCTCGGGCACCGCGGCAACGCCTTCGCCGAGGATCCGGCCGGGTGGGCGGTCCGGTGGAAGCGCCATCGTCGATACGGTCATGCGAAGGTCCCCGAGCTGCGCGGGCTTCACCTCGAGCGGCTTTTTCTTCGCCGCCATGATGCCCTTGAGCGACGGATAGCGCGGGCGCGCCACGCCTTCGTCGATGCTCACGACAGCCGGCAGCGGGAACTCGAGCAGCTCGGCCGCGCCCTCGAGCTCGCGGCGAGCAGTTCCCTTCCCGTTCGCGATCTCGAGCTTCGACGCCGCCGCCACGCACGGCAGATTCAGCAGCTCGGCGGTGATGGGACCGACCGCGCCGTTCGACGAATCGATCGACATCTTGCCGAACAGGATGAGATCATAGCCGCCGCCCTGAAGCTCAGTGGCAAGCGCCCTGGCGATGGCGAAGTTGTCGAACGGGATGGCGTCTACCTTGAGGTGGACGGCACGCGTCACCCCCATGCTGAGCGCCTTGCGAAGCGTCTCCTGTGCCGCATCCGGCCCCACAGTCACGACGACGACTTCGCCGTTCCCGAGCTTTTCGGTCAGCTGGAGCGCCGCCTCGACGGCATAGCCGTCGAAGTCGCTCATGTCCCATTTGAGCCCGGTCTCGTCGACGCTGGTCCCGCTGGGCGCGATCTTGAAGCGCACGTCCATCTCGGGGACGCGCTTGATGCAGACGGCGATCTTCACCGTCGTACCTCGCTTGTGAAGGATTTCACAAGAAAAGGTAGACGGCCGTGAAGGGGCGCGGAAGCCGCGTCAGCGACCCAGGTGCACCGGCACTTCGTAGCTGGCGAACAGCGTGCTGTACGCGTGCTCCATCGGGCCGGTCGTGTACTCGCGGCTTCGCGTCACGGCTCGCCACTCGGCGAGGAATCCGCCAAACCGGCCGCCCACGCCCACGGAGTATTCGCCGACGAGCGGCACGCGATCCACGCGGCGCGTGGTGCCTGACGTGTTGCCGTCGAGCGTGATGTTGTGGGCCACTGCCTCGCCCCGAACGCCGCCGAGGGCGTATAGCTCGACCGGCGCGCGACCGGTTCCGTTCGTCCACCAGGGACTCGAGAGGTTCGTGCCGGCGCGAAGCTGGAAACCGCCTTCCGCCTCGGTCAGGACGTTCCCGAACGATCCGCCGATCTGCGGAGTGAAGTCCACGACCGCACGCCCCGACGGCAAGCGGCCGACGAAACGACGTACGCTCCGCGCCGACAGCATGATGCCGGGCTCGAAGCCGACCTGGGTGTCCCAACCAATCGGGTCCTGGTCGTACACGCCGGAGAGCCTGTGGGCAGTCCGCTGCGCGAGCTCCCCTAACGCCGGCGGCCCGACGACACCGAGCGCCAGGCTCACCGTTCGCATGGACTCCTCGCTGAGCACGCGCGCCTCGCCGCTCGCGTACAGCCAGGCGGCATACGGCCGGTCGTCCTGCCAATCCGTCGTTTCGCGCGGCTCGCGGCTCGGCTTGGGCGTGTACATGTCCTGCCCGAGAGACAACGCGGTCGTTAGGCAGCGGGTGCCCGACGGCTCAGTACCCTTGCACGGCTCGAGCTGGCTCGCGAAACGGCGACCCCACCACGGCGCCGCCGACACCTCGACGGTCACCTCGTCGCCGTTCGTGTATTCCTTGTCGGGCCGGTCATGGATCCCGCGCCAGAAGTTGAACGCGTCATTGTCGGCGCGGATGCTCATCCGCCATGGGGGAGCGACATGCGGCGGCGGCGCCGGCTGTTGCGGGTTCGGCTGCTGCGCCGCGAGGCGTCCGGCGGCCATCACGACAACCGCCGCGATGGTCCAGAGGCGACGACCGATCACACACCCACGACCCGGCGTGGCGATCAGTTGAAGGCGTTGATTCCTGTCACGGGCTGGCCGAGGATCAGCGTGTGCACGTCGTGGGTTCCCTCGTACGTGTAGACGCTCTCCAGGTTGGCCATGTGACGCATTGACGCATACTCGGCGAGGATGCCGTTCGCGCCAAGAAGCCGTCGTGCTTCGCGCGCAATGTTCGTCGCCATGTTGACGTTGTTGCGCTTCGCCAGCGAGACCTGCTGCGGCGTCATCTTGCCGAGGTCCTTCAGTCGTCCGAGATGGAGCGACACGAGCTGCGCCTTCACGATCTCGCTCACCATCTCGGCCAGGCGCGCCTGCTGCAGCTGGAACGCGGCGAGCGGCTTGTCGAACATCACGCGGTTCCGCGAGTACGACAGCGCTTCCTCGTAGCACGCCATCGCGGCGCCAATCGCGCCCCACGAAATGCCGTAGCGCGCCTGCGTGAGGCACATGAGCGGGCTCTTGAGCCCTCCCGACTTCGGGAGAATCGCGTCGGCGCTGAGGCATACGTCCTGAAAGACGAGCTCACTCGTGTCCGAGGCACGGAGCGAGAGCTTGCCCTTCTGGTCCTTCGCCGTGAAGCCCTTCGCATTCGTCGGGACGACGAAACCTCGAATCGACTTGTCGGACTTGTCACCGTTGGTCTTGGCCCAAACGACTGCAACGTTGGCCTGCGATCCGTTGGTGATCCACATCTTCCCGCCGTTGAGCACCCACGTGCCATCGTTCTGCTCGCGCGCCATCGTGACCATGCCGGCCGGGTTCGAGCCGTAGTCCGGTTCCGTCAGGCCGAAACAACCAATGGCTTCGCCCTTTGCCAACGCGGGCAGCCATTTCCGCTTCTGCTCATCGGAGCCGAACGCGTAGATCGGATACATCACGAGCGCGCCCTGCACCGACGCGAACGAGCGAATCCCCGAGTCGCCGCGCTCGAGCTCCTGCATGATCAGGCCGTACGCGACGTTGTTCAGCCCCGCGCAGCCATACTCCTCGGGCAGGTTCGCGCCGAGGACGCCGAGCGACGCCATCTCGGGGATGAGCTCCTTGGGAAAGCGTCCGTCGACGTAGCACTGGCCGATGATCGGAAGGACTTTGTCGTTGACGAACTGTCGAACGCTGTCGCGAACAGCGCGCTCTTCTTCGGCGAGGACGCTGTCGATGTCGTAGAAATCGGTTGGTGTGGGCATGGCGGGAAAGCTAACTAAGGACTGAGGACTCGGGACATCGGGACTCGGCCGGGAAGCTATTACTGCCGAGAAAAATTGCTGGGCGATAGAAGGCTCCCGGCCTAGTCCCGAGTCCCGATGTCCCGAGTCCTATTCTTCGCGTGCGGCCTTCAGCGACAGATGCTGCGCCGCGGCAGGCGCGTTCTTCTGCGCGGGAGCATCGCGACGTGAACGCAGTGGCGTGACCGTTCGGCGCGCCGACGGGACCACGCCAACCTCACGTGCTTTCGCGCGGAACATGCGGCCGTGATCGATCGGGTGACCCGTCTCGTCCTGCCACTGGTGCACCATCTCGTGCAGCAGCGTGTGCAGCGCTTCCTCCCAGCCGTGGCGACGAATGTGGCGGCGACTCACCACGATCTCCGCTGGCTCGCCCGATGGAGCCGCGGACATGTAGTGGCCGAGTCGCGCGCGCATGCGACGCGAGACCCGCACGGGGACGGACTTGAGCGCGCCGTCGAAGTGGCGGTCGTTGTAGCGGCGATGCCACTCCACGAGTCGCTTCGCGAGCGGCGCGTCGTCCGGGTGTGGCGCGTCCGGTCGCCGCGCTCGAGGAGCACGCGCGATCGGGTACGCGAGAATACGGCGACGAGCGAGTCGGCGAGAAGCCGCCGTGCGCCCGCTCACGAAGGTAACGACGGCAGCCAACACCTCCGGCGGCGCGGTGAGGTATCCCTCGTGCACGCGAAGCTCACGACCGCGATAGCTCACCATGACGGCGCGATTTCGCGTGAGACGACAGCGATCGATGCCGCTCAACCCGAGCGCTCGCAACCGCGCGAGCAGCTCGGTCGCGTTCCGCGGCGCGGCATCGAGCGGGAGTGCGAGCTGGTCGTGCGGCCGCGTGAACAGCCGGCCTAACGATCGAAGCACCGTGACGGTCCTGGGGTGAATGTCTTCTCGGCCGCCGACCACACGAGCGTGGCGACCTCGATGGTCTCGTGTCGAATGGTAATTACGTTAGTCGATGATGGGCGACCGCCGCGAGAGCGACTCGACACCGTGCCAGCCGTCGAGATCACCGTGCCCTTCTGTGTGTGCTCGATGTAATGCACGGCTTCCTGATGGTCGTGGCCGCAAAGCACGAGGTCGACACCGATCGTCGCGAACGCGCCGAGCACCTTGCGCGTGTCCTTGAGGCCGTGTCGCCCCGACAGCTCGCCTTTCACCGGATTGTGATGCATGACGATGACGCGCGCGTCCTCCGACGGTGAGCCTTCGAACTCTTCGCGAGCGTGATCGACTTGCGGTCGACGAATGGCCCCGATGATCGAGATGTCGCGGAGCCGCCACGTGAGCGTGTGACGCGTTACGCCGTGCGCGGAGTTCAGGCCGACGAACGTCGCGCCGGGTACGCGCAGCACCGGCTCGAGATCCTCCGAGATGTATCGCCGATAATTCTCGTACGGGCGTTCGCCATCGCCGATGCCGAACGGGGCTTTCCACCAGAGGACGTCGTGATTGCCCGGCACGACGATCGTCTTGCTTACTCTGTTCGCATCGCGGATGAAGGCCTGAGCCCGCTGGAACTCTCCCGAGCGCGCGCGCTGTGAGAGATCACCCGAGATGGCGACGACATCGAACCGGCGTTCCTGGATGATCGTCTCGATGGCTTCGATCTGCTCGGGTACGAACGGGCGACCGAAATGCAGGTCAGAGACGTGGAACACCGTCACCATCGGTCGGCCTGCCGCGTCAAGCGAGGCGAGCGATGATGGCGTCGGTGAACTGCGCCGTCGTCGCGGTCCCGCCGAGATCGCGCGTGACGGTCTTTCGCTCGCGGATCACACTCTCCATCGCGTCGCGAATGCGGCGCGCGCGCGGGTGATCGTCGAGATGCTCGAGCATGAGGCACGCCGCGTACACGAGCGCGCCGGGGTTCGCGACGCCCTTTCCCGCGATGTCGGGCGCGGTACCGTGAACGGCCTCGAAGATGGCGGCGTTCGCTCCGAGGTTCGCGCCCGGAGCTAGTCCGAGTCCGCCGACCAGACCCGAGATCAGGTCGGAGAGAATGTCACCGAACAGGTTCGTGGTGACGACGACATCGAACATCTCGGGCTTGATCACGAGTTGCATCGCCATCGCGTCGACGATGCGCTCGTCGTAGTCGACGCGCCCGGCGAACTCCTTTGCGATCTCCATTCCCACTTCTCGAAAGAGGCCGCCCGTCATCTTCAGGATGTTCGCCTTGTGGACCACCGTCACTTTTTTTCGGCCGTGCGCGAGCGCGTACTCGAACGCGTAGCGGATGATGCGCTCTGACCCGTAGCGAGTGACCACGGCCGTCGACTCCGCCGCAGCCCGTGGATCCGCGCCGATCGCGATGAAGTGTTCGACGCCCGAATAGAGTCCCTCGGTGTTTTCGCGGACGAGCACGATGTCCACGTTGTCGAAGCGACCGCCGGGCACGACCGAGCGCGCCGGTCGAACGTTCGCGTACAGATCGAACGTGCGGCGCAGCGCGACGTTCACGGATCGGTACCCGCCGCCCACCGGTGTCTCGAGTGGCCCCTTGAGGGCGAGTCCGGTGCGCTTGATGGACTCGATCGTCTCGTCCGGCATCGGATCATCGAACTTGTCGACTGCCGCCATCCCGGCGAGGCGCCGATCCCACTCGAACGTGGCGCCAGCCGCTTCGAGAATGCGGACCGTCGCGTCGGTGATGTCGGGCCCGATGCCGTCACCAGGGATGAGCGTGCAGGGTACAGCCATATGCGTTCAGCTCAGCGAGCAGGAGTAAAGAGGTCAGCGAGGCGGCCGGCGATTCCGGCCGCCATCGCGGGCGAGAAGTCGCGCACGCCATCGCTCGCGATGTCGCCCTTCCACATCACGCGGGCCGCGCGCGTATCGATGATGACGACATGGAGTGCCGCGTGCCCTCCGGCGGGATCCGGAACGAGCGCGAGCTCCACGGGCACGAGTGCATAACGCGCGTCGAACAAACCCGTGAACGTCCGCAGCTGCCCGGCGAGCGGGTCTGCGATGAGCTTGTCCGGGTCGCGCTCGACGGGTGGCAGCGGAGCGAGCGTCAGCTCGTACGGATCCGCGGTATATCCGGGATTCCGTCGCGCCGATCGCGCCAGGTCCGGCGGGAATGCCCAGTGGACCTTGAGGCCGTGGTCGCGGATGGCGAACGCGAACTCGTCGTCGAACGTTCCGAGATACGCACGCGGGTCGCCCACCTTGTCGGCCCAATCGGGGACCGACACGTGAAGCCGCTGCGCCGGGAGCACGATCATCGCCTCCGTGACGAACGAGGCGAGGATGCCACCCGGGGTGCCCTGCGCGGGCACGCCGGTTTGCGCGTGCGGCGCCGGAGTTGGATTCGTCGCCGGAGTTTGCGTCGCGGCAGGACGCGCGCAGGCCGCGACAAGCACGAGCGCGCTACTGCGCGCTGCGATTCGGAGGAGGAATGAGGCGGCGGTCACGGTCGGTGAATGGTAGAGCAAAGGTAACCATGCTGTAGAAACCGCGGCACCCGCTCGGTGAGCGCGCGGTTGATTCCGCTGTGACGACGGACCAATTTGGCGGCAACAAAACCCAAGGGACGGCACGCGCATGGGCAAGTTGCTCTCGTGGATCGGGTGGCTTCTGGTCGCCGTTGCGGGCGCAGGTGCGTTCGCATGGCTCGCGCTCTCGCGCGGCGAACAGGTCAGCGCGGCATGGCTCGTGACGGCGGCGGTGTGCACGTACCTCATCGCGTACCGCTTTTACAGCAAGTTCATCGCGTCGAAGATCTTTGCGCTCGACGCGAACCGAAAAACGCCTGCCGAGCGGTTGAACGATGGGCGAGACTACGTCCCGACGAACCGGTGGGTCGTGTTCGGCCACCACTTCGCCGCGATTGCCGGACCCGGGCCACTCGTAGGACCGACGCTCGCCGCGCAGTTTGGTTTCCTGCCCGGGATGATCTGGATTCTCGTCGGCGTCGCGCTCGGCGGCGCGGTTCAGGACTTCGTGATCCTCGCCTCGAGCGTTCGGCGAAACGGGAAATCGCTCGGCCAGATGGCGAAAGACGAGATCGGGCCCGTCGCGGGATTCACCGCGCTGATCGCCGTGCTTGGGATCATGATCGTCCTGATCGCGGTGCTCGCACTCGTCGTCGTGAACGCGCTCAGCGAAAGCCCGTGGGGCGTCGTGACCGTTGGCCTGACGGTTCCGATCGCCCTCCTGATGGGTGGCTACCTCAAGTGGATCCGGCCGCATCGCGTGCTCGAGGCGACGGCGATGGGGCTCGTGCTGCTCATCGTGGCGCTGTACGTCGGGCGTGCCGTGGCCGCGAACCCCGAGCTCGCGCCGATGTTCACCATGAACCGGAAGTCGCTCGCGATTCTGATCATGGGGTACGGGTTCCTCGCATCGGTGCTGCCAGTGTGGCTCTTGCTCGCGCCGCGCGACTATCTCTCGGCATTCGTGAAGCTCGGCGTCGTGTTCGCGCTCGCGCTCGGGATTCTCGTCGTGCTGCCGCCGCTGCAGATGCCGGCCCTCACCCGCTTCGTCGACGGCACCGGCCCGGTGTTCGCCGGCAAGCTGTTCCCGTTCGCGTTCATCACGATCGCGTGCGGCGCGATCTCCGGGTTCCACGCGCTGGTATCGTCAGGTACGACGCCGAAGCTGCTCGAGCGCGAACCCGACGCGCGGATGATCGGCTACGGCGGCATGTTGCTCGAGTCGATGGTGGCGATGATGGCCCTGATTGCCGCGTGCGTGCTGAGCCCGGGCGTGTTCTTCGCGATCAACGCACCGGCGGGCGCGATCGGCACGACGGCAGCCAGCGCGGCCGAGGCGATTCGGAATTGGGGATTCGTGCTCCAGCCGGAAGAGATTCAGACGCTCGCGCGCAACGTGGGCGAGGCATCGCTCCTCTCCCGCACGGGCGGCGCGCCGAGTCTCGCGGTGGGCATGGCGCACATCTTCTCGAACGTGCTCGGCGGCTCGACCGCGATGGCGCTCTGGTATCACTTCGCGATCATGTTCGAGGCGCTGTTCATCCTGACGACGCTCGACGCCGGCACGCGCGTCGGCCGGTTCATGCTGCAGGATCTCGGCAAGCACTTGTGGGAGCCGTTCGGCAGGACGTCGTGGTATCCGGCGATCCTGCTCTCGAGCGCGATATTCGTCGCGATGTGGGGGCACTTCCTCTACCAGGGCGTCATCGACCCGTTAGGCGGGATCAACTCGCTCTGGCCGCTGTTCGGGATCGCGAACCAGCTGCTCGCCACGGTGGCCCTGTGTGTGGGAACGACGGTGATCATCAAGACGGGCAAGCAGCGGTACGCGTGGGTCACACTGCTGCCGCTCGCGTGGCTCGCGATCGTGACGATGTCCGCGGCCTACACGAAGATTTTCTCGCCGGACCCGCGGCTCGGCTTCCTGGCGCACGCGAGCCTGTTCGCGCAGCAGGTGGCGCAGGGCGTGCCGCCGAAGGGTGTGAAGACGCTGGCGGATGCCTCACGGATTATCTGGAACGACCGCGTGGATGCGGCGGTCGCCGCGTTCTTCGCGCTCAGCGTTCTCGTTATTCTCGCCGACTCGGCCAAGGAGTGGTGGTCGGTGGTGCGTGGGACGAAGCCGGCGGTGAGCTCGGAGGTACCATTCGAGGGTCGCGTTGCGGTTGCAGGGGATTAGCGACTGGGGACTGGCCGACGCGGGACTGGCTGTCTGGGTCGGGCGCGTAGGGCTAGCAGGCAGCTGCCATTCACTTGAATTCGTTATGCGTTCGACTGGCCGTATCTCGCTGATCGTCAGCTCCCTGGTGTGTGGCGGCGTCGTTTCCGCACAGCCGCTAGCGACGAAGGCGTTTGAGTTCAGTATTCCGAGCATCATGCGCGGCCCCGAGCTCTACGGCCGCGAGCCGCAGCGCGTGCAATGGAGTGCCGACGGCCGGTGGCTCTACTTCCAGTGGAACCCGCCCGGCACCGACTGGCGCGAACCGACGCATCTTTATCGCGTTCGTGCGAGCGGAGGCTCGACTCCGGAGCGAGTGCCTGACGCGCAGCTCGACAGCGTAAGTGCGCTGCTCGAGACCGGCGACCTCGCGCGCGACCGTCGCTCACGCGTGGTCTCCGCACAGGGCGACCTCTACATCGTCTCGCTGCCCTCCGGCGCAGTTCGGCGGCTGACCGAGACCGTCGCCGAAGAACGCGACCCGCATTTCTCCGCTGACGGCCGCCGCGTGTTCTTCGTGCGCGAGAACAACGTCTTCTCGATCGACCTGGACGGCGGCCTCGTTCGGCAATTGACCGACGTTAGGTCCGGGCCAGCGCCCAAGGACTCGGCAAAAGCCGAAGGTCAGCGCGGGACACTCGAGGAGCAGCAGCGCGAGCTCTTCGACGTGATCCGCGACCGCGTTCGCGCCGACAGCGTTCGGAAGGCCGAGCAGAAAGCGCGTGAAGCGCTGCGGGTGAAGCCATTCTACCTGGGCACGAACGAGCGCATTGCGTCCCTCTCCGTGTCGCCGACCGCGAACGCGCTGCTGCTGGTAACCTCGGTGACCGCCGACAAGGCCACCCAGACGCGAGTTCCGAACTACGTCACGACGAGCGGATACACGGAAGAGCTCACCGTGCGCACGAAGGTCGGCGACGCGCAGTCGGGCGGCCGCGTTGCCTACATGAAGCTGCCGAGCGGCGACCTCACCTGGCTGCAGGTCGTTCCCGCGGACACCACGAAACCGCCGTCGCAGGTGACCACGTTAGGCTGGAGCGATGACGGGAGCGCCGCGCTGATATTCGCCGAGGCACGGAACTACAAGTCGCGCTACATCCACAAGTTCGAAGCGGCGACAGGCAAGCTCGAAACCCTGGACACGCTGCGCGACAGCGCGTGGGTGGGCGGACCGTGCTATGGGTGCGGCGGCTGGTACGACGGTGGCAAACGCGTCTGGTTCGTGTCGGAGGCGGACGGCTACGCCCACCTCTACACGATGGACCCGAACGGCCAGGACCGTCGACAGCTCACGAGCGGCAAATGGGAAGTGACCGGCGCGCAGCTGTCGGCAGACAAGCGCTCGTTCGAGCTGCACACGAGTGAGGCGTCGCCGTTCGAGCAGCACTTCTATCGCATGCCGGTCGCGGGAGGCTCCCGCGAACGGATCACGACGAAGGCCGGCGGTCATAACGTCGTCGTGTCGCCGGACGGGACGTTGCTTGCCGACGTCTATTCGTCCGCGAATCGCCCGCCGGAGCTGTTCGTCATGCCGTACCGCGCCGGCGCAGCCGCCACGCAGCTCACCACGTCGCCTACCGCCGAGTGGCTGGCGTTTCACTGGATCACGCCGGAGATCGTACGTATCCCGGCATCCGACGGCGTGCAGGTTCCCGCGCGGATCTACCGGCCGAAAGACGTCGGCGCCCAGCCTAACGGGGCCGGAGTGATCTTCGTGCATGGAGCCGGCTACCTGCACAACGTTCACAACTATTGGTCCAGCTACTCGCGCGAGTACATGTTCAACCAGTACCTCGCGTCGAAGGGCTACGTCGTGCTCGACATCGACTACCGGGGATCCGCGGGTTACGGGCGAGATTGGCGAACCGCAATCTACCGGTGGATGGGTGGGCGCGATCTGCAGGACAACGTGGATGGATCGCGCTACCTGCAGAAGGAGTTCGGCATCGACCCTGAGCGCGTCGGCATCTACGGAGGCAGCTACGGCGGATTCATCACGCTCATGGCACTGTTCACCGAGCCAAAGCATTTCGGCGCCGGTGCCGGGCTGCGCAGCGTCACCGACTGGGCCCATTACAACCATCCGTACACGGCGCGCATCCTCAACCAGCCGCAGGACGACTCCATCGCGTATCACCGATCGTCGCCCATCTACTTCGCGCAGGGTTTGGAGGATCCACTTCTCATGGCGCACGGGATGGTGGACGTGAACGTACATTTCCAGGACATCGTTCGTCTCACGCAACGGCTCATCGAGCTCGGGAAAACGAACTGGGAGCTCGCACCGTATCCAGTGGAGGACCACGGATTCGTGCGGCCGTCGTCGTGGGCGGATGAGTATCGAAGAATCTTCGAGCTGTTCGAGACGCATCTGGCCAAACGCGGGCCCGCTGCCGCGAATCCCGGGGAGCACAAGTAAATGAGGACGCTGACTCCGTCGTCGGCCATCGACCATCGGCCATCGTCGCTGCAAGCCCGGCTCGAGCGCGTCCTGCGCGTGATACGCTCCATCATCGGCGCCCCGGACTACGATCGGTACGTTGCGCACATGGAATCCCACCACCCGGGCTGCGCGGTCATGTCGCGCGACGAGTTCATGCGCCAGCGTCTCGAGAGCCGGTACTCGAGACCCGGCTCGCGCTGCTGCTGAAGAGGCGGTCGGTCACACGTGCTCAGCGCCCTGAAGGTGGTCGCGATCATTCTCTGTGTGGCCTACGTGGCCGCCATTATCGGCATACGACTGTACGAGCCACGCCTCGTGTATCAACCGGGCGCGCGCGCGGTAGATCCGCCTGACGCTTCGCTCGCACTGCACGAGCGAGCCGTCTCGTTCAAGGCCGCTGATTCCACGACGCTCTCGGCATGGATCATCCCCGCCGCTCGGGCTACACCAGATGCGCCCTGGGTGCTCATCTCGCACGGCAACTACGGCAACATCGGCTACGGCGGCAGGCCGCAGTTCTACGCGTGGTTCCGCGACCTCGGCGTAAACCTCTTCGCCTACGATTATCGAGGCTTCGGTGCGAGCGAGGGCAGCCCGAGCGAAGCCGGCGTGTACGCGGATGCCGCAGCCGGCTACCGGTACCTCACGGACTCGCTGCACGTCCCTCCATCGCGCATCGTGCTGTTCGGCCATTCGTTAGGTACCGGCGTCACGATCGAGCTCGCGCGGCAGGTGAGCGCCGCCGGCCTGATCATCGAGGACGCCTACACCTCAGTCGCTGACCGTGGGCAGGAAGTCTTTCCGGTGCTTCCGATCCGGCTCATCGCCAGCAGCCGGTTTGCGTCGATCGACAAGGTTGGAGCGCTGCGGCTCCCC
Source organism: Gemmatimonas sp. (assembly GCA_021154285.1). Taxonomy (GTDB): domain Bacteria; phylum Gemmatimonadota; class Gemmatimonadetes; order Gemmatimonadales; family Gemmatimonadaceae; genus JAJKIV01. The sequence goes on along the minus strand of JAJKIV010000421.1, from coordinate 599 downwards.
AAGCTGTTCCTCCACGCGCGCAACGACCGGACGATCCCGATCGAGCACGGAAGAAAGCTGTTCGCCGCGGCTTCCGAGCCGAAAGAGTTCGTCGAGCTGAACGCCGGGCATGCGGATGCGTACACCGCCGATCGTGTGCGCTATTACGGAGCCATCGACGCGTTCATCCGAAGGGTCACGGCGTCGTCGCCCGTCGTGGCGACGGTACCACGTTAGGTGTTCGCGGTCGGCTGCGGTCTCACTGCGAGCAGAACCACGGCCGCCGCGAGCGCGAGCGTGGCCCCAAGGTCGAACGCCGCACGCGGACTTACACGGTCCCACACCAACCCGAACAGAACTGACGCCGGCAGCGCTCCGATGCCGATCGCGAGGGAATACCAGCCGTAGGCCGTGCCACGTCGCGCCTGTCCAACCAGGTCGGCGATCAAGGCCGCCTGCGTGCCTTCCGTAAGCCCGAAGAACGTGCCGTACGCGAGGAACAGCGCCCACGCGTGCCACGTCTCCGTGGCTCTGCCGAAGCCGAGGTAGACCGCCGCGTAGACCGCCCAGCCCGCGAGGATGAGCGGCTTTCTCCCGAACCGATCGGAGAGCGCGCCGCC
>JAJKIV010000420.1 GCA_021154285.1 Gemmatimonas sp. | reverse complement strand
TACGGGCTGAACGGCTGCGCCGGCGGCCGCCACGAGACGCCGAGCACCACCGTGACGTCCACGTAGCGTGAGGTGTCGGGGCGCGCTTCCACCCGCGTCCCCCCTAACGCCTCGCCAACGAGCCGCGCCCACTCCAGGTGATTCGATCGGTCGAGCACGACCGTCGAGTCCTGCGTCCGTTCGCTCGTCGCGTAGGTCACGACATCGAATCCGCGGTCGCGCAGGAGTCGCGTCGCGCGTCGCGCGAGGCCGCGGGTCTTAGTCGCGTTGATGATTTCGACGCGGACCCGGGTGTTCGCCGGCGCGGTGACTTCCTTCTTCGCGACGAGCCGCGCGAGCGGTGTGGCCTGCGCCGGAGCCGGTCGGGTCCGCGCGAACCAGATTGCGCCGCCGCCGCCAACGACGGCGACCGCCAGCGCGCCGGCGAGCAATTGGCGTGTGCGGGTCACCGGATGCTGTTCCAGAGGTCGGCGGTCTCGGGAAACAGCATCTTCCCTTCGCGGACGGTCCATTCGATGCGCGTCCGAACCACCTGGCGGAACACGCCGTCGAAGTCGGTCGTCGCGTGCGCGGCGAGAAACGCGCGGTCCGCCTGCAGAAACGGCCGGCCCGGCTCGAGAAAATCGGCCATGTAGAGCGCTTTCCCGGTTCGATCCCAGTGCGCGCTGCCTAACGTGTGCCAGCGAATGGCCTCGAGCACATCGGCACGCGTCTCCCCGTCGTCCGCGAGCTTCCCGGCGACGGCAGGCCCGTGCAGGATGTGCCACGGGCGTTGCGCATCACCCGTGAGACGCCGCAGCTGCTCCTCGTCCGCGTCGCGAAGCGCATCGTGAAGCACGCCGACGTCGTGCCATGCCTGTCGCTCATCGGGCGTCAACGCGAGCGCGCGAGCCCACTGGTCCAACAGGGCGGTCACGCGGGCGATGTGCGCACGTCGCTTGTCCGAGACGCGTGCCCAGGGCGGCAACACCACATCGCCGGCTGGCGTCGAACGGCTGCTGTCACCCGCGCTCACTCTGCCTCGCCGAGGATCATGTTGTCGATGAGACGCGTGGGGCCGACTCGTGCGGCAACGATCGCGACACTGTCGGCGCTGGCGGTGTCCACGGGTTTCATCGCAGTTGGGTCGACCACCGCGAAGTAGTCGACACGCACATCCGGATACGTCGCGAGCGTCTCACGACCAATGTTGCCGAGTCGTGAGCCGAGCCGCTCGCCCTTCGCGAACGCGGCGGTCACGGTGCGGAGGCTCTTCACCAGCGCAAGGCCATTCGCGCGAGCACCGGCGTCGAGGTAGGTATTCCGGCTCGAGAGGGCGAGGCCATCATTCTCTCGAACCGTCGGAGCCACGACCATCTCGATCGGAAAGTTCAACTCGCGCACCATACGCCGAATGAGAGTCGCCTGCTGGAAATCCTTTCGACCGAACACCGCGACGTCCGGCGCGACGATGTTGAACAATTTCGCCACGACGGTCAGCACGCCACTGAAATGGCCGGGACGAACTTCACCTTCCCACCGGGTCGGCAAGTCATCGGCCATCACGTGCAGCGACGGCGGCGTCGGATACATCTCCGAGACGGGCGGCAAAAACAATAGATCTACGCCTCGCCCTTCAGCCTTCGCCGCGTCACCGCTCACGTCTCGAGGATAGCGCGAGAAGTCTTCGTTGGGGCCAAATTGCGTCGGGTTGACGAAAAGGCTCATCACCACGCAACCCGCCGCGCGCTTCGCCTCGTCCACCAGGCGAAGATGCCCTTCGTGCAGGAATCCCATCGTCGGAACGAATCCGATGCGCTCACCTCGCGCGCGCGCCGTCGCGATCGCCGCGCGCAACCCGGCGATGGTGTCGATCTGCCTCACGAGTCAGAAACTGTGGTCGGCGTCCGGATACCGACCGCCACGAACGTCGTCGGCGAATCGGCCGACCGCCGACCGCACGTCGGCCGCGAGCTCGGCGTAGTGCTGCAGGAACTTCGGCTTGAACTGATCGTTGAGACCGAGCAGATCGTACAGCACGAGCACCTGGCCGTCGCAGTCCGGACCTGCACCGATGCCGATCGTCGGGATGCGCACCGCAGCGGTGACGGCTTTCGCGACGCCCGACGGCACGAGCTCGAGCACCAGCGAATACGCGCCCGCGTTCTCGACGCGTCGCGCTTCCTCGATCAGTCGCTCCTGGTCACCAGGCGCGCGCCCCTGCACGCGAAAACCGCCGAGGGTGTTCACGGACTGCGGCGTGAAGCCCAGGTGTCCCATCACCGGAATGCCGGCGCGCGTCATCGCCTGAATTCGGGCCGCGATGTCGGCGTCTCCGCCCTCCACCTTTACTGCATGCGCGTTCGTCTCCTTCATGATGCGGCCGGCGTTCCGAAGCGCGTCCTCCGTGCTCACCTGATAGCTCATGAACGGCATGTCGACGACGACCATCGCGCGCGACGTACCGCGACGCGCGGCCGCGCCGTGGTGGATCATCTGGTCCATCGTCACCGGCACGGTCGAATCGAGACCGAGGATGGCGTTTGCCATCGAGTCGCCGACGAGAATGAGATCCGCGCCCCCCTCCTCCGACAGGCGAGCGAACAGGGCGTCATAGGCCGACACCATAACGAGTCGCTCGCCGCGCTGTTTCTTCGCCAACACTTCGCGGACCGTGATGCGCGGGCGCTCCGCAGTTCCACTAGTCATTGGCGCCTTGCCTCATCACCTCGCGGAGCTCGGTGACCTCGCGCTGCCAGAACGTGCGGTCGGCGAGCCCCGGATGTGGAATGACCAGGTCGTGTGTACGCACGACGCGATCGTCGAAGAGCACGATGTCGAGGTCGAGTGTGCGTGATTCCCAGCGGGCGCCGCGAACCCTGCCCGCGTCGGCCTCGATTTCGTGAAGGCGCGCGAGCAGCGCGGCAGGTTCGAGCGTCGTTTCGACGGCGAGCATCTGATTCAGGTAGGGCGGTTGATCGAGTCCGCCAAGCGGCGCCGTTTCCTCGACCGTGGTCGCACCGATCACACGGCACTCCGGAGTGGCGTCGATGGCATCGCGTGCGCGCGCCAGGTACACGTGACGCTCGCCGAGATTCGATCCGAGCGCGATGTACGCGATCTCGCTCACCGGGCGGAACGTAGAAACCGCTGCCGACGGTGTCAATTCAGGCCACTGTCACGTGATCAGTTCGCGCTGGCTACCTTCACGCGAGCGATTCGCCGAGTCAGATCGCTCAGGTCCGCTGCCACTTCGCGGAGCTCGTGCGCCGCACCCTCGAGCTCACGGAGCGCGCGCGCCTGATCGGACGCCGACCGCGTGACGTTCTCGGCGCCTTCGCGGTTGCGGCGCGAGATCTCCGCAATGCGGGCCACACGCTCGCTGAGCCGCCCGACCTCCGATTCCTGAACGCGCGAGGTGTCCGCGATGCGCTGGCCCCAGGTCAGACTGGCCGCCGTGGCCTCGACGATCTCATCGAGCGCGGTACGCGCCGTTTCCGAGAGCGACTCGACATCGCTCATCATCGTCTGGCCGCGACTGACCTGCGACGCGACCTGGCGCATCTGGTCCTCGAATCCCGTGACGATGTCGCCCGCGTCCTCGGATGCTCGCGCGCTCTGCTCCGCGAGCTTGCGAACTTCGTTTGCGACGACCGCGAACCCCTGCCCTTGCTCACCGGCACGTGCGGCCTCGATTGCCGCGTTGAGTGCGAGCAGGTTGGTCTGATCGGCGAGTTCCTTGATCACGGCAATGAAGTCGGTGATGCGGCGCGTGCTCTTGGAGAGACCGCCAATCTGGACGGCGCTCTCGCCGACGAAGCGCTTGGCGTTCACGAGGCGCTCGATGGCCATCCCGATGGTGTCGCGATGTTCCGCCGCGATGCGGGTGGCGCGCTCGCTCGCGCCGGCGGCGTCCCCGCCGTCGCGCGCGATCGTCGAGGTCTTGTCATGCAGCGACCGCGCGACGTCGAGGCTGCGATCTGCCTGCTCGTTTTCCTCGCCAATGCCGCGCGTGATCTCCGCGGCGTTCTGCGCGACGACCTCGGCACCCGACCGTAGCGTACGTGCGGATACGTTGAGCGTGTCGAGCTGCGTTTCCACGCGCGCGAGCGCCGCGAGGAGCGGCTGGCGGAGATCCTGGATGTGCAGCGCGGTCGCAAGCTGGTTCGCGAATCGTGCTACGAGCGCGATCTCCTTTGGTCCGTACGTGCCGCGCTTGTGGTGATCGAGCTCGACGACGCCGATCGGTCGGTCGCCGAACCGCAGCGGCACGACCGCGACGCTCACGGCCGACGGGTCGATGCCCCGCGCACGCGCGTCACGTGCGGCGTCGGAGATGACCACGGACTCGCCGGTGCTCATGGCCGTCTCGCGAAGCCGTCCACCGACTCCACCATTTTCTCTCGGCTCCGCGAGCAGCCCCTGACCCGCGTCGTAGATGAGGCGAAGTGACCCACCCTTCAATCGCCAGATACGAAAGCCGTTCCAGTCGACGAGTCGGTTCGCGAGCCGTTCGAGCTGGCGGAGCGATTCGGCGAGGGTGGCGTCGGACGCCACGACCTGCTCCATCGCGTGGATCTTGTTCATCTCCTCTGCGGCAACGGCTTCCTCGAGGATGCGCTTGAGCAGCAAGCCGGCGAAGAGGAGCACCAACGCGACCGCGAGCCATCCCGCCCACCCGACGCTCGCGATCGCGATGAGCGATGCCAGCACCGCAATGGTCCCCGTGCCGAACGCGATCACCTCGTACCGCAGAATCAGCGAGCGCTCGTCCGCAAACAGCTTGTCGCGGATCAGCAGGGTGCAGTAGAGGAGCCCGCGGCTGAATACGAAGTGGACGGCGAGCAGCAGCGCGACGGCGGGGACCAGTTCCGTCGTCATGCGGCCGACGTTGGTGCCGCCGTTCAGCGCGACGAACCACGCGTAGAACCCGAACGCCGCGAACAGCGCGAGCGCCTCTCGCCCCGCATTGATGGCGCTCGCCGCGGGCGCTTTCCGGAGCAGCCACCAGTCCGCGACGAAGACTCCAAGGTACATGCCTAACGCCGTGGCCGGTGCGCCAATGATCACCGCGCCGCCGGCGGCCACCATCCCAAGGAGGTTGAGCGCCGAGTACTTGGTGAGTGGGATCTGGAACGTGCGCAGCAAGAGCGACGCGACGATCATCGCCGCGACCGCGAGCGGCTGACGAATCCATCGCGGGTCGAGCGCCAGCGCCACGAGCAGCAGCACCGTGCCAATGCTCGCGACGAACCGGGCGTACAGCGCCAGGAACCGATTCATCTCGAGTCGCTGGGTGAGGCGACGCGCCGAGTCACCGAGCCGCGTAGCATGGGCTCAGATGGCGTCGAGCGCCCGGCGGAGCGTGGACACGAGCTCGGTCGCAGCGTCCACCGATTTGTCTGCCGCCTGCACGATCGCGCTTCCAACCACGATACCGTCGGCGAGCCGGCCCACCGCCTTCGCCTGCTCGGCCGTCGAGATGCCGAACCCGACGTAAACCGGAAGCGTCGTCGCCTGTCGCAGGCGCGCGAGCGTGTCAGGAAGCTCCACCGGCACGTCGGTTCTGACCCCTGTCACGCCGCGACGGCTGATGAGGTAGACGAACCCGCTGCCGTGCGCCGCGATCTCACGCATGCGCTCGAGCGGCGTCGTGGGAGCGACGAGGCGCACGAAGGCGAGCGGCCCGTTGCCTAACCACTGCTCGCGCACCGGATCGGCACCGACGGGCAGATCCGTGACCAGCACGCCATGGGCTCCGGCCGCCGCGGCCCGATCAAGCGCGTCCGGACCGGCGGCCAGAAGCGGGTTGAGATACGTGAACAGCACGATCGGCGCGCGCACGCGCGCCTCGCGGATCAGGTCGAGCGTCCGCTCGAATGTCATGCCGTGGTCGAGCGCGCGCTGCGAGCTCTCCTGAATGATCGGACCGTCCGCCATGGGATCGGAAAACGGGATGCCAAGCTCGATGACGTCTGCCCCGGCGGCGTCGATCCTGCGGAGGAGCGCGACGGACGTCGCCGGGTCGGGATGCCCGGCAGTCACATAAGGGACGAGCGCGCGGCGCCCTGCATCGCGCAATGCGCCCAGACGCCGGGTCAGCGTGTCAGACGAAGTAGTCGCCGACGTTGATGCCATAACGGTCCGGGTTTTCGGTCTTGATGATCGTTCGCGCATACGCGCCGTCCGCATTCTGCTCGGTCAGGTCGACGTTGCGCCCCGGGTATGCAACGTTGCCGCGCTCGTCGCTGACGATGCGTACGATCGGCCGCGACACGGCCTCGGGGTTTGGATTCGCCGAGTGTACGATCGCGAGCTCGAACGTATCGAGCACCACGAGCGTCCCCACCGGGTAGATCCCGAGCAGGTTGATGAAAGCCTTCACGACCACCGAGTCGAAGCCACGCCCCGGGTTGTCGCGCATGCCGGCGAGCACCGCGGCTGGCGACAGGACATCGGTCTTGTAGACGCGTCGCGACGTGGCAGCGTCGAAACCGTCGGCGACCGCCACGATCTTGCTGAAGATGCTCAGCGTGCGCGGGCGGACATTCTTCGGATAGCCCGTGAGGTCACACTTCATGTGGTGCTCGTAGGCCACCGTCATCGCGCGATAAGGTAGCTCCTGCTGCCCTCGCAGCTGGAAGAGCGTGAGTAGCCCCATCCACGGGTGGGCGGCGATGAACCGCCATTCGGTGTCAGTCAACTGCTCGACCTTGTTGAGCACGTCGAGCGGCACGCGCGACTTGCCGACGTCGTGGAACAGCGCCGCGAGCCCAAGGTCGTAGAGCTGGCGCTTTCCCAGTCCGAGTCGGCGCCCGAGCGCCACCGAGAAGATGCAGACGTTGACGCTGTGGGTGAACGTGTACTCGTCGTAGTCGCGGATCGTCGTTAGGCCGAGCAGCGACGTTTCCTCGTTGAGGATCTGATCGACGATCCCCTGCACCACGCGCTTGATCTTCTTGAGGTTCACGCCTCGGCCCATGCGGACCGAGTTGATGACGTCCTTCGTCGCCGCGACCGACTGGCTGTACGTGCGCTTCGCCGCTTCCTTCGAGCGCTCGCGGAAGTCCCCGTCCTCGTCCACACCGGATGGCGGTCCCACTTCCACGAGCGTCACCCCGCCAGCCTGCAGCCGGTCCATCACATCGACGAAGCGATCTTCGGCCTCGGCCGACGACGGCGCCTGCAGCGCCGACAGGAAGACGAGCCAGTCGCGCGGCACGATGCCGGGCATCATGCGCGTGACGCCGACGCCCGCGGCGCGGAAGAGCGACAGGATCTGCGTGAAGCTAGCGTAGTTATCGAGGTCGAGCCGGAGTCGCGTCTGGTTGATCAGGATGAACTCGTTCGTGACCCGCAGCTCGAACTCGCCTTCGCGCGTCAGGATCTCGGTCGTGACGGTGGTGAGGTCGTCGAGCGCCTTCTTGACCGCTTCGTTCTCGACCGGGTACAGGCGAATCGCGCGCGTCGCCCCGTGAAGGGCGACAATGAATGATCGTCCGACCCGGCGGATATACGGGTCGCCGGCGATATCGCTCGACGAGGCATTGGCGGACCCGCGCTCGGCAGTCTGGCGATCCGGCGCGATCATGCCGTGCCCCCTCGCAGTGCGCGGTTCACGGCGTTCCGCACGAGCACTTCCTTCTCATTGGTAGCGCGCCGTAACGTTGCGACCGCCGCCTCACTGCCCACGCGGCCTAACGCCATCGCCGCGCACGCGCGCAGCTCGACGTCTTCCTTCTTGCCGAACAGGCCACGGGCGTTGAGGAGACCGTCCAACAGCTTGACGCCGCCGTCTCCGCAGAGCGTCCCGAACGCTTCGAAGAACGCCATCTTCTCCGTGAGGTTTGCGTCCTTGGCGAGCTTGCCCTGAATGGCCGCCTCGAGCTTGGCCAGCGCCGGGCGATGTACGCGGGTCGCGATCGCGCGGGCGGTCGCGACCCGGACGTCGCGGTGTGTGTCGTCGATCGTGCGCTCGAGAAATTGCAGCGCACCGGGCGATCCGATCTCGCCTAACGCCTGGACCGCGGCGAGGCGCATCTGGACGTCGGGGTCCGTCGTGAGCTTCGCCAGCGCCGCGACCGCGGCGGTCGCGCGCACGGCACCCGCTCGGCGAATCGCTTCGCGGGCGACGTCGCGGTCGCTCGAGCCGATGAGCCGCACGAGCTCCGCCGTGTTTGCCATCGCGAGGCGTGCCGCCGCGCTCTCGAGCAGGACGCGGAGCCGCGGGGTCTGCGCCTTCGTCAGCCACGAAAACACTGTCGCGATCGCGCCGACCCGCAGCTGGTCGAACAGCTCGTTCAGGTCGTCCTGATCGGGAAGCTGTGACGCCTCGTCGAGCGACTGCAGGATTTGCGCGAGGACTTCCGGCTCGCTCAACCGATTCCGAATGCGGAGCAGCTGGTCCTTCTGTTCGTCGGAGATCCCTGGGGCGCGGTCGGACGTCTGCGCGGTCTCGCGAAGCAGGAACGCGGCGGTCTTGAATTCGCCCGATGACAGAATGTGCAGCATCAGTGTGTCGAGCAGACCGGCGATCTCCTCGCGGACGCCGCGATCGCCCTGGACCTCATAGGTATCGAGCAGCATCGCGACGACGTTCCGCCGCATGTCGATCTCGTACTCCTTGCGAACCTCCTCACGGAGATATTCGGCCTCGGTCTCTTCGAGGAAGTACAGCGTGGAGTCAAAATCCTCGAGCTTGACCACCGATGCGACCGTCGAGTCGATCTGCGGGGCGGCATCCTGGGCCGCCGCCTGCGGGCCCGCCTCCCCCGCGCGGAACCCCGTCTTGTCGATCGGTGCCGCCTGCTCGGTCGACACGTCGATGTAGCGATAGCGGAGATACGAAAACTCCCGCTCCCAGAGCATCGTCAGCAGGTCGTCTTCTTCCGGCGAGACCTTGCGCGCGCGCTGGAGGATGTCGAGCAGCGGGACGATCTCGTCGCGCTCGAACTCCTTGAGGATGCGGAGCTCCCGGATCCCATCCTTGTACATCATCCACGGAATGTTGTCCGTGGCCTTTTCTGCTTCGCGCAGCACCTGCTCGCCATACCACCGGAGCTCCGTCTCGGTGACCTCGAACACCAGTTCGTCGGTCAATTCCCAGATGGGCGCAAACGCCGCGCGTGCGATCTCGAGCGCGCGCAGATACGTGGGATTGTTATGCAGATAGAGCTGGTGGGCCCGGGCAGCCTTCACGAGCACTCGCCACATCTCCTCGACGAGAGTGCTCGAAAACGGCGGTTCGGGCCGACCCGACTCCTGGGCAGGAGCCGGAACGGAAGAAAGCGTCACTCGGGCAACGTGCTCAGCTGGCTGATTTGCGCGACGTCCTTGTCACCTCTACCACTGACGCACAAGAGCACCCGT
>JAJKIV010000419.1 GCA_021154285.1 Gemmatimonas sp. | reverse complement strand
TTCCCTGCGGGTCGCTGTCACCATGCCCGCCAACATGCCGTTCCAGTTAGGGAGCCTTCCCCAGCAGACTGAACATCGACCAGCAAGACCTCGTCGCGCTCCCTGCGCGCGCTCGATCGCCCGACCGACCTCGTCGAGGATCGCCTTCGATTCGTGCAGGACCGCTTCGCCGGCAGGGGTGAGCCGCGACGATCGCGGGTCCCGGTCGATCAACTCCACTCCGACGTCGCGCTCGAGATCGCGTATCTGGCGCGAAAGCGCCGGCTGCGCGACGTGGAGTCGTCGAGCAGCGCGCACGAAGCCGCCCTCTTCGGCGACCGCGACGAAGTATCTGAGGTGGCGCAGCTCCATAACGGCTCCGACGCCGCAGCGGAACGTGCCGACGTGCGCTCACGGCCAGCGCGCCGCGGCAAGACGCGCAAGGCATGGCTTCAAATACATCAAAGTCTTTGCCGCCGATATTGGCCTCTGGTTACGCATCCATGTGGCAGGGGAAACTGCCCGTGCCGATACGACTTCGACCTAACGTGCGCCGCTCGATAGGCGCGCTGGGATCATATAGTGAGCACCAAGGGAACGCGCCGCCTTCGCAGCGGCCTGCTCGACGCGCTTGTCGAGCGTATCGCCAGAAGCACCAACAGCTCCGCGGTCTTCATCAGCGCAGAATCGCCGGAGACCGGTGTAAGCCTGCTCGCTGAATTCCCGGTGGCGGCGGCGAGCATCCAACTCGACCGCCATCCGTCGGAAGGCGGCGCGGCCATCCGGTGGCCCGACGGGTACGTCGTCGCGATTCCCGTTCAGTCGGACCAGGGTGCCATCGGCTGGGCCGCCGCGGTGAGCCCGAGCCTCGATCACGACACGGACGCCGAGGAGCTCGTCGCACTGCTCGCGCAGTGCGCCACCGTTCTGCTCGGTCGGCAGGCGACTGCGTCGTGCTGCGAGGAACAACGGGCACGGTGGGAGGACGCCGCTCGGGACGGATACTGGGAATGGGACTTCGAGTCCGGCGTTATGCGCTTTTCTCGCAAGAGTCTCGCGCTGCTGGAGTTCCAGGGCGTCGACCGCCCAACGCGACCGGAAGTATGGTTCGACCACGTCCATCCGGATGACCGGACCGGCGTCTATGCGGCGCTGCTCACCGCCACGACCGCGACTGACACGGTGGACTACGAGCACCGCGTGGTGCGGCGCGATGGGTCCATCAGAAAAGTCGTCATGCGAGCCGGAGTGGATCGTGACGATACCCGCCGGCCGATCCGCCTCGTCGGCTGGCTTTGCGATGTGAGCCGACTGCGGCGTGTCGAGTCGGACCTCAGAAACGCGCAGATCCTCGCCGATGTCGGGCGCGTTGCCGCCGGCGCGGCGCACGACTTCAACAACTTCCTCACCGTCATTCGCGGCCACACGGAGTTGGCGCTCGGCTTCGTCGCTCCCGACAGCCCGGTGGCCGAAAACCTCGAGCTGATCAGGCATGCCGCCGCAGGAGCAACCACATTGACGAAGCAATTGCTCAACGTCCGTCGCCGGCAGACGCCGGTCCAAACGGTCATCGATCTCAACGAGGTAGTGACCGGGTCGGAGCGGACGCTCCGCTCGCTCATCGGGACGCGCGGCGACCTCGTGACGAAGCTGCGGCCGGGGCTCGGGCTCGTTCGTGCCGATGCCGCGCAGATTCACCGCCTGCTCATCAACCTCGTGGTGAACGCGCTCGACGCGATGCCCGAGGGCGGCGTGCTCACCGTCACGACCGATTCCACGACTGGGGACACGTTAGGCGGCGCCGCCAAGCCGCTCCTGCTTCCCCGCGGGGATTACGTGACGCTGAGCGTTCGTGACACGGGGGCGGGCATGGACGAAGCGACGCGGTCACACATCTTCGAGCCATTCTTCTCGACGAAGCCATCGGGCCAGGGCACGGGCCTCGGGCTGTGGATCGTGCGGGACATCATGGAGCGATCCGGTGGAGCGATCGACGTGCGAAGCACGCCTGGGGCGGGGACGGAATTCGTCATGTACTTCGCCGCAGCGGAGAACGCGGTCGTGTAGGAAAGGGGTCAGTCTTCGGTCATCAGTCATCAGCGCCCGTTTCCTCTGCTGGATTGACTCGAGCGGCCTGCGGGCAGGGCTCATTCCTATCGCACCACAACCGTAGGAAACGGACTCTGATGACTGATCACTCACACTGACGACTGGCATACTTCGGGACTGGCAGTACCGACTGAGACACGGGATGGCGAACTCACCGTGCGCCAAACCGCCTCGTTAGACGCACCAGCTCAGGGCTTCTAACGCGGCTCGTGGCAGCGTGTGCCAGTTCGCTGGGTAGTCGCGAACGAGCCGAATGGCGTTCGGCGATTCGAACACGAGCGCCGGCTTTTGTCCGGCGCGACTCCGCTCGTACGCGCGCCACGCGACGCCGGCGCCGTCGATGTAGTACACCTGCTTTCGCTCAGTCGAGGTGTAGGACTGACCGAGCTGGTCATTAGCCTTATCGTCGCGCGGCATCGAAATCCATTCTGATGGGTGGCCTAATCTTATGGTATCGCGCTCGGCGCGCGATGTCTGGCACGCCGGCCCCCTCGGACGGTAACGTTCGGAAGATTTTGCCGAGTGATTGCGATGCGTTCCCTGCTGTCCCTTCCGGTGCTCGCCCTCGTGTCGTCGTGTGCTTCATCGGGGTCGTCGCCGGATTCGGGTATCGCGCCGCCGACCGAGCGAGTCGTTGCCGCTGATACCCACGGTGTCCTCCGCACGACCGTGCCTGCGAACGCGAAGGCGCACATTCCGGCTTCTCCGAGTCGTGTGTTCGGTGCCTTGAAGTCCGTGTACGAGGAGTTAGGCGTTCCGCCGGCGATCAGCGATCCGGCGACCGGCCGATTCGGCAACGGAGACTTCTGGAAAACCGGCAAGCTTGGCGCCGAAGCGCTGTCGATGTACCTGAACTGCGGCCACTCCATGCTGGGTCCAGCGGCGGACAACTACAGGGTTTACATCTCGCTCGTGTCGCAGGCGCACCCGGATGGGAAGGGTGAGACGGATCTCGAGACCTCCTTTGTCGCGCAGGCGCGAAACATGGAGGGAACGACCAGTGACCGCGTCTCGTGCGGGTCGACGGGTCGCCTCGAGGAGCGGATCCAGAAGCGCCTGGTCGAAAAACTCAATGCGTCAAACGGGTAAGTCACATGCCTGGCCCACTCTCGCGCGCGCGATCCGAGGGACCTGTCGAGTATCGTGATCGACACGGACGCGTGTGGTACGTCTCACAGGTCGCGCAGCTGAAGATCGTGACGCCATCCATCGATGGTCCGAACCGGTTCCTCGTGATCCGTTTCGAGCACGAGGGGGAGAAGCGGTTCGTCCGGTGGCTTGGCGGCGATGAATGGCGTGGCAAGCAGCTGCTGCACCGGCTGTTCGCGGAGGCGGAGGTCTAGGCCGTGCGGCAGGACCTAGTGTTCGCCATTCGCCAGTTACGTAAGGCACCATCGTTCGCGATTGCCCCGTTCTCACGCTCGCCCTTGGCATCGGCGCAACGGCTGGGGTGTTCAGCGTCGTCAACGCTGTGGTGCTCCGGCCGCTTCCGTTCGCCGACGCGGATCGCGTCGTGAACCTGCACCTTCAACGCGGCCCCTACCGCGATTGGCCAGACGATCCGCCTGGACGGCGAGCCGCACACCATCATCGGCGTGATGCCGGCGTCGTTCGATCGATCGGGCGCCGGCGACGCCCTGTGGGTGCCGCTCACGCTGTCCACCGCGGACCTGCAGGAATTCCGGAGGCGGTACCTCACCGTGACCGCTCGGCTCGCGCCGGGCGTGAGTGTCGCGCAGGCGGCGGCAGCGATCGATCGTGCGGAGCGAGAGATGAACGCTCGGTACCCGGTGTGGGGCAACGGATACGGTGGCCAGGTGCATCTCGTGTCCGATGATCTGGTGGGCAACGTGCGGGCACGACTCTTCATCCTGCTTGGCGCGGTTTCGTTCGTGTTTCTCATCGCGTGTGTCAACGTGGCGAACCTGCTGCTCGCGCGTGGCGGCGCCCGCGCGCGCGAGATGGCGATCCGCGCGTCGCTCGGCGCGGAGCGACGCCGCCTGCTCCGGCAGCTGCTGACCGAGAGTGCGGTGCTTTCGTTGATCGGCGGCGTGGCGGGCGTCGCGCTCGCGTACGCGCTGGTGCGTGGCCTCGTGGCAGCCAGCCCGCCTAACGTACCGAGGATCGATGAGGCGCGCATTGATGGCGTGGTGTTGCTGTTCGTGCTCGTCGCCGCAACGCTCTGCAGCGTGCTCGTGGCCGGCGACGTGGCCCTCGCGCTTTCGCTGTTGACGGGCGCCGGGCTTCTGCTTCGCACGGCGTGGGCGATCAATCATGTGGATCCGGGGTTCGATGGGAACCACGTGCTCACGGCGCGCGTGCTCGTGCCGGTGTCTCGTTATCCGGACCTCGCGTCAGGCGCGCGGACCTATCGCGCAATTCGCGACGCCGTGGCCGCAACTCCGGGCGTGCAATCGTCGGCGCTCACGTCGGCGGTGCCGCTCGGCCCGACGCTTCAGGCAGGAGTGGGCGCGGAAGGTCAGCCGATGACTGACGGCACGCGCCTCATCACCGCGGTTCGCATGGTATCGCCCGAGTATTTCACATTGCTGAGGATTCGGCTGCTCGCCGGACGTGACTTCACGGATCGGGATGGTGCTACCGCGCCACTGGTCGCGATCGTGAACGAGACGACGGCGCGGAAGTTCTGGCCAGGCCAACAGGCGGTCGGGAAGCGCATCGAGGGGATGGATCCGAGCCATCGCCATCTAATGGAAGTCGTCGGCGTCGTCGCGGATCCACGCAACATCAGCCTCGACCAAACGCCGGCTCCCGAGTTCTACATCCCGTTCGAGCAAATGCCGCCTGCATTGTGGGGTGCCATTCAGGCGTCCATGGTGGTCGTCGCGCGCACGACGCCCGACCCGTCCACGATGGAGCGCGCGATCCGGCGGGCGGTGGACACGGTGGACCCGAGCCTGCCGATCGCGAACGTGGCGACGATGGACGATCTCATGACGTCGTCGCGCGCCGCGGCACGCTTCAATACGCTCCTCCTCTCGGTGTTCGGGGCGATCGCGCTGCTGCTGGCGAGCGTCGGCGTGTACGGTGTCGTCGCGTACTCCGTGCCGCAGCGAACGCGGGAGATCGCGCTGCGCATGGCGTTAGGCGCGACAGATGCCGGCGTGGCAAGGCTGCTCGTCCGTCGTGCGCTCGGGCCGATCGCGTTGGGAGCGGTGGTCGGCGTTATGCTGACTGGCGCGACCACGCCGCTGCTTCGCGACCAGCTCTACGGCGTCGCGCCGGGTGACCTGACGACGGTCGCCACGGTGACGGTGCTGCTGCTCCTCGTGTCGCTCGGCGCCGTGTGCATTCCGGCGTGGCGAGCGATGCGGATCTCACCGGCGCGGGCACTCGCGGACTGACTCCGACGGACTCCGGTGGATCGAGGCCGGAGATGGCCGGACCGGTCGGAACAACGAGTCGTTGTGGCCAGACTGGCATCCTGCCCGAGCCAACCTCGAAACGACAGGACCTAACGCGGATTGAGAGACGATTACGCGGATTGCGCGGATTTGTCCCGAGGGCATCGATACCTCCGACGACCTCGTTGGATCTGTTGTTTCCTTTGTTCAACGTCCTCGGGACGCATGAGCTTCCCGAGGACGTTCACCAAAGAATCCGGCTCGTTGCGATGACGCCGGCGTCCCGGTCATGGAGCACATCCGCGAAATCTGCGAAATCGGTTTTCAATCCGCGTTAGGTCTTCTCCAATCCAGAACGGTCGAGATGTCTGGCGGGCGCTATGCCGGATCAGCGCCACCGAACCTGGAAGTCTCGGTCGATGACGATGTCGGCCTTCTGCGCCTGCTGGGAGATGATCTCGTGCTCGATTGCGAGGATCTGATCGATCACCGGCGCATCGATGTCACGATTACGAACCCGACGCCGCTCTTTCGTGTCCTCGTGGGTCGCGTCGAGGAAGATCCGTGCACCGATGCCCCGCAGCTGAAACACGTATGTCCCCTCGACGATCAGCGCCTGAAGCGCAGCGAAGTCGAGCGGCCGTGTCACGAACCGGTTCGCGGGATAGTCGACCGCCGGCGCCTCCACACCGTCGCGCCCGGCGAGAAACGCGTCCACGTGCGACTGCATCAGCGCGAGGTTCACCTCGTGTGGCCCGACGTACTGCAGGTCGAGCAGCCGGTATTCGTGGTTGGTGCGCGGCGGCCGCAGAAAATAGTCATCCTGGTGGATGAGCCCCGTGGGAAAGCCACGAGCGGACAGCTCACGACCGAGCGATTCGGCCGTGGTCGACTTGCCGCTTCCCGACTCGCCCGCCACCGCGATAACCACCCGACCATCGCGCGGAAGTCCGAGGTGGTGAATGACCATCGGCGCGAGTGCCGTCGCCAACTGCGTGTCGTTAGGTGGTGGGTCGTTGGGCGAGACGATGCTCATGCGCCGAACACACGCGTCTGCGCCTCCGAGCCGGCGAGGTCGAGCAACAGGAGCCCGGTGGCCGAGTAGGCCATGTGGGACACGCCGCCGGGCGCGCCGGTGGCGCCGTGCAGGTACTCGTCGAACGCAAAGGTTTCGAGTGACCTAACGTGTTCGCTGACCAGCGTTCGCAGTCGGCCGAGCGGCGCGGGTCGATCGGAGCGCGCGAGCCCGAGTGCGAGCCAGCCCAGCCAGATGGGCCAGATCCCGCCGTTGTGATACTCGTGAGGGCGGTTTCGAAATTCGTGCAGATGATATCGCGTGAGCGCCGGCCAGCTCGGATGCGTTTCGCCGATGACGGGGTGAAACGCGGGCGGGAGCTCGGAGCGCGAGAGAAAACGCTCGTCGATCCAGTCGAGCGCGATGCCCGTTAGGCGGCGCGCGATGCCTGCTACGGCGAGCAGGCTGCACGCCGCGAGGTCGAACACGTCGTGTGTCACAGTCGGCGTGAACGCCGCGAGCGGATAGCGCCTGTCCGCCTCGCCGCGTGGCCAATAGCGTTCCTCGATGGCGAGCTCGATCTGCTCCGCCTTGTCGCCCCATGCGGTCTCACCAAACGTCTCGCCCGTGAGGCGGAGCGCCCAGGCCCGCAGCACCTGATCGTACAGGATGTACCCGTCGTAGATGTACTCATCGGCCCAGTTGCCGCCGACGGGAACGTAGATCAGATGACGGCCGTTGTACTCCAGCGCATCGAGCAACCGGACGACGAGGCGGGCCGATTCCCGGAACGGATCCGGATCGAGCACGCCGGGGCGGGCGGCCAGTGCGATCCCGACGAGATACCACGTGGTGGCGTCGATCCGCGGGGCGAGCGTCCCGAAGCTCACCCGCGGGTGGCCGTCGGCTCGAATCAGGTAGTTCGAGGCGATCTGGCCCTCGCTGCCCTGAAGATCCCGCAAGTGTGTCAGCGTCCGCACCAACCCGGCCGCGATGTGGTCGTCGCCCGCGAGCAGCCCCGCGATGCCCGCCATCGCGGCGTCCCGAGTGAAAACGGCGTCGTAGTTCGCCGTCGTGGAGAGCGACGCGCGAATCCCGTGTGGGCCGGTCAGTGCGTGGAGCAGCGCCAGGGCCTTGTCGGACATGATCCCGGAGGTGCCGCCCGGAAGGGCGGCTATAGTGACCATTGCAGAGTCGTCAATCGCACCCGACCTTCTCTCAGCAGCGAAGATAGCTCCCTCGGCCGTGTGCGAGAGAGGATTTGAGCTCATGCCGACGACCGCCGCCGCCAGCAGCGCCAGCACCGCGTTCAGACCGACGCTCACGTTCGGGCAAATCCTGAACATGAACTTCGGTTTCTTCGGGATTCAGTACAGCTTCGGGCTGCAGCAAAGCAGCATGAGCCCGATCTATCGCTACCTCGGCGCCAACGAGGCGAGCCTGCCCATGCTCTGGCTGGCGGGGCCGGTGACCGGGCTTCTGGTTCAGCCGATCATTGGCGCGATGAGCGACCGGACGTTGAGCCCGCGCGGCCGACGGACGCCCTATTTCCTCGTAGGCGCCATCCTCTGCAGCATCGCGCTCCTCCTCATGCCGTTCAGCCCCGCGTTATGGATGGCGGCGGGGCTGCTCTGGATCCTCGACGCGGCGAACAACGTGACGATGGAGCCGTACCGCGCGTTCGTGAGCGATCGGCTGGATGCGAGTCAGCACTCGATCGGGTTCCTGACCCAGAGCGCGTTCACCGGGCTCGGACAGACGCTGTCGTACCTGACGCCGTCGATTCTGGTCGTGTTAGGCGTGAGCCGCGACCGCATCACCGGGCACGGCATCCCGCTCATCACGATGATCGCCTTCCTCATCGGCTCGGTGGTGTCGATCAGCTCCATCTGGTGGACCGTCACGACGACGAAGGAGATACCGCTGACTGAATCGGAGCGGGCGCGAATCCAGGCGCTGCCGCCGGGGATGGGTTCGATCGTGACCGAAGTCGTCGAGGCGGTGCGCGAGATGCCGCTCACGATGAAGCAGCTCGCGCTGGTGAAGCTGTTTCAGTGGTACGCCATGTTCTGCTACTGGCAGTACATCGTGCTCTCGCTGTCGGTGACGCTGTTCCGGACGCACGATGCGACCACGGCCGGGTTCCGCGAGGCGGGGCTCGTCAACGGGCAGATCGGCGGGTTCTACAACTTCATCGCGTTCGTGTCCGCGTTCGCGATGGTGCCATTTGCTCGACGATTGGGCCCGAAGGTGACGCACGCCGTCTGCCTAACGCTGGCCGGCATCGCCATGCTGTCGATCCCCTCCATCACCGATCGGGCGCGCCTGTTCATTCCGATGATCGGCGTCGGGCTCGCGTGGGCGAGCATGATGGGCAACCCGTACGTGATGCTCGCCGG
>JAJKIV010000418.1 GCA_021154285.1 Gemmatimonas sp. | reverse complement strand
GTCGCTTTCGGATTGCTCTTGGCGATGTTGATCAACCCGATCTGCGCGCCGCGGAGATCGTGGGCGTAGTTCACGAGACCGATCGTCCAGCCTTCCTGCCGGCCCTTGATCTGACTGTAGCCGGCAACCGCGACGCCCTGAAAGCGGCCATCGCGCTCGACGCGAAACATGATCGGCGAAATGACGCCGCCCTCGACGTCCATCCCGCCGACGCCAAGGCCACCGATCGCGAGACCGCGAATGCGCGAGCCGCCAATCCCGAGGCCGCCGATCCCCACACCTCTGAGCGTCCCGCCGAAGCCCGCGCCCAAGCCGCCGATCACGAGCCCGTTGATGTCGCCACCGGCGCCAATGCCCAGGCCTCCGATCCCGATGCCGGTGAAGTCTCCACCGACTCCGCCCCCCAGACCACCGACCAACAGTCCCTTCGCGGTCCCGCCGGCGCCGACCCCGAGCCCGCCGATCGCCGCTCCTCTCAGGTTTCCGCCGGCGCCGAAGCCAAGGCCACCGATACCGATCCCCTTCACGTTGCCACCGGCGCCGGCTCCGAGGCCGCCCACGAACAGGCCGGTCAGGTTGCCACCCATGCCGGCGCCAACGCCGCCGATCGCGATGCCGTTGAGATTCCCGCCACCACCCATACCCAGGCCGGCGATGCTGATGCCGCTGATGTCTCCGCCGCCTCCCATGCCGAGGCCGGCGAGCATGATGCCTCGCATGTCACCACCGCCACCCATCCCGAGGCCCGCGACGCCGATGCCGGTGAACTGGCGCTCGACGCCGAGGCCGAACGCGGCAACCCCGAGGCCTTTGAGCTCGCTCGCGCCGGTGAGAGGTAGGCCGATCGCCAACCCGTTCACGCGACCGGCACCGTGGTCGTACGGAAACCAGAGCGTCAGGTTGACGCCGTTCGCCTCCTCGAGTCGCGAATCTCTATAGTTGAACCGAAGGCCGGTCCATTTCCTCGAGTCGCCGAAGCTGATGCCTTTGCCGTTGACGCCGATGTCCAGGCTCCGGCGGCTGTCGCTCTTACGGTCCCTGGCCGTCGTGTCCTGGGCGCGGATGTGGGTGGGAATGGCGAAAAGGGCGGCGCCGAATACGGCGGCCGCCACGCGAACGAGGCGTGGGGTCACAAGAGTTCCGAGTAAGTTGTCCTCTGGGGAGTACGGCAGCCCGGTGAGTCGGTTTCAGGAGCCCGGCGCCTGAATTTTATCCTTCCTCACGAGCAGCGCCCGGAACGCCGGCATGGACCGCAGCGGGTCGAGCAAAGGATCGCGCTGCAGGTGCAGCTGGAAGTGCGCATCCGCCCGCGGCGTGTAGCGGCCCAGCAGGCGAATCGCCCGGTTCTTGTCCCCGGTTGCCGCGAGCCCCCATGCCAGAAACGCGGCGTCGTGCAGCGTCGGGCGGAGCGTATCGGTCGCCGCGATCGCCTGACGGATCAACGAGGTGGCCGTGGCCTTGTCACCCTGACGCGTCGCGACGTCGGCCAACCCCGCCCCACTGAACCCTTCATCCGGGCCGTTGCTCACGCGCATCTCCGTCCGGAAGTCCTCCGCCGCGCGTGCCGTGTCGCCGAGGATGAGCTCCGTCATGCCTAACGCCTGTCGGATGAGGATGTGCGCCGGGTCGATCCGCTTTCCCGTGTTGGCCCACGCGAGCGCGCTGTCGTACTGCCTCGCCCACATGAAGTGCAGCGCGTAAAAGCCAAGGGCGTTCCGATGTGTCGGTTCCAGGCGAAGCGCGTGCCTGTAGGCATCCACCGCGCGATCCGGCTCGAGGCTGTCCTCCAACGCCACGGCCTTGTAGTACCACGCGTCGGCATTCATCGAGTCGAGCTCGATCGCACGCTCGAGCGCCGCGAGCTGTGCCTGTCGACTCGTCGGCTCGATCTCGCGAAGGGCGACCGCCCGCCCGACCCAGACGTACGATCGCGTGCTGTCGGCATCGAGCGCGCGCTCGCTGGCCTCGAGCATCAGCGGCACGAGGCGATCACGAGGAACTTCCGGAATCTGGTAGCCCCGGTAATTCGCCTGCGCGTACGCGCGAACGAGCCCGGCCCACCCCTCGGCGAAGCCGGAGTCGCGCGCGATGGCAGCCCGGAACAGGCTGACCGCGTGCTGCGTGGACGACTCGGTGCGTCGGTCCGTTTGATACCGGCCACGCAGAAACAGGTCGTAGGCGACGGAGTCCTTCGTGCCCCGGGAGACCGTCTTGGCGACACGGCGCCGACTGCCGACAAGGTCGAGAATCGCGTTCGCGGCCATCTCGGGGAGCGCCTGCGCGCGGCCGAGCGGCTGCCTAACGACCTTCGTGCCCACCACCTCGCCGTCCGGCTCTTTCGAGACGGTCAGGCGGACTTCGACGGAATCCGGTTTGCGGACCGCGATGGCGGCGACGGCATACCCCGACGGCAGCTTCGCCGAGTCCATCGCGAACACCCGCGCCGAACGCGAGCTGGCGAGTGTGCTCGTGACGTCCTGCTGCAGGGTCTCCGCGAGGTAGGCGCTGGCGGTGTCCCCGGTTCGCGTGGTGAAGCGTTCCACGCGAACCGCCGGCATAGCGGCGTTGGCAACCTTGGGTCGTGAGAAGGCGGTCCAGGCGAGCGCCCCGACGGCGGCCGCGCCGACCAACCCCGCAGCGATCCTCGGTCTCGCCCATCGCGCGCGAGTGCGCTTGAGCGCGTTCAACGCCCCGGAGTGAGTGGTATCGCCCTCGAGCGCCGCCACGAACGCGGCGGCGTCGGGGAAGCGGTCGACCGGAGCGCGGGCGAGCGCGGTCATGAGGGCATCGTCCACGAACTCGGGGACACTGTTCCGAAGCCGCCGCACCGGCCGGACCGGGTCGGACAGCGTCTTGGCGAGGATCGCGCGGGCGTTCGGGCCGGTGAAAGGCGGCTCGCCGGCGAGCGTCTCGTACAGGACGCACGCTAACGAGTAGATGTCGCTCCGCCCGTCGATGTTCGGCTCCGCCGTTGCCTGCTCGGGACTCATGTAGGCCGCGGTGCCAAGCGTCATCCCGGTGCTCGTCTTCCGCACGGCGCTGTCGAGCGATCGCGCGATGCCGAAGTCCGAGAGCAGGGCGGGGGAGGGAGCAACGTCACTCGCACCGAGGAGAATGTTCTCCGGCTTGATGTCGCGGTGAATGATCCCGCGGGCGTGCGCGTAGGCGAGGGCAGATGCGACCTCTTTCGCGATCCGCACCGCATCCGGTATGGGGAGCTGCTGCTCGTTGTCCAGCCGGTCGCGCAACGTCCCGCCCACGAGGAAGGGCATGACGTAGTAGAGCAATCCGCCGGCTTCGCCCGAATCGATCAGCGGAAGAATGTGCGGGTGCTGCAGTCGCGCCGTGATGCGGATCTCCGCATGGAATCGGTCTGCGCCGAGGGCCGCCCCCAGCTCGGGCTGCAAGACTTTGATGGCGACCTCTCGCTCGTGCTTGAGATCCTGGGCGAGATACACGGTCGCCATGCCGCCCGCGCCAAGCTCACGCTCGACGCGATAGCGATCAGCGAGCGCTTTGACCAGTGGGGTGATATCCAACGAAGGCTCGGTTGCCGACACCGAATGACCAGTCCGCCTGAGGCTGAAGGGTTGGCCTCGACGCCCGAGGCCACGCCTGAACTTGGGCGCTGGCCAGGAGGCCGGCTAGCGGGCGAAAGTAGTACGCGCTATTGCGGCCGCCAGCAGGGCGCCGTCGGGCGAACCAGCATCGCCTTGAACCTCGGCAGCGCGCGCACAGGGTCCAGGCCCGCGTCGCAGTGCAGATGCAGCTGGAAATGCGAATCCGCGGTGGGCTCGTACCGTTCGAGGATCTGGAGCGCCCGCGCCGTATCGCCGAATGCCACATATCCCCACGCGACGGCCGTCGCGTCGTGCAGCGTGGGGTGAAGCGTGTCGACGAACGCGAGCGCACGGGCGAACAGCGTATCCGCAGCCCGTCGGTTCTGCGACAAAAGCGCGATCTCCGACAGGCCGATCCACCCGGGAACCTCATCCGGACCTTTCCCGATGCGGATCGACGCGCGGAAATTCTCCGCCGCGCGAATGGTGTCGCGGCGAGACAGCTGGGCGAGGGCAATCTGTTGCCGGGCGAGCAGGAACGTCGGGTCGATATGCAGGCTGCTGTCTGCCCAAACGCGCGCACTGTCGAACTGGTGCATCCAGTTGTAGTGCTGCGAGAGGAAGCTCAGTGCGAGACGATGCGTGGGGTCGATCCGAACCGCGCGCTGCCACGCCGCGACGGCGCGGCCCGGCTCGAGGCTGTCGTCCCACGCGAGGGCTGCGTAGTGCCAGGCGTCCGCGTTGTTCGAGTCGAGCGCGATGGCCTTCTGATACGCCAGCAGCGCGAAGCGTCGCGAGCTCGGCTCGAGATCGCGAAACGTGAGGCCGCGCGCGATCCACACGAATGAGCGTGTGCTGTCCGCGTCGAGCGCGCGCTGGCTCGCTTCGTACATCGTGGACAGGATCCGGTCGGCGGGAATGTCGGGGATGCGGTAGCGTCGCAGATTCACCTGCTGCAGCGCGCGTGCGAGACCCGCCCAGCCGTCCGCGAAGTTGGAGTCGCGTTGGACCGCCTGGCGGAACAGCGCGACGGCCCGCTGGGTGGATGGCTCCGTGCGACGGTCGGTCTGAAAGCGGCCGCGAAGATAGAGGTCGTACGCGAGCGAATCCGTCGTTGGCGGACGTTCCACGCGTGCAGGCGTGCGCGGTCGGCCGACCAGCGCGAGGATTGCATCCGTTGCCGCTTCGGGCAGCTCGTGAGCGCGGCCGAGGGGACGCCGCACGACCTGTTGCCCCTTGAACTCGCCAGTGGGCTCGACGGTGACGGACAGTGTCACCTCGACGGAGTCGGCGGTGCGCGCGGCGGTGGCGCTCACCGCGTAGCCTGACGAGAGCCGGGCCGAGTCCATGACGAAGACTCTCGCGGCGTGCGAGCCGGCGAGTGCGGCGGTGACGTCCTGCTTGAGCGTCGAGGCGAGGTAGGCGCTCGCGGTGTCGCCGGGTGCCGTCGCGAACCGCTCGATGCGGACGGACGGCATGCCTAACGCCGCTTTCGGGCGCACGAACGTCGCCCAGGTGGTCGCGCCGCCGCCCAGCACGACGACAACGGCCGCGAGGCGGGCGAGGCGGCGACCCGAAGGGCGCGACGGTGTGTCGTCCGCCGGCGCTGCGCCGGCTCGATCGAGCGCGGCCGCGAACGACGCCATGTTCGGGAACCGGTCGGCCGGTGAGCGGCCTAACGCCACCGCGAGCGCGTCATCCAGGTGCTTCGGCACGCCGTCCCGCAGTCGGCGGACGGGGCGCACGGGATCAGCCAGCTGCTTCGCGAGGATGGCGCGCGGGTTCGCCCCGCTGAACGGCGGCTCGCCCGCCAGCATCTCGTAGATGACGCTCCCGAGCGAGTACACGTCGCTTCGGGCATCGATCTCACGCTCGCCCGTGGCCTGCTCGGGGCTCATGTACGACGGCGTGCCGACCGTGATGCCCGTGCTCGTCAGGCGGTCCGCGGCGGCATCGATGGATCGCGCGATGCCGAAGTCCGCGAGCAGCGTCGGGGCTGGGTCTCCAGCGTTAGGCGCCCCGAGGAGGATGTTCTCGGGCTTGATGTCGCGATGAATGACGCCGGCGGCGTGCGCGTAGGCGAGCGCCGAGGCCACTTCTTTCCCGATGCGCACGGCCTCCGCGACTGGCAGCTGCCTCTCTCGCCGAAGTCTCGCGCGCAGCGTCTCGCCGCTGACGTACGGCATGACATAGTAGAGGGCGCCGCCGGCGTCACCGGAGTCGAGCAGTGGCAGGATGTGCGGATGCTGCAGCCGCGCCGTGATTCGAATCTCTGCCAGGAACCGCTCGGCCCCCAGCCAGGCGCCGAGCTCCTCGTGGAGGACCTTGATCGCAACCGCGCGCCCGTGCTTCAGGTCCTCCGCCAGGAAGACCGTCGCCATGCCGCCGCGTCCCAGCTCTCGGTCGATGCGGTACCGACCGGCGAGCGACTGTGCGATGTGTTTTTCGAACCCGCCGCCGACGGGATCACCCATGATGCGGGGTGTTAGTGCAGGCCCACCTGTCCCTTCACCGAGTCGAAGATCTTCGGCGAATCGTAGCCGACGCCCTTCTTGAAGACGAGCTCCACGTTTTCCACGTCGTCGATGCGCTGCGACGGGTCGCCGCGTACGACGATCAGGTCGGCCTGCTTCCCGGCCGCGATGGTTCCGATCTTCGCGTCTCGGCCAAGGTACTTCGCGCCGTTCAGGGTGGCGATCTTCACGGCGTCGAGCGGCGTGAAGCCGGCTTGCACGAGGAGCTCGAGCGCGCGCTGGTTCGAGTAGCCGGCGACGACGCCACCGAAGCCCGTGGGGTCCGTACCGACGACGAGCAGCCCGCCGGCGTCCGCGAACATCTTCTCGAGCTGCATCTCCTTTCGGAGGAGGATGTTCCAGGTCGTGTCGGTGGACTTGGCGAGCGCCGCGCGCGTCTGCTCGTACTGGCGGCGTGCTTCAGGCAGCAGGGCGTCGAGCGCCTTGGACGGCGCGGATGGCTGCGACGCGACGAACGTCTCGAAGATCGTGAGCGTCGACGTGATGGCGACGCGACGGCGGACGAGGTCCGCGATGAGGTCCCGCGCGCCGGCGCCGTTCACGTCGAGCGTGGCGATCGAGCGCTGTACGGCGTTCCCGGCGGGGCACTCGTCGGGCTTCTTGTCCGGGACGAAGTCGCTGGCGACGACGAAGCCGTGCTCGAGGTCATCGATGCCTAACGACGCGGCCTCGCGAAACGTGACTGAGCAGAGGTGTCCGGTAATTTTGAGCCCGCGCTTGTGCGCTTCCTGCGCGGCGCCGCCCAGCTCCGCGCGCGTGATGTGCATGTAGGCCTTGAACGACGTCGCGCCCTCGTCGGCCCAGTAGTTCACCATCTTGCGGGCGTCGGCCTCATCGCGGAGGGCCTTTACCTGCGGGATCGGAAGCCCGGGTCCCTCGAGGTACGGCGCCGTCACGTCGATCGTGGGGCCGAGCATCGTGCCGGCGTCGATCGATTTCTTGATGTTGAGGTCCGCGTAGCCCGACATGTTACCGGCCGTGCGCATGCTCGTGACCCCACCCGCGAGGTAGAGGCGCGGGAAGCTGTACCCCTGCTCGTTGTAGATCGCGCCGCCCGACGGATAGAACATGTGCTCGTGGAGCATCACATAGCCGGGCATGACGGTCCGGCCGGCGAGGTCCATGGTTCTCGCGCCTGCCGGGATCTTCGCGCTCGCCGCGTCGCCGACCGAGACGATGGTGCCGCCCTCGAGCACGATGGTCTGGCGATCGCGCGCTGGAGCGCCCGTGCCGTCGATCACCCTAACGTTCGTGAGCGCGACGACCGAGTCGGAAACGCTGACGAACTGGCTGACGGAGGTGCCGGGCTGTTGGGCGAGCAGCGCGGCGAGGACGAGGTGTGTGAGCATCGGACTGTCGACTGGCGACTGGTGACTGCTGGGAACCGGGAACGGGGAACCGGGAACAGTATCTCTCTACCGGGAGGACGGCGATTCCTCGACTCGCTGCCGCTCGCTCGGAATGACGCGCGCCTTTTGCCGCCTGCCGCCTGCCGCCAGTCGCCAGCCGCCGCTATTTGATCACTCGAACCTGGCGCCGCGGGGCATCGTCGTCATCCCCGACATCGGCATTGAAGTAAGCACCGGGCGGGGTCGGGATCATCGGCGCGACCAGGCGCACCGCGAGGCGAGAGCCGAGCGCGAGGACCGGAACCCCGACGCCCGTGCCGGCGAGCACGAGGTTCACCGCGAGCACCCGCGACGTCCACCGGTTCACGATGCCGCGATCGCGTGTGGCGAACAGCACCAGCGCGAACGCGCCGTCGATCGCGAGCAGCAGGAACAGGGAGATGCCGAACGCGCGAATCGCGAGATTCTGCAGCCATGCGAGGATGGCGGCTTCCATAGTGGTGTCGGCTCGGGATGAGGGGGATCAGTCACGCCTACGATACAGGCGAGGTACGGAAGAGCGAAAGAGGTACGTGTTAGGGCGTCGTCTATGGGGATGGATGGAAGACCGGGAAGCGGGAGACGGGAGACGGTGAGACAGCGGGTGAGCGCTGGTCGACCCACCCGTCAGGCGGCATCTTCCGAGCGTCGGTATCAGTCGCCAGTCGTCTCCCATCTCCCGTCTCCCGTCTCCCGTCTCCCTCACTTGTCCTCCCCCTTCCCACTCCGCCCGCGATCCGCCAGCGAGATCGTCGACGCCGCGCTCCAGCTCTACCGGCGCGACCCGCTCACCTACCTGCTCGTCTCGGCTCTCTGCTACGCGCCGGTCCTCGCGCTCCAGCTCATCATCATCGGGCCGGGGACGCGGATCGACCAGCAACTCAGCCGCCTAACGGCTGGCTTCGCCGGGCTCATGGTGCTCGGGTACTGGGTCAGCCTGTCGCTCATGAGCGCCGTCATCGTGCGCCTGGCGTCGGAGGACTACCTGGGTCGACGGGTCGATCCCGCGGTCGCCGTCCGCGAGGCGCTCGTGCGGCTCCCGGTCGTGATGTTTGCGCTCTTACTGAAGTACATCCTGATGATCATCGGGTTCTTCCTGTTCTTCGTCGGGATCCTGTACGTCGTGGCGCGGTACTTCGCCGTGACCGCCGGTGTCGTCATCGAGGGCCGGGGCGCCTTCGGCACGTTTGGCCGGTCCGCCGAGCTCTCGCGCGGACACAAGTTGCACATCCTCGGCACGTCGCTGCTCGCGTTCATCATCTTCTTCGTCATCTACTTTGCGATCGCGATTGTAGCCGGGATGACCGGCAGCATCGTGATCTCGACGATACTCACCGTGGTCGCAACCATCGCGGCCTACCCGATGTTCGCGATCATCGAAATGCTGTTGTACTACGACGCGCGAGTCCGCAATGAGGGATACGACATCGAGATGATGGCGGAGGCCATTTGACGGGATTGGCCGGTTGGGTGCAGGGCCAGGGACAACCGTGGCCTCCGGGCGCGATTCAGGATTCGGTCGCGGCAATCGTCAGGCAGCCCGCCTATCAGCGATCGGTGAGAGCGACGCTCCTCGATCGGCTCCTCGACTGGCTCACCGCGCTCATCCGGCGGTTCTTCTCCGGGTTGTCAGAGATCCCCAACATGAAGTGGATCATCCTCGGTCTCGCGATCCTGGTCGTGCTGGCGATCGCGGCGCGGATGTGGCTGGGCAGCGAGGCCGAGGAGCGCCGGCGACGGGCGCAGCCGGGCGCGGTGCAGGGCAGAGGCGATCCCTGGGCGGAAGCAGATCGCGTCGCCGCCACCGGGGACTATACGGCGGCAGCGCACCTGCTCTATCGCGGGATTACCGAGCGACTTGCCGCTGCGGAACAGCTTCGGTTGCATCCGTCGAAGACGAGTGGTGACTACGCACGAGAGCTGCACACGCGGGGTTCGTCCGCCCACGCCGAGTTCCGGCGGTTCGGTCGCCGCTACGATCACGTGCTGTTCGGCACCGGGACATGCGATGCCGAGACGTACTCGGCCCTCCGCGAGCATGCGCGAGGCGTGTTCCACACCGAGGCGCGCGCCGCGTGAGGGAGCCCACCGGGCCCGAGCATCGACCGCGGCGACATCGTCGTCGCATCGCCCTCGCCGTTCTCGCCGCGGCGATCGTGCTGGTGGCGCTGTTGACGCCCGAAGACACGGGTGGTCGGACGGGCGACGCGCGCCTGACGTCGCGCTCGACCGAGTCGCAGGGCGCGGCTGCGCTGTTCGAGCTGGCGGGCCGGCTCGGTTGGCAGCCCGCGCAGCGCCTGACCGACTCGATCCCGTTAGGCGACACGATGTCCGTCCACCTGGTGCTCGATCCGCCGATTGCGCCGAGCGCGACCGAGACGCACGAGATCCTGGATCGGGTGAGGCGAGGGGCAGGACTCGTGTTCGTGC
>JAJKIV010000417.1 GCA_021154285.1 Gemmatimonas sp. | reverse complement strand
GTGACTTCCTGCGTCGCCTTTCAAGGGGTCAGAGCCCTTGAACCGATCGGTTCAAGGGCTCTGACCCCTTGAAACCGACGTCTGGTCAGGCGGGGCTGGCGCGGTCTAGAGGAACTTGAGCGACCGGGCGGCCGCGTCGGATCGCGCGCTCCCGACCCTTCTTCGCCTCGACCTCGCGATTGCGCGGCGCCGCGGTCGTCACCAGCGAGTCGATCAGGCGGTGGGCGATCGCGGTCACGTCATCGACCGCCTGATTGAACGCCGCTTCGTTTGCCTTCGATGGCTTCGTCGTTCCGCTGAGCTTCCGCACGAACTGCACGGCGCTCGCGCGGATCTCATCCTGCGTGGCGGGCGGCTCGAAGTTCGCGAGGACCTTGATGTTCCGGCACATGCGTAATTCTCCAGAAGTCGGCTGTTGCTTCAGTCGGCGGCCTGCGGGGACGCCGCGCCTTCCATGAGGATGCGCTCGATCCGCGTGTCAGGGATGAGCCAGATGAGCGCGACCGTAACGTAGAGCGCGAGCGCGATCCACCGCGACACGAACGCGAGCGGAATCGCCACGACGTACATGGCGAGCGAGATCCACCCCTTGCGATCCGCCCCGATGGCCCGCGCGATGGCGGATCGCTCACCGTGTCGCGAGATCAACAGCCGCACGAGAATCGTGAACGCGACCGCGGACATGAACAGATCGACGCCATACAGGGCGACCGGGAGCGTCGCGAAATGGCTGTCCCCCATCCACGCTGTCGCGAACGGCGTCAGCGACAGCCAGAAGAGCAGATGAATGTTCGCCCACAGGATTCGCCCATCGACGTGCCGCACCGCATGGAGCAGATGGTGGTGATTGTTCCAGTAGATCGCGACGAAGACGAACGAAAGGACGTAGCTGAGCGCAGTCGGGATGAGCGGCCGAAGGGCGTCGAGCGTCTCGCCGTGGGGCGGGCGCAACTCGAGGACGAGGATCGTGATGATGATGGCGATCACGCCATCGGTGAACGCTTCGAGCCGACCTTTGCTCATGGTGCCTCGGGGACGCGATCGCTCGGAGGCCGAGCACGTTGGATTCGTGGAAGATGCCGGTGCGTTCGACCACACGGCAACTCCGCCAATCCGGCTAGGCCTTCTGTCGACCTTGGCGTGCCGAGCAAGTTTGGGTAGGCATGGTTACGCGACAGGACTTCCTCACTCCTCTTTCGCCTCGCGCCGCGCCTGGAGCGATCGGGATCGACGCCGTTCTCGCAGCAGTTCGATCTGCGACGCGAGCGCACAACCGCGTGGCTGCGACGTCGTTGGTGCTCCGGCTCGGAAAGTGGAACACCTTGCTTGCTCTGCTCGACGCCACGAGCGATCCCGACACGCGACTTCGCAAAAGCGTCGACCGCTGGCTGCGCGAGTGGCTCAACCGGCAAAATCGAGCCTATGCGCAGCCGACACCCTCGCAGCTCGACAGGATTACCCGCGCTCTCGCGGAAAACGAAGCACGTCTCGAGGCGCGCACGCGCGAAGAGATCGAGCATGCAGTGGCGTACTGGTCCCCGAAGTAAAGGAATCCCATGCGAGCGCTGTTGATCGGCGGCACCGGCTTCATCGGCTCCTTCCTCACACCCGAGCTCCAACGCGTCGGTGCCGAGGTGGCGGTGCTCACTCGCGGACGGTCCGCCAACGCGGCCTCTGATAACCTAACGCGGATCAATGGCGACCGCAGGCAGCTGCGCGACTGCCAGGCTGCCCTCCGCACCTTCGCTCCCGACGTGGTGATCGACCTCATCCTGAGCTCCGGGACACAAGCCCGTGAGGTCATGAATGTCTTGCGAGGCATCGCGGGCCGGGTGGTCGCCTTGAGCAGCATGGACGTGTATCGCGCGTGCGGCGTGCTCCACGGGCTGGAGGAGGGTCCACTCGAGCCGGTGCCGCTCACCGAGCAATCGGCGCTGCGGACAAAGCTCGCGACCTATCCGCCGGCGCAGATCGCCATGGTGCAGGAGGTGTACGGCTGGGTGGACGAGGAGTACGACAAAATTCCGGTCGAGCGCGAGATTCTCGGGGTCGGCGAGCTGCCGGCGACGATCCTGCGGCTGCCAATGATCTACGGGCCGGGCGATCCGCTGCATCGGTTCTTTGCACTCGTGCGCCGCATGGACGATCGCCGGCGTGCGATTCTCATGAGTAGGGCTCAGGCAGCCTGGCGCTCGCCGCGCGGGTTCGTCGGTAACGTCGCTGCGGCCATCGCACTCGCGGCGATGTCGGGTAACGCGGCGGGACGCGTTTACAACGTCGCCGAG
Organism: Gemmatimonas sp.; assembly: GCA_021154285.1. Lineage (GTDB taxonomy): Bacteria > Gemmatimonadota > Gemmatimonadetes > Gemmatimonadales > Gemmatimonadaceae > JAJKIV01. The sequence continues at coordinate 13,177 of JAJKIV010000417.1, read as the reverse complement.
CAACCGTCGTACTCTGAGCTCGAGTGGGCCACGCGGGTGGCGGCGGCCGCAGGGTGGAAGGGCGCGTTCGTCGTTCTCCCGCCAGACGAGATGCCACCGCATCTGAGAATGCCTGGCAATTTCGAACAGCACTGGTCCGTCGACACGTCGCGCATCCGATCGGAGCTTGGGTACCGGGAGCCGGTTGATCTCGATGACGCCATCGCTCAGACCATCGCCTGGGAGCGCGCCAACCCGCCATCGCGTCCGCTCGCGGCGATCGACTACGCCGCGGAGGACGCTGCGATCGCTTGGTAAGCATCTCGGATGCCAGACTCGCCCCGCTAGACTCCGCCGACTGGGGGCTCGGCCCTCTACCAGGAGGACGGCGATTCCTCGACTCGCTGCCGCTCGCTCGGAATGACAACACGTTAGGCAGCGTCCCACTGGCCAGCCAGCACCGACGCCGGCGGGTCCTCGCCAAGCTTTGACAGGAATTCCGTAACACGCGGCTTGGAGCCGGGGCGCGTGTACACATCGAGCTTGCGCGTATCGATCACCCACGCGATCACGTTGCCCACCTCGTCCACGTTCTGCGGGAAAGGCAAGGTGCGCGAGTCGGGCCCGCCATGCAGAGCATTCACGCCGAACTCCGTCGCGACCACCGGGGGTGACACGAGCGAGACCGCGACGCCCGGCACCGACTCGCTGAGCTCCTGGCGGATGTTCCACGTGATCGCACTCAGGAAGTGCTTCGCGCCGTTGTACGCCGAGCGGAACGGCGTCGCCGGCATGCGACCGAGGATCGAGGAGACGTTGATGATGTGCCCGCTGCCCCGCTCCTTGAAGTGCGGCACGACCTCCTGCACGCCGTACAACATCGACTTGATGTTGATCCGGATCATGTCGTCGATGTCGTCATCGGTGAGCGAGGTGGGCAGACGCGTGATCCCGCGCCCAACGTTGTTGACCAGGACGTCGACGTGACCGAAGTGTTCGATCGCCGCACGAATGACGCGTCGCACATCATCACGACGCGTGACGTCCGCGACAACCGGCAGCGCGTTCTCTCCGCAACGCTCCGCCACCGCCCGAAGCTCGGTCTCTCGGCGCGCTACGAGCGCGAGGGATCCGCCGCGCGACGCGATGGCGCTCGCCGCGGCAGCGCCGATGCCGCCGCTGGCTCCGGTGATCACGACGACTTTCCCTTGCATTGACACTCCTTTGGTGATGACGAGCAGATTGCAGACTAGTGGATCGCGCTCCCATTCGCATGCCGTGAGACTCGCAACCACCGACGACATTCCCGCGCTGACGCGCGTCATCAACCGTGCCTACGTCGTGGAGGCGCACCTCTTCCACGGCGATCGCACGGATGAGGCCGAGGTACGTGAGCGCCTCGAGAGGCCCAACGCGTGCTTCCTGGTGATCGATGCCGGCGATGGTGAACTGGCCGGCGCGGTGTGCGTGGAGATTAGCGGCGAACGCAGCTACTTCGGCATGCTGTCCGTCGACCCGGACTGGCAAGGACGCGGGCTCGCTCGTGAGCTGATATCGGCGGCCGAGGCGCACGCGACGGCAGCACAGTGCGGATTCATGGACATCGACGTCGTGGACCTGCGCACCGAGCTGCCGGCGTTCTACACACTGTTCGGCTACGTGGCGTCTGGATCTACGCCGTATGCGAGCGACGCCGCGAAGGTTCCGGTCCGAATGGTCCGCATGACCAAGGCATTGTAGGACAAACGAACGATTGGTTTGCGGCGAGCTAGTTCTCCGCTCGGAGCGCAACCACGGGATCGACTCGCGAAGCCCTGCGTGCCGGGAGCCAACTCGCGCCCGCCGCGACGAGCATGAGCAGGGCCGGCACACCGAGAAAGATCACGAGGTTGATCGGCGCGCCGCGCATCACGTGAATCGCGACCAGGAACGCCAGCGCCCACCCGACGGTCGCGCCGATGCCGACGACGCGCAGCGTTTCGCGCACGATCTGCCTAACGACCCGCGCGGCCGTCGCGCCGAGCGCTATCCGCACGCCGATCTCCGCGGTCCGATGCGACACCGTATACGCCACGACTGCATAGATCCCGATCGCCGCGAGGACGAGGAGCAGCGGACCGAGCACGACGAACATCCGGGCCGGGATCCTCCGCAGAAACAGGTTCTTGTCCACATGCTCCACGAGCGTCCGCACGTCGTACACCGGCAGCGTCGGGTCGAGCTCGCGCACGACCCGCTGCAGCTGCGGCGCGAGCAGCGTCTCCGAGCCCACGCGGGTCCGCAAGTGAATCTCACCGGTTCCGAACGGTCGGTCGCGGTACGACAGGTAGATGATCGGCTTCGGTGTCTCGCCGAATGAGTCGTACGTGGACGTCTTGACCACGCCGACGATCGTGTATGTCCCGCCCCGCGTGGTGAGCCGACGCCCGAGCGGCTCGCCGCTACCGACGTACTGGCGCACGAACTCGTCGTTCACCACCGCCTGCGGCGGTGCGTCCGCGTCGGTGAGCTCCACGAACGTGCGGCCCGCGCGGAGCGGAATCCCCATCGTCCGGAAGTAGTCCGGCGTCACCGTGTTGCTGAGCGCGAGGTCTCGCCCGGCGTCCGATCGCGCACGCCCCTCCAGCTCGAACGCGCGAACGGGGTGGCCATGAATGTCGAGCGGTACGGACGACGCAATCGCAGCCGCTTCCACCGACGGCAGCGCTCGCGCCTTGTCGAGCAGCCTCGCGGCGAAGAGCCGCGCAGCGGTGGAATCGGCGTTCCGCCCGGTCAGGTCGTATGCGGCGAGCAGCACGCCCTCGCGGCGAAATCCCGGGTCCATCCCGCGCGTCTCGCTGAAGCTTCGGTAGAAGAGCGCCGCCGCCACGAGCACGACAACGGCGAGGGCCACCTGCGCGCCCATGAGCGTGTTCCGCAACCGTCCCTTCGGGGCCATGCGAGGCCCCGAGCGCAGCTCGCTGTACGCATTCACGCGCGAGAGCTGAATCGCCGGCGCAGCACCGAAGATGAGCCCACAGAGAAGGCCAAGCCCGATCGCGAAAGCGAGTCCCGTGCCGTCGAGGCTCGACTGAAACCGGATGGGGAAGGCGCCGATCATTGGGACCGCGCGCAGGGCGTTCGTGCCCCAGGCAGCGATGAAGGTGCCGAGCCCCGCGCCGAGCAGTGCGAGCAGGAGACTCTCCGTCATGAGCAGGCTCACGACCCGCCAGCGGGTCGCACCTAACGCCTGCCGGATGCCGACTTCTCGGCGTCGCGCCGTGGCGCGCGCGAGAATGAGGTTCGCGGTGTTCGCGCACACCGCCAGCAGGAGCACGAGCATGATGCCCTGGAGGATCGCCAGTGCGCCGACAAGCATCTGCTGCGGCCCGCGCGGCGTCTTCCAGAATGGGAAGAGGTCGATCGACGTCGCAGTGTTCGTCTCGGGATACAGCCGCCCGAGCGCCGCCATCGCGGTCGCAGCCTCGCGCTGTGCCTGCTTGGGCGTTGCGTTAGGCCTGAGCCGCGCCATCATGTCGTAGCCGCGTGACGCGCGATCCTCGAGCTCGCGCGAACCCGTGAACAGCACCGGTGCCATCGTCGCCGGGATCCAGAGATCGAAGTCGAGCATGGTGACGGTACCCTGGAACTTGGGCGGCGCTACGCCAATGACGGTGAGGTCCTGGCCGTTGACCAGGATCCTGCGTCCCACGACATCCGACCCGCCGCCCAGTCGCGTCTTCCAGAATCCATCCGAGACGACCACGACGGGCTGGCCACCTGGCGTCGAGACCTCGTCCGGCGTCGGGAATCGGCCTAACGACGGCTCGAGCCCCAGGGCCGAGAAGTAGTTGCCGGACACCAGCTGCCCGTACGCCCGGACCGTGTTCGGCGGCGCCCCGATCGTGAGCGGCACCATCTTGAACAACAGGATCTCTCGAAACGACGTCAGCCGCTCGCGCAGGTCGCGGTACTCGAGCCAGGACGTGCCGACGGACGATCCGATGTCGCTCCTCGGCTCGATGAGCAGAAAGCTCGCCGCGTCACGGACGCCCGGAAGCGGCTTGAACACGAGCCCCTGGATCCACGAGAAGATCGCGGCGTTGACGCCAATGCCGATCGCGAGCGACACCACGACGACCGTGGCAAGCACCGGCATGCGGACGATGGCGCGCGCGGCCTGTCGCGCGTCGCGGGCGAGGTGGTCGAACCAGGTCATCGTTGAAACGGTTGCGGGTGTCCTCCCGAGCCGTCAGGCGAGGGATCGCGATCGTCCCGACAGAGGGCTAGCCCCTCTACCTGGATGATCGCGATTCCTCGCTGCGCCCGGAATGACAACGTGGCGTCTAACGATTCTCGAATTGTCAGAATCCGATAAGACCTAGGCCACGGAGGTACTGCTTCGAGATATCGGCGGATTCCTTCGGCGTCCTCGCTCCATCGGGCACTTCGTCGAGCTCGACCACGGCCCACCCATCGAACCCGACCGTCTTCAGCGCCTGGAACACAGCCGGCAGGTCCACTCGACCACGTCCCAGCTCCACGAACCGGTAGGACTCCGGCCCGCGACCCGGCACCGGACTCTCGACATCCTTGATGTGCAGGAACAGCAACCGACCCGCGTAAGCACGTATCGCCTCGGCCGGGTCACCGCCCCCCTGTGCATAGTGCGCAACGTCGAGCTCCAGCCTCACGAGACGCGAGTCCGACGCATCCATCACGCGACGGATCTCCGACGGCGACTGACTGAGAGCGCCCATGTGCGGGTGCAGCGCGAGCGTGACGCCAATATCGGCGGTGCGCCGACCGAGCTCGCTCAACGCCCATCCCACGCGGCGAAAATCCTCGGCAGATGGCTCGCGTCCAGCGGGTCGCTCGTCGGTGACCTGTAGGTAGAGTCCGCCGACCTGACGCAGGAAGCGCGCGTTGCTCACGTGCAGCGCCAGGTTCGAGTCGAGCTTCGCCGGATCGAGCGTCACGCTGCCGCTGGACAGCGCGACGAGCGTCAGCTTTCGCTCCGCGAGGAGGGCTTTCAGCTCATCGGGCTTTTCACCCCATCGGCGGACGGCGGAATCACGGAGCTGGATCCCGCCAAAGCCCAGGTCGGCGATGTCGTCGATCGCCTGCGGGTCATTCCCACCCCACGTGATCGCCGCGCATCCGAACCGAATACCGGCCGCCGCAACTCGCGACGAGCCTAACGTGGTCCAGATCTGGGGGGCACTCCAAGCGAGGGCAGCCAAGGCGCCGCCCTCGCGGAAGAACCGCCGTCGATCGATGAGTCTGATGGCTGGAGCGCTGGGCACGCTGGAAGGTGCACCTTGCCAAAAAAACCTGCCAGGTCCGCTGCCTCAGCGTGAAGTATTCGCGCGGCGATGGGCCCAACACTCACCGGCGGTTGGCGACGCGCGCTTCTGGGCCTCGATCCTGTTCCTGCAGTTGGCGCATGCGCACGGCGCCCTGCTCGGGTTCGATGGCTCGCCCGTGCACCTTCATCCAGGCCTGCGTGAACTCGGCTCCGAGCAGCACGATCAGCGCCGCGTAATAGATCCACACGAGCAGCACCGCGAGCGCGCCCGCTGCACCGAACGCGCTGCCCGGGTTGCTCTGTCCGATATACAGCCCGATGAGAAACTTGCCGACCACGAAAAAGATCGCGGTCGCCACGGCGCCGACCCACACGTCGCGCCAATCGATCTTCGCGTCAGGCAGCACTTTGAAGATCGCAGCGAACAGGAGCGCAATCACGACGAACGACAACACGAAGTTGAGCGCCTGTCCCACGGTCTCGCCGAACCCGCCGAAGAGCGCCTGCCCCGCCGCACTGAGCGCGGCGGTGAGCGCGAGCGAGACGAGTACCAGGAATGCGATCCCCAGCACCATCCCGAGCGACAGAAACCGCTTGGTGATGAAGTTCTTGATTCCGCCACGCTTGGGATCGGGCTGGACCTCCCACGCCCGGTTGAGCGCTTGCTGCAGCGACACGAACGCGCCCGTCGCTCCGAACACGAGGCCGGCAATGCTCAGCACCAGACGAATACCTGTGCCGGAGGCGGTTTGCTGTTGCGCACTCATCATCATGGTCTGAACCTGGCGCGCTACCTCCTGGCCCATGACTGCCTGAAACTGACCGGTAAGCGCGTCGCGAACCTGTGTCGCGTCCCAGATGAGGCTCGCGACCTGGAGCAGGATCACGAGCAGCGGCGCGAGCGCGAAGACCGTGAAGTACGAGAGCGCCGCGGCCATCCAGGTCGCGTCGTCATTGAAGAATTCCTTGAACGTGTCCTTGGCCAGCCCGAGAGCCTGCTTGGGTCCGATCACCGTGTCCTCCAACGACATCCGCCTGGCTGTTGTCAGGGCACGCGGCGTGCCGCGAGCGGGTCACGATGGCTTTTGCCGAGCGGCGGGATCGCGGCCGTTGTCGTTAGGCGCGTCCCGCGGTAGCCGCACAGTAAACGTGCTGCCCTGGCCCAGCACGCTCGCGACGGTGATCTCGCCGCCAAGGATCCGAGCGAGTCGCCGGCTGACGCTGAGCCCCAGTCCCACACCCTCAGGACGCTCGTTGCCTCCCGCGGCCGCCTGCCAGAAGCTCTCGAAAACGCGCGGAAGGTCCTCGCTGGAGATCCCGCGCCCGGTGTCAGCCACGTCGATGACGAACATCTCGGCCTCCGCGCGGAGCTGGCACCGCACGGAACCGCGCTCCGTGAACTTGCCGGCGTTCGTCAACAGGTTCAGCAGGATCTGGCGCACCTTCGTCACGTCCGTCCTGAGCTCGCTCGGCTCCGGCGGAAGGTCCACGTGCAGCGCGAGGCCCTTCGCCGCCATGAGCGGCTCGACGAGCGCGGTCGCGTCCCGCACGACCGTCCGGGCGTCGGTGTGCTCCACCCGAATGTCCTGGTGCCCGGCCTCGATGCGAGATAGAGACAGAATCTGCTCGATGAGCGCGAGCAGGTGCGTTGCGCTTTCCTTCACGCGACCGAGCTGAGCGACCTGTCGGTCGTTCAGCGGCCCCGTGATTCCATCCGCGAGGAGCGACACATACCCGATGATCGCGTTGAGCGGTGTGCGCAGCTCGTGTGACATGACCGCCAGGAAGTCGGACTTCGCGCTGCTCGCAAGCTCCGCGTCGCGTCGTGCCGCCCGCTCGCGCACCAGACTCGCCGCACGGTCGCTGTCCGCGCGGCGACGCTCGCGCACGATCGCGGCGAGCACGAGACTCGTGAGCGTCGCGACACCCATGAACGCACCGAGATGGACGAGGCTGAGCCCGAGCGTCTCGCGCGCGAACGGTCCGGCACCGCGACTGGTCCACCATACCGCGAGCGCCGCGATCACCGCCGAGCCGGTCGCGGCACCTCGCAGCTCGAAGCTGAACGCGGCCCAGATGAGCAGGGGAAGCGCGACATACACGAGCGGCGCCGTGACTCGGCCCGGCAGGAAGCCGCCGAATACGAGGCAGCCCGCAATCGCCGTCATCGCCACCAGCGCCGTGCCCTCGAGGATCCGCGCCGTCGACGCCTCGCGACCCGGACGCCTCACCCACGCGAGGATGAGCGGGGTCAGGAGCAGAATGCCCATCGCGTCCCCGCCCCACCAGGTGAACCACGCGCCGGCGATTGCGCTCGTGGCTAGCGTTCCCGTCAGAATCAGTCCGGCCACGCCAACAGTCGCGGCGACCATCGGTGCGACGATCGCGCCCAGTATCGTGAGGGCGAGCACGTCGCGCGTGCGCTCGAGTGACGAGTCGAAGTCTCTCACGCGCCGGAGCAGCGACGCCGCAACGACGGCCTCCAGCGGGTTGCCAACGGCGGTGAACCACGCGACGGCAATCGGTGCATCGGTCGTGGCATTCGCGATGAAGGCGCCGATGGCGACGCCGGGCCAGACCTGTCGACCCAGGAGCAGCATTGCTGCAACCGCGACGCCCGACGGCGGCCAGACGAGGGTGACGGTCACGCCCACCGTCGCGAGCGTCAGCCCGAGCTTGGCCGCCAGGAAATACGCGGCTGCTACGCCGGCGTTCCACGCCACGTCGGCCCGTCGCCGTTGCATGCGGTGCCTAACGTGTCGGATCGGTGTCGACGGTTGGCGCCCTCGGCATTACAAGTCCCCGCGCTTCATGGCCTCGACGGCGTAATGGCAAGCGCGCGCCGTCAGCGCCATGTACGTGAGCGACGGGTTCTGGTTCCCGCTCGACGCCATGCAAGCTCCGTCTGTGACGAACACGTTCGGGACATCCCACGCCTGATTCCATCCGTTCAGCACCGACGTCTTCGGGTCGCGACCCATCCTCGCGGTCCCCATCTCGTGATTCGTGTTGCCCGGCGTGCTCGGTCCTCGGGCATCGGGCCGAATGTCCTTCGCGCCCGCCGCCTCCAGGAGCTCCGCCGCGGTCACGTTCATATCGCGGTGAATCGCCAGCTCGTTGTCGCTCCAGGCACACTCGATGTGGAGCGTGGGAATGCCCCACGCGTCCATGAGCGTGGGATGCAGCGTCGCGCGATTGTTCGGGTTGGGGAGCGTCTCACCGAACCCTCCGAAGCTCATCGTCCACGGCCCAAGGCGCGTTAGGCTCTCCTTGAACGCCAGACCGATGCCCGGCGCTCGGGCGTTTGCTTCCCACCCGGCGCGGCCCGCGCCACCCTGAAATCCGTAGCCACGAATGAAGCCGGGGTGTCGCGTGGCGACGTTGCGGAAGCGGGGCACGTAAATGCCGTTCGGCCGCTGCCCGATCGTCTGCCGATCGCTCCAGCCGTCGAACGTTCCGCTCGCCCCGCCCCACTTGATGTGGTCCATGATGTTGCGCCCGACCTGCCCGCTCGAATTCGCGAGGCCGCCCGGATGGTGCGGCGTGGCGGAGTTGAGCAGGATGCGCGCGCTCTCGAGCGCTGACGCGCACAGGAACACGACGCGCGCCGTGTACTCGCGGGTCTCGCGTGTACGCGCATCGACGACGAGCACGCCCGACACGCGATTCGCGTGCTCGTCGTACACGAGGTGGCGCGCGATGCTGTACGGCATGAGCGTCAGGCGTCCCGTCGCCTCCGCCGCCGGCAAGGTCGCGTTCACGCTGCTGAAGTACGACCGCGTGACGCAGCCGCGATGGCACGGTCCGCAGTAATGACACGCGGCACGGCCGTTGTGCCGCTCTGTGAGAATGGCAACCCGGCCCATCGTCAGCACGCGATCCCGCCCGAACTTCGAGGTCATCCGATCGCGAACATGCGTCTCGACGCAGTTCATCGCCATTGGCGGGAGGAATGGCCCATCGGGTAGATGTGCGAGTCCTTCCGTCTGCCCGCTCACACCGATGAACCGCTCGACGAGATCGTACCACGGCGCGATGTCGGCGTAGCGGATCGGCCAGTCGACTCCGATGCCGTCGTGCAGGTTCGCCTCGAAATCCAGGTCGCTCCAGCGATAGACCTGGCGTCCCCAAATGATGGACTTTCCACCGACCTGTCGGGCGCGGAACCAGTGAAACGCCTTGTTCTTTGGCGTCGAATACGGATTGTCGACGTCGTCCACCCAGAACTGGTGGCTCATCTCGTCGAACGTCACCGAGTTCCGCTGCACCGCCTGACGACGCGCGACCGTCTGCCGGTCGCCGAGGCCGCGGAACGGCATCTCCCACGGCGGCGTGTGCTCGCGGTAGTCCTTGTTAGGCGCTATCGGTCGGCCGGCGTCGAGCACCAGCGTGCGGAGCCCGAGCTCGGTGAGCTCCTTGGCGGCCCAGCCGCCCGTCATCCCCGACCCGACGACGATCGCGTCGTAATCCGGAGCGGACCGTCGCATGCTCAACCCTCCCGCGTACCGACGGGAGCACAGCCATCGTAGCGCGTCGCGCGAGGCCAGCTGCCGAGCGTCCGGCGCATCGCGACCTCGGACGTGCAGTACCCGAACACCGTGGTGTACTTCAGCATGGCGAACCAGTGCTCGTTAGGATTGGCGGCGCCGGTACGTCGGCGTCTCGAAACGTCATTGTCGAACGCGGTGAGCACGGCCACCTGGTCGCGCTCGTCGCAGTCGGCGAAGTCCTTCCCGTGGCGAGCGCGACACGCTGCGTCCAGCTCACGGAGTCCCGCGAGAAACCGGTCGCGCTCGTCGGCGTTGTACCAGTTCGCGAGCATCCGGTCGATGAAGGTCACGACGTCCGCATCCGTCGCACCCGGCGTGTCGCTCGCGGGAATGATCCGCTCGGCGGCGATGATTACCGTGCGACGCGCATGGGCATCCAGGGCGCCGCCGCGCTGCCCGGCTTCGCGGATCTGCACACCGAAGGCGAGAAGCTCGCCGGGCATGATACCGTCGAGGCATTTAAGCCCCGCCGTCGCCATCAGAAATCGAATGAGATCGCGACGTTCCATTGGGCGCTCACCGCGTTTCCCGGTTCCCGATTCCCCAAATTGTCGCTTGGGTCGCGCGCCCACCAGCCTAACGACCGCCCACCCACCACGTGCTGGCGACCGACACGAACGACAGGACCTCGATCGCGGCGGCGGACGCGAGGCAGAGTCGCGCGGATCGCGTCGGCGCGAACAGCCCGCAGAGCAAGAAGAACAGTGCGAGCAAAGGAGCCGCGAGTATTCTGAGCGGCGTCACCATGGCCCACGCGTACAGGACACCGTGGCCGGTCGCCGACCGCATCGCCAGGAACAGCACGGCCGCGAGAATCGCCGTCGTGGCAATCGCGAGCCCGCCAATCGAAAGAGCCTTCCAGAACCCCTTGTGCGAGCGCAGAAAGAAGAGCGCCGCTCCTGTCGCGGGAATTGCCGCGACGCCGGCAGCGCCGAGAAACAGGAGGCTGTCGCCGAAGGCGTACATCCCCCCGTACGTCTGCCGATCCGGGCCACTCGTCGACGCGATGTAGACGCGCAGGACGAGCAAGGCGACAGCCACCGCCGCGACGTATCCCGCAACCACGATGCCCGCCTTCGCTGCCGGTCGCATTGTCATTCACTAATGACGACCAATTCGAGTCGATAGGCACGGTGGCTCCTCATTTTGGCCGACAATAGATTCTTCCGCGCACCGATAGATAAAGCCCCAGTCGCCAGGCGCGGCCATGTCGATCCTCAGCGTGCTCCAATGGCTCGCGGCCACACAGTGGAGCATCGCGCTGCACGAGTCGGTCTACGTATGGCCGCTCCTCGAATCGCTCCACGTCCTGTGCCTCGGACTGTTCGTCGGCACGGCGGTGATGCTCGATCTGCGGTTGCTCGGTGTCGCCACGACCCACATCCCCGCGTCTGCGTTCACGCAACGCCTGTTGCCATGGACACGACGCGCATTCGTCATCATGGTCGTTACCGGCCTGCTGCTGTTCACCGCCACGCCAGTGACGTACTACAACAATCTGTCCTTTCGGCTCAAGCTGATCCTGATGGTCGCAGCTGGGTTCAACGTGTGGTTCTTTCACGCGCGCACGCGTCGGCGCGTCGCCGACTGGGACTCGGCCGTCACGCCGCCCGCTGCCGCTCGGATGGCGGCGATCGTGTCGCTCACGGCGTGGGCCGGAGTCGTGATCGCCGGACGCCTCATCGCCTACGAGGATTCGCCGACCCACCTGCTGACACGGATCTCACCGTGGATCTTCCCGGCCTTCGAGTCGGCGCACCTGCTCGGCTTGTGCGCACTCGGCGGGACGCTACTGATCATCGACCTCCGCATGCTCGGCCTCGGCCTAACGAGTCAACCGCTCGCGGCGCTCGCCACCGGAGTCGACCCGTGGCTCCGCCGGAGTCTCGCCTTGATGGTCTCGACCGGGCTCCTGCTCTTCGCGTCGGAGGGCGGGAGGGTCCTGCATACGCCGGCGTTTTGGGTGAAGATCGCCACCCTGCCCCTCGCCGTTGTCTACACGTTCACGGTACGCAGGCGCGTTGCGTCGCAGTCTCTGGACACCTCGCGGCTGACTCGCCTCACGGCAACGGTGTCGCTGGTGCTGTGGTTCACCGTGGCAGCGGCCGGCCGCTGGATCGGCTTCTCGTCGTAGTCAGGGATCAAAGACCTACTGCACCTTCCGAATTACCCGCAACGTCCAGCCAGTCCCCGGCTCCGACGGGAAGGTACCAACGCGCAAACGCGGCACACCGCCCGAAACAAACGAGATAGGCCGGCCGGTGGCGTCGGTCCCCTTCACATCGTCGATCTGCTGCCCATTCGGCGACCCTCCCCCACCATCGTCGGCTTTCGGATAAGCGTTCAGTGCATCCGATGTCTCCTGTGGATCGCACGTGTTGGCCGGGTTCTCCGCTAGCTCCGCGTGCGAATACCCACGCGGCTGTGACTTGAGCCAACCGCCTCTCAGTGAATCGCTGTTGACGGTCAACTCCGCCTCCTCCGCCGTCCAACCCTTGATCCTCAGCTCACACCACACACGCTCGTCGTCGCCAGGGCGCTTTCTCCCTTTCGTCAAGCAGTGATCGATGTCGGTGTGGCGCCACAGCATTCCGTAGTAGACCACGTCATCGTCCGACGCCGACGTCTCCACACCAACGAGCGTACCGACCATGCGATCGGTCCCGTTGAGTCTCACCTTGCACTGCGGTGCCCCGTTCAACTCTCCCACGTACCCCGTCATAGTGAACTCGACGTCATACACTCCCAGGCGCCCGCCAGGGCTCGTTGGGTCGACGATCCTCAGGATGACGGGGATCGTGTCAGTCGGGGTCTTCGGATCGTTCGATGCGACCCGCACCGTGTCGTAGTACGTGCCGGCCTTCAATCCCACAGCGCTCACGGAGAACGTCAGCGAAGTTGGCGCGGTACCCTGCCCCGGCCCCACCGTCAACCAGGCTGCCTGTTTGCCCGTCAGCTTCCACGTCAGCGAGCCAGACCCTCGGTTCGAGATCGTGCTGGTCTGATTCGCGGGGTTCGGCCCGCGCGCGATCGCGGCGAACACGTGGCCCCCGGGGCTCGCCTCCATCGTCTGACTCGCACCCTCCGCACTGACAACCGCGGTGAGGACTGCCGCCAGATACATGGTTCCAGCCGTGATCACGCCCGCCGCCATGTCGCCCCCGTTGCCTGGTGAGGGCCACATTATCGTGCAGGCGCGTCATCGCGGCGTCATCGCGATCAACGGGGTCAGAGTCGTTTTGGAGGATCAAGGGGTCAGAGCCCTTGAATTCGAGATCTCTGTCGAGCCGAGGTCACAAACATTCAAGGGCTCTGACCCCTTGATCCGATTTCCGATTCCCTATTCCCGAGTCCTTACGGT
>JAJKIV010000416.1 GCA_021154285.1 Gemmatimonas sp. | reverse complement strand
TCGATCTGACACTCATCGTTCTGCGTCGAGCCGAGCGGCGTGCCGTCATCGAAGTACGCGCGTCGGTACCACGCGCCATCCTACGCATTCGCCTCCACCGCCGCGCGCAGGTCCTCCGCTCGCGCTCGGCACCAATTCGCATCGCCGGTCTTGCCACACCGCTCGGCCAGCTCAGCGAAGGCTGTCAACACGCTCACGAAGAACCAGCCATTCCAAACGCTCTCGCCCTTTCCTTCGGCGCCAACCTTGTTCATGCCGTCGTTCCAGTCGCCCGTACCCATGAGCGGCAACCCGTGCGAGCCGAGTCGATAGCCGTGCTTCAGCGCACGAAGGCAGTGCTCGTAAACGGTGGCGGTCTGCGCGCTCACGGCGGGCGAGTTGAAATCCTCCTCCTGGTCCTCCCGAAGCACCGGCCCGGTGATGAACGACACGACCTCGTCGAGCAGCCTAACGTCGCCCGTGGTCGTCACGTAATGGTGGACGACGAACGGCAGGAAATAGAGGTCATCGGTGATGCGCGTGCGGACGCCAACGCCAGATGGCGGGTGCCACCAGTGCTGGACATCGCCCTCCTCGAATTGCCGTGCGGCGGCGCGCAGGATCTGCGCTCTCGCCTCGTCCGGAGCGCCATAAACCAGCGCCATCGCATCCTGAAGCTGGTCTCGGAACCCGTACGCTCCGCCGGATTGATAGAAGCCCGATCGAGCCCACACTCGGCACGCCAGGGTCTGATATACGAGCCACCGGTTGAGCATGAGGTCCACGGCGGGGTCCGGCGTTGTCACCTGCAACGCGTTCAGGTAGCGGTCCCAATGGTGTTGCACCTCCGTCAGCAGCGAGCGGGCCCGGTGCGATGGCGTGTATTCGCCGATCAGCCGCCGGACCTCCTCCCTGTCATTCGCCTGCCCCATGACAAAGACGACGTCTCTCGTCTCGCCGGGGTACAGCGTCAGCTCCGTCCTGATGGCGGCGCAGGGATCGACGCCTGGGCCCGTGCTGCCGCTGAGCCTAACGCGTCTCATGCCGGCCGGTTCCGACGTCGAGCCGTGCTTCCCGAGGAACTCCCGTCGATCGGCGGTGACCGATTGCGCCGGCGGACCAGCGGCCACGAACGCGATCTTCCCCGAGAACTCCCCGGCCCAGGCGTTCCGCGCCAGAATCGCGTCGGTCTCGAGATCACGCTCACAGACGACCTGCAGCGGAGCGTTTTCGCGGGCCGTACCGAGGACCCACTCGACGTAGTAGGTGACGGACAGGCGCCGTGGCTGGCTGCCGTCGTTTCGCAACGTTAGGTGTACCACCTTGACCGGATCGTCCGGCGGAACGAAGACCAGCAGCTCCTGATCGAGCTCTCGGTTGACGTGCGTATAACGCGTGTACCCCTGGCCATGGCGGACGGTCGTGCTTCCCATGACGCCGACGGGCAAGGGCGTGGGAGTCCAGACCTCGCCGCTGTCCTCATCGCGGAGGTAGAGCACTTCACCGGGCGGATCCGAAATCGGGTCGTTCGACCAGGGCGTGAGACGATTCTGTTGACTGTTGCCTGCCCACGTGTAGCCCAAGCCGGCTTCGGTCACCAGACAGCCAAACTGCGGATTGGCCAGCACGTTGGTCCAAGGCGCCGGCGGCAAGTTTGGCGCGGCCGGCGAGGTGCGGTCGACGGCGATCACGTACTCGCGCCCATCCGGGGTAAACCCGCCGAGGCCGTTCCAGAATCGCAGCGAACCGTTAGGCGGTACCATACGCGGCGCGACAGGCGCTGCCACGACTGTCCGGGGAGTGATCTCTGCTGGCTCGGGCGGCTCGGACTGCACGGCGGAGACATCATCGATCTGCTCGCCGAACGTCCCGCGGCCGCCGCCGAGCACCGCACGCGCGGCAGCAACGAGCAGCACGGCATCCTCCGCCGAGACCTGACGCGTCGTCAGGCAGAACACGCCACCCGGCTTGCCGAGCGCTGCTGCGGCGGCGCCTGCCTGAAGCTCGCGGCTCAACGACTCGGCCGCTTCGTCGGCGCGCTCGTCCAGGATCACGAGATCGAGCTTCAGGTGGCGGCGCACGACGTAGCGGCGCCACCGAACGAGCTGACGGACGACCGCCTCATCCTCGGCGTGTACGACTCGAGCCACCACGATCGGGAGGTCGCCTGATATCCCGTAACGCCAGAGGCTCTGTTGGCCAAGACGGTTGGCCGCCATCGCCTCGCCATCTCGAAGACCGGAGCTCGTGAAGATGACCGACGCCGCCAGCCCGTTGAACATGGGGATCTCATCCGGCGTGAGCTCGAGGTCGCGAAGCTCCTTCTCGGCGTAAACTCTTGCGTCGGCGAATGCCGCGTCGATCGCGTCCAGCTCGCGGAATCGCTGGGCGACCGCGATGGCGCTTTCCCGCGTATCCGCTGCGCCAGTGATATAGGCGATTCGCGCCGTCGTCCCTGCGTCGAGCGCGATCCGCCGTTGCAGGCTGAAGATCGGATCGAGCACCGGGCCCGTTGTTCGGGAAAGGCGTGATCCCGGATCCAGCGCGACCGGATTGGCTGGCGTGCGGCCGCGACCGAGGAATCTTGCCCGGTCAGTCTCGTACGAGACTTCGGGTTTCGCCGACGCGCTCGACACGGAGGTGTGAAACGCCCAGACCGGGCGCTCCTTCGCAGCCCGTGGTCGGCGTCGGGCGAGGAGCGCGCCGTGCTCCGAATCGAATTCTGTTTCGAGAAACAACTTGGCGAACGCCGGGTGCGCTTGATCTGCCCGGCGTCCGTTGAGGCAAACCTCCGAGTAGCTCGTGAGCTCGACGTCGTGGCGGCGGTTGCCGTGATTGGTGAGCGTCACCACGCGGGCTTCGGCGTCCGCATCAGCTATGACGCACACGTCGCAGTGGGTCTCGATGTCGCCGTCGCGTCGGCAAAGCTCGACGTGATCCACATGGGACTTGAACTCGGGCTTCTCCGCGGCGTCGACCAGCGGCTGGGCGCCGATCGACCAGATGGTGTTGTCGGCGAGGTCGCGGATGTAGTGGAACTGCCCCCAGCAATCGCGTGTGGCATCCTCGCGCCACCGGGTCACGTCGAGGTCGCGCCAGGTGCTGAAGCCAGCGCCGGCACTGGTGATCATGACGCCGTACGCGCCGCTGGACAGGAGGGCTACTTCTGGTTGTGATCGCATGTAAACCATTGCTCGGCCGTTGCCTAACGACCTCATGCATGCCGGGCGACACGACAAGAATCGTCGGCTGACTTATAGGAGCTCGTGCCGATCGCCGCCATGAGCCCTTCGAAGGACCAATTGTTCAGGCGCGACGCCGCAAGCAATTGTCCGTGCGGTCCAGCGAACCGACACCGATACCCGGAAACGTGAGCAAATCCGCGCGCCTCCCAATCCTCGAGTGGGCCGCCGGCTACCAGAAGGAGTGGCTGCGGCTCGATGTGGTCGCGGGACTCACCGCCGCGGCGGTCGTGATCCCCAAGGCGATGGCGTACGCCACCATCGCGGGGCTGCCGGTCCAGGTGGGGCTCTACACCGCCCTCTTCCCGCTCGTGATCTACGCGCTGCTGGGGACATCCCGGCCGCTCAGCGTCAGCACCACGACGACGATCGCGATCCTTGTGGCGGCGGAGCTGGGGAAGGTCGCGCCCAACGGTGACCCCGCCGCCCTCGCCACCGTTACGGCGACGCTGGCACTGCTCGTGGGAGCCATCCTTGTCGCCGCCTCGCTGCTCCGGCTGGGATTCGTGGCGGATTTCATCTCCGAGCCGGTGCTCATCGGGTTCAAGGCGGGCATCGGGCTCGTGATCGTGCTCGACCAGATCCCCAAGCTCCTCGGCGCGCACATCGACAAAGGGTCGTTCTTCCACAACATCCTCGAGACGGTCAAGGCGATTCCCCATGCCTCGCTACCGACGGTGGCGGTCGGAGTCGGCACGATCGTGCTCCTCGTGGGACTGCATCACGTCCTTCCCAAAGCCCCCGCCCCGCTGATCGCGGTCGCCGCGGGAATCATTGCGGTGAGCCTATTCGGGCTCGAGACGCGCGGGGTCGCTACCGTCGGGAATATCCCGCGCGGCCTGCCGTCACTCGTCGCGCCGGACTTCTCGCTCCTCATTCTGCTCTGGCCAGGAGCACTGGGCATAGCGCTCATGAGCTTTACGGAGACGATTGCTGCGGCCCGCGCCTTCGCGGAGAGCAGCGAGCCGCCGCTCGTGCCCAACCGCGAGTTGCTGGCGGTCGGACTCGCCAACGCCGGCGCAGCGGTCTTCGGAAGCATGCCAGCGGGTGGCGGTACCTCGCAGACCGCGGTAAACCGGTCGGCGGGAGCGCGATCGCAGCTGGCCGAGCTGGTGACTGCCGGCGCGACGCTGCTCACCATGCTGCTGCTGGCCGGCCCCATGGGCCTCATGCCGCAAGCCACGCTCGCCGGCGTCGTCATCGTCTACTCGGTCGGCCTGATCGAGCTCGCGGGCTTTCGCGCGATCCTCGCGATCCGACGGCTCGAGTTCCTCTGGGCGCTCGCTGCCCTGGCGGGCGTTGTCCTGCTCGGGACGCTCCCGGGTATCGTCGTCGCGATCGTGCTTTCTGTGTTGTCGCTTGGACAACAGGTCGCCAACCCACCGGTCTACGTGCTGGGCCGCAAGCCAGGCACCAACGTGTTCCGGCCTCGTTCGCCCGAGCACCCGGAGGACGAGAGCTTCCCGGGGCTACTGCTCTTTCGAGTGGAAGGACGCGTCTTCTTCCTCAACGCCGCCAGGATCGGCGAGAAGATGCTGGCAGTGGTGCACCAGGTGAAGCCGAAGGTCGTTGCCGTCGACCTGACCGGCGTGTTCGATCTGGAGTACACGGCGCTCAAGGCGCTCGACCAAGCCGAAAAGCGGCTCGGCAAGGCGGGGGTATCGCTCTGGCTGGTCGGCCTGACACCAGCCGTCCTCCAGGTCGTCGAGCGCTCAGCGCTCGGCCAGCGACTCGGGCGGGAGCAGATGCACTTCAACCTGGAGATCGCAGTCCGGAAGTACCTCGACCGCCTAACCCCCGACGGGACTGGGGTCGGTTATCCCCCCAACGCGATCGTCGCCCAGACGAGCAGCACACCAGCGGCGAGCG
>JAJKIV010000415.1 GCA_021154285.1 Gemmatimonas sp. | reverse complement strand
TTGGGACGCCATCTCTCCGCAAACGGCAACTTCCAGCCCGGCCGCGCGGCCCACATCCACCGTGCGCTTCACCAGGCGCAGCACCGCCGGGTGGAGTGGCGTGAACCGCGAGGCCAGGTTCGCGTTGCCACGATCGACGGCCAGCGTGTACTGCACCAGGTCGTTCGTGCCGATGCTGAAGAACGACACTTCCTTGGCCAGCACGTCGGCGCTCATGGCCGCCGCGGGCGTTTCCACCATGATCCCGAGCGGGAGATCCCGCCGGAACGGAAGGCCTCTCTCCTCGAGCTCCGCCGCCGCTTCGTCGAGCAACCGGTGCGCTTGCCGAACCTCATCGATCGTCACGACGAGCGGCAACATGATCCGAGCATCGCCGTGCGCGGCCGCACGCAGGAGCGCGCGCAGCTGCACCTTGAACATCTCGGACTCATCGAGGCACATTCGAATGGCGCGCCAGCCGAGGAACGGATTCGGCTCGTGCGGGAATCCTCCGGCGGGCAGCTTGTCGCCGCCGATGTCGAACGTCCGGATCACGACCGGCTTGCCGCCGAACGCCTCGACGACTTTGCGATATGCACGGTACTGCTCCTCCTCGTCAGGCATCACCGTGCGCCCGACGATGAGGAACTCGGTGCGCATGAGCCCAACTCCCTCGGCGCCGCTCGTGGCGGCGAGCACCGACTCCTCGGGGAGATCCACGTTCGCTCGCAGGGTAATGCGCACGCCGTCGCTCGTCACCGAGTCAGCCGAGACGAGCAGCCGGAGCTCTGCCTCGTCGCGAGCTTCGCGCTCGGCGCGATGATGGAAGACCGCGACTTCGGCATCGGTCGGGTTGATGACGAGCGTGCCGGTCGAGCCATCGAGCACGACGTGTTCGCCACCCGTTAGGCGCTGAATCGCGTCGCGCAGGCCGACGACGGCCGGCAGCCCGAGTGATCGAGCGAGAATCGCGACGTGGGAGGTTCGCGTGCCGGCGTCGGTCGCGATGCCGGCGATCGCTTCGCGATCGAGCTGCACCGTCAGGCTCGGCGTCAGGTCGTGCGTGACGAGAATCGCCTTGGCGCCCTTCGCGACTTCCACCGGATCGTGGTCGGGAAGCCCGAGGAGAAGCGAGAGCAGCCGGATGTGGACGTCGGTGAGGTCGCCGACGCGCTCGCGCATCATCGGCGACGCGTGGTGGGCGAAGCGCGCCCGCCACTCGTGAAGCACGACGTCGAATGCTTTTTCAGCGGCGAGGTTCTGTCGGATGTACGACTCGACCTGATTGATCAGATCATGATCATCGAGAATTCCGATCTGCACGTCGAAGATCGCCGCTTCCTCGGGCCCAGCGTGCGCGGCCGCGCGATGCCGCACGTGCGCCAGTCGCTCCTTGGCGCGCTCGATCGCCTCGCGGAATCGGTCGATCTCCCCGGGAATCGTGTCGTCGGCGATGATGCGAGTCGGGACGTCTGGCACCTCCCATCGCAGGAGGTGGACGGGTCCGACGACGATACCGGGCGACGCGGGAACTCCCTGGAGGGCTCTGTCCACGTGGTTCAGGATTCGCCGAACTTGCTCTCGATGAGCTTCGCGATGGCGGACACCGCGTCCTGCTCGTCGCTGCCATCCGCCCGCAGCAGCAACTGTGAACCATACTCGGCGGCGAGCATCATCACACCCATGATGCTCTTGCCGTTCACCTCGAGATCATCACGGACGATCGTGATGTCGCTCCGGAATTTTGCTGCGGCCTTCACGATCTCTGCCGCGGGGCGAGCGTGGAGGCCGTTTCTGTTGATGACCTGGACGGAGCGTTCAACCATCAGCGCGCCACCGAGTAGAGGACGAACAGGACGAGCAGCACGACAGCGATCTTCCATCCTTCCGCACGACCGTGCAACCGGGCGAGCACGAACCCACCGAGCGCCACCGCGCCAAGGACGATGCCGAACAACGCGCGTCCCGGGCCGATCACCTGATCCAGCGCGAGTGGCAACGCGATTCCCCCAATGAGTGCCGCCGCCTGCGCAATGTGTGTCGGGCCACGACGCAGAATGGGACCGCCGAGTGCGGATGCCACCCGCATCCCGTGATCCAACCCCGCGCTCAGGCCCCATGCACGCAACGCGAGATGGCCCGCGTTGTAAATGCCAAGAAACACGAGCAGGACGCCAGCGGTGCCCACCCCGAAGCCGAAGGCCGCCAGCGCCACGATCGAGCAGGCCGGCAACCACGTCGCCCAGACGAGGCGGTCCCCGACGCTACCGAGCGGGCCACAGAGGGCCGTCCGGAACCGTTCGATCTTTGCCGCGTCTTCGCCCTGAAGCTCCGCTCTCGCGAGCGCGCCGACCGCTACGGCTGCCATGTATGGATGGGCATTGAAGTATTGGCTCTGCCGGGCCAGCGCGGCGCGATACGCCGGCCCGTCCTGCCCACCTGGCAACAGGCGCAGCGCGGGTTCGACGCAGAATCCCACGCCGTTCCCGAGCATCGTCTCATAGTTCCACGCGCCCTGGATCGCGAGCAGCCTAACGAACATCGCGAGACGCGTGCGCACGGGAATCTCGACCTGGGAGGTCATCGAAAGGCCAGCAACGCCAGACCCACGACGAGACCCGCCAACATCAGCCACCGCGCGCGGGGCGCCGCATGCACCGCCTTCCACACGGCGGCGCCGGCTACGCTCGCGGCCACCCCGACGACTACCGCCCGCGACACTCGTGCGTCGGAGTGCCAATTCCCGAGCACGTACCGGTGGAGCGGCATGAACACCGCGAGGATGACCGCGGTGAGTATCCCGCCGCGAAGCAGGTCAGCCGTCAGGCCGAATACCTGAAGGCCTTCGACGACGCGCTTGGAGCCGCTTGCCACCGCGTCGTGACGCCTGCGCGCCAGCGCGGCGTTGAGCTTGCGAAGCTGGACCATCGACCAGCTGCCAATCCAGGCGCACGCGAGGCCCGCGAGCACGGCGACCGTCAGGCCGCCCGGGTTTGTGTCACCATGAATCGCGTAGAGGCTCCCGCCAACGACCGCCGCCGAACCCCACTCCGGATATCGCGACGCGCCGAACGGCAACGTCTCCAGAGCGAACATCTCGAGCGTCGCGCCAACAAGTAGCCCGCGTCCGGGATCGCCAAGCAGGGTCGCGGCAGCTGTCGCCGCGACGATCGGGCGCGAGATCATCGCCTGCGGGAAGCTCACGACGTCGAGACCGAGCACGGCGCCGAGCATCGCGAGCGGGAGCAGCTGCGCAAAGTCGGTCACCGGTTCCCTTCTCCGGAGAGAACCTCGTTGAGCGCGAGAGGACGCGCGGCGGGCACGTCCTGGGCGCTCACGTCGACACCGCGCGATGCGAGCGCGCGAAGCGCCTGCTCCTCATCCGGCGCCAGGAACACGTAGCGAAGCCGCTGGGTGCGACCGATGCGGTGATGAATGCCGCCCAGGTTCACGCGGGTTATGCTGCCCGTGAGCTCGATCAGCCGCGTCATCGTCCCGATGTCACCGGTGAGGAGAGCGCCGCGCCGCTCGTCGCGTTGGTAGACGGCGAGCTTCGCTGCTGCATCGTCCACCGTGTGGAAGTGCACGTCCATCTCGGGCGGCACACCCATGCGATAGAGCTCCTGCTCCCATTCGCTGTTCGCGACCTCGTCGTCTACGAGCACGATGAACGCGAGGTCGAGCGGCTGCCCCCATCCGACGACGACCTGGCCGTGTATGAGCCGGTCATCGATGCGAAAGAGCTCAATGGCCACTCGGGGCGCCCCCTGTGACGACGAGCGCGGAGCGGCCCTTGTCCGCGGCATGGCGCGCCGCTTCGGTTGCCGGAACGTCGGTATGAAACACGAAGTCGAGTAAGGTCGCGAGATTGGTGCCCGTCACGAGCACGACGGCGGGGCGTTCGCGTTGCAGGCGCCGAGCCGCCATGGTGCAGCTGCCGGCCGGGAGGTCGGTGAAGATGACATCGATCGCGCCCGCGTCCACCTGTTCACGCATCGTGCGCTCGACGTCCGACGCGCTCATATCACGGTTCGAGAGCACGACGAACGCCTCGCCGCGACCAGTGATCTGATGCACGGCGGAGACGATCCCCGCCGCGAAATCGCCGTGGCCCGCCACGAGCGCCCGGACCGCGACGTCGGCCTCACTCATCGTCTTCCACCAGATACTGCCTAACGTCGGCCTGCTCGCGCATCCGGCCGATGAGGCGCTCGTTGAACGCCTCGGCCGGATTGACGCCGCTGTATCGGAGGAGATGGTTCATGGCGATGACTTCGGCGATCACGGTGATGTTCTTGCCGGGATTCAGGAACACTTTGATTTTCGGCAGCTCCACCCCGAGGATCGTCGTCGTCTCGGTATCGAGTCCCGTCCGATCGACGACCGCGTCCTGATCCCACTCCTCGAGATGGACGACGACTTCCATACGCTTCTGCTGGCGCACGGCGCGGATGCCGAAGATCGCGGGAATGTCGATGAGCCCGACGCCGCGGATCTCCATGAAATGTCGCTGCAGCTCGTGGCCGCGGCCGATCAGGACGTCGTTGCCCCGGCGCGTCATGATCACGAGGTCGTCCGCGACGAGACGGTGGCCGCGCTCGACGAGGTCCAGCACGCACTCCGACTTTCCGATGCCGCTCTTGCCGGTGAAAAAGAGACCCACGCCGAAGACGTCGGCGAGCGATCCGTGCAGCGTCGTGGTCGGGGCGAACAAGTCATCGAGAATCGGCTTGGTGCGCCGGTAAAACTCACCCGTCTTGAGTGGCGTGCGGAAGATGGGCACCCCGCGCTCCCCGGCGACCTCCGCGAAGCCCGGCGGCAGCTCCTGCCCCTTCGTGACGAAGACGCACGGAAACTCGAAGTCGAACAACATGCGCAGGGCGCGCGCCCGCGCATCGCTCGCGAGCGACCCGAGGTACGCGATCTCGGTCTCTCCGAACGCCTGGAGACGGTGTGACGCAAACCGCTCGAGGAACCCGGCCAGGGCAAGGCCAGGGCTCGACAGGTCGGCGTTGGTTACGAGTCGATCGAGGCCGCCGGTCCCGATCTGCTCCAGTGGAAGCCCGCGCTGGAGGCGCGCGATGAGGGCACCGACGGTGAGCGGTCGATTCACGCGCGAGTGATTTTCCTACCGCGGGTTTTTGGGGTGCGCTTCACCTGCCGCGTCTGCGCATCGAGCCGGTCGATCGCATACGTGAGGGCGGGCCCGAAAAAGCGGGCGCTTCCCTCGGCGACCATCGCCGGGCGTCGGGGCGCATGGAGGACAATTTCGACACGCCGTGTGGGGCCGTCCGATTCGAATCGGACCACGGCGTTCACGGCGCGCGCGAGGCGCGCGCTCAGTTTGGTGACGGCGGTGCGAGCACGTTCGCGGATGCGCTCCGACACTTCCGCATGGTGTGATTGAAACAGTATCTGCACCGAACCCCTCCTGCGTGCGGCGTTACGACGCGGTGGCCAGATGTGACTCGGTCTCGAGCGCGGCCCGCTCCCAGGTGAACGTCTCGGCGAACGTCCGCGCGTTCGCTCCAAGTGTTCGCACCAAGACCGGTGAGCCGGCAATCCGCCATAGGGCCACTGCCATTGCCGCCGTGTCCCCGTGCGGCACGAGGAAGCCCGTTTCTCCGTCGCGCACCGATTCCCTGATCCCCGGCGAGCTCGAGGCGACCACCGGCGTTCCGCACGCGGCTGCCTCGAGGTTTGTGATGCCCCACCCCTCCTTCGGCGACGCGAATGCGAGCGCCCACGATCGCCTGAGCAGCGAGACCTTGTCCTTCTCACTGATACGCCCAAGAAACCTTGCCCTCGCCCCGAGGTCAAGCGACGCCGCGAGCCGCTCGAGCGCCGGCCGATAGTCGCCGGCACCGGCGATCTCCAGGGTCGCATCCGGGATCGCGGCCTGGGCGAATGCACGGATCACGAAGTCGACCCCCTTGTACCGTTTGACGCGTCCGAGGTAGGCAAAGTGTGGCGTCGGGGACCGCATCGCGGGGTCGGGCGTGTAGTGCTGCGTGTCGATACCAGGATAGATCACACGGATGAGATCGCGTCGAATGCCGCGCGCGACCAGATCGTCGGCCGTGCTCTCGCTGATGGCGTGGAACGGGATGCCGCGATATTCCCGCGCCAAGGGACGCTCGGAAAGCCAAACGACGGCGGCGAGTGGCGCGGCAAGCTCCTGAAACACCGTTCCCCCGAACAGGTGCGGCACGAGCGCGACGACGCGCCGCGCGCCCCACCGCGGGGTAAAGAGCGGCATCTTGTTGATGTCTTCCACGAGGACGTCGTGGGGGTGGCCTCGAAAGAGCCGGCGGTACGCGCCCCGCGCGAGCGCGGGCCACGTGACCCTCGTGCCCACGCGAATCACATCGATCCCATCGAGCGTCGCGC
This sequence comes from Gemmatimonas sp., assembly GCA_021154285.1. Taxonomy (GTDB): domain Bacteria; phylum Gemmatimonadota; class Gemmatimonadetes; order Gemmatimonadales; family Gemmatimonadaceae; genus JAJKIV01. Next base: position 4,891 of record JAJKIV010000415.1, on the reverse strand, counting down.
GCGGCGGACACTCCGGCCAGCCGCCGCAGAGGAGCGTCACTTCGTGTCCGCGCGCGGCCAGTCGTCCGAAGATCTCGTGCAGATGAATCTCCGCCCCGCCCGCCTGCGGATTTTCCCGATCTTGCCAGTTGACGACAAGAATCCTCACGATCGGGAATAGGGAATCGGGAATCGGGAATCTGTCACAGACGTCCCATTCGGCGGGCAAGGGCGTCGAGGACTCCATTCACGAACCGCGCACTCTGCGCGCTGCCGTAGCGCTCGGCGAGCCGTATCGACTCCTGAAGCACGACGCGCGGAGGAGTCTCCGCGATTGCGAGCTCGGTGGCGGCGAGACGCAGCACCGAGCGTTCGATCGCGCCGAGACGCTCGAGTCGCCAGTTCTCCGTCACCGCCTTGAGCTCGCGATCGAGCTCCGCGCGGCGACTGGAGAACACGTGAATCAGCGTCGCGGCAACCTTCCGCTCCTCGGGGGCGACGGCGAGATCATGCCACACGCGATCCGCGACGCGCTCGAGGTCGCGCTCGCCGCGCATATCCCACGCGTACATCGCCTGCAGCGCGCGCGAGCGCGCACGCGTCTCAGTCCTCCGCCGAGCCATCGACCTGATCGAAGAGGTCGGCCATCTCGAGCGCGGCGAGCGCCGCGTCCCAACCCTTGTTCCCGTGCTCCCCCCCGGCGCGCGCTTCGGCCTGCGCCATCGTGTCGCACGTCAGGACGCCGAAGGCGATCGGGATGTCGAAGTCCGCGCTCGCGAGCGAGAGCCCGCGCGACGCTTCACCGGCCACGTAGTCGAAGTGCGGCGTATCACCACGGATCACCGCGCCTAACGCGACCAGGGCATCGTAGCGTTCCGTCGCGGAGACACGGCGCGCGGCGGCCGGGAGCTCCCAGGCACCCGGAACCCAGAACACGTCGACGTCGTCGAACGGCACGCCGTGCCGGACGAACGCATCGAGCGCCCCCTCCAGCAGCCGTTGCGTGATGGTCTCGTTGAACCGGCTCACCACGACGGCACACCGTCGGCCTTGCCCCCGAGGAGTCCCACTGAACTCAGGGCTCATCTACAGAGCGCGCAGGTGACCGAGCTTCTGCACCTTCGTGGCGAGATATCCGGCGTTCTCCTCCGTCGTCGGTGCCTCGATCCGAACGCGATCGACGACGCTCAAGCCGTAGCCCTCGAGGCCGACGAGCTTCTTCGGGTTGTTGGTCAGCACGCGAATGGACTTGAGTCCGAGGTCGAGCAGGATCTGTGCGCCGATCCCGTAGTTACGGAGATCGGGCTTGAATCCCAGCGCCTCGTTCGCCTCGACGGTGTCGTGCCCGGTGTCCTGCAGCTCGTACGCCTTCAGCTTGTTGAGGAGCCCGATGCCACGGCCTTCCTGATCGAGGTACACCACGACGCCGCGGCCCTCGTGCGCGATCATCTGCATGGCGGTGTGAAGCTGCCAGCCGCAATCGCAGCGCATCGAGTGAAAGACGTCACCCGTTAGGCACTTCGAGTGCATGCGAACGAGCACGCTCTCGCCGTCGGCGATCTCGCCGTACACGAGCGCCACGTGCTCGCGCGAATCGACGTCGTTGCGGTAGCCGATGATGCGCCAATCCTTGCCGGCGATGTCGGTCGGCAAGCGCGCCTCGGCGACGCGATGGACGAGCCGCTCGTTGCTGAGGCGATACGCGACGAGCTGCGCGACCGTGACGAAGGTAAGCCCGTGTTCGGCCGCGAAGCGCGCGAGGCCGTCGCGCTTCATGGTGCTGCCATCGTCGTTCAGGATCTCGCAGATCACGCCGGCGGGATACAATCCCGCCAGGCGGGCGAGGTCCACCGCCGCTTCCGTGTGCCCTACGCGCTGCAGCACGCCACCATCGCGGGCGCGCAGCGGGTGCACGTGACCGGGCCGCCGCAGATCGCCGCGAACGGTGGCCGGGTCGACTGCAACCCGGATCGTTTTGGCTCGGTCGGCCGCGCTGATGCCGGTCGTCACGCCGAAGCGCGGCGCGGCATCGATGCTGACCGTGAACGCCGTCCTGAAGGCATCGGTGTTCTCGTCGCCCTGCGGCGTCAGGCCAAGCTGATCGACGCGCTCACCGGTGAGCGCGAGACAGATCATGCCCTTGGCCTTGAGCATGAAGTTCACGAGCGCCGGCGTGATGAGCTGCGCCGCGCAGATCAGATCGCCCTCGTTCTCGCGATCCTCGTCGTCGGCCACGACGACCAGCTTGCCCGCCTTAATGTCCGCAATTGCCTGCGGAATCGTTCCGAAGTTCATGGGGAATCGGGAATAGGGAATCGGGAATCGGAAAACCCGGGAGCGTTCGATTCCCGATTCCCGATTCCCGATTCCCGACGATACGGAGTCATGAGTTGCCTAACATACTTGCCAATCACATCGCCCTCCACGTGCACCGCATCGCCCGGCTTCAGTTCGCCGAGCGTCGTGTGGCGAAGCGTGTAGTCGATCAGCGACAGCTGGACTACGGACGGCTGCGGAATCGCATTCACGGTGAGGCTCACGCCATCGACCGTGATCGACCCGTGTGGCACGAGCAACTCTGCAATCTCGCTCGCCACTGCCACGTCCACGAGGACCGCGTCTCCCGATCGCGCAACTGCACGCACGGTTCCAACGCCGTCGACGTGGCCCTGCACGATGTGACCGCCGAGTCGGTCCGACGCCTTGAGCGCGCGCTCGAGGTTGACCCGCTTGCCCGCCACCCAACCACCCATGGCCGTGCGGCCCAGCGTAGTAACGACCGCCGCGACCGCGAAGCGGCCATCGGTCCGATCGTAAACGGTTAGGCAGGCGCCGTTGACGGCCACGCTTTCGCCATCCTCCAGGTCGTCGTAGCGCGATCGAATCAGAAACTCGCGCCCCGCCGGCGTATCCGTGACGCGATCGATCGTGCCGACAGCGTCGACGAGCCCGGTGAACATCAGACGGAGTGGAGAGCGTACACGGTCATGAGATCATCGTCGAGCTCGACTCGGCGCACGATGGGGAACCGCCGCGCGCCCGACGCCGCCGTGCTTGGCGCGTTCTCGAACCCCGGCAGTGAGCCGGCCCCGAGCAGGACTGGTGCCTGAAAGATAATCAGCCGGTCCACGAGGTTGGCGCCGACCAGCGCACCCGTGATCCCCGCACCGCCCTCCACCAGCAGGGATCGGATTCCGCGCTGCTTCAGGGCTCGCACGCCTTCTTCGACGGATGTTCCCGCCAGGACCTCGACCCCCAGCGCCATGAGGCGGCGCGCGTACGCGAGATCGACGGATTCCGCGAGCACGATGGTGGGAATCTCGGTCGCGGTGCGCGCGAGCGCGCTCGTGAGCGGCAGCTGTCCGCGGCGCGTGAACACCACGCGGGCGGGCATTACCCTTGGCGGCGCCACATCGCGCACGGTGAGCTCCGGGTTGTCCGCGCGAACGGTGCCCAGGCCGACGCCGATTGCGTCGTTGTCGGCGCGGAGCCGGTGCACCTCACGCCGTGCTTTTTCCCCGGTGAGCCACGCCGGCGCCCGGCTCGCGTCGGCGATCGCGCCGTCGATCGAGACCGCGAGCTTGAGGGTCACCCACGGCCGGTCTGAGTGGACCGCGTGAAAGAACGGCGCGTTGAGCTCCCGCGCCGGAGTCGCCTCGATGTCGAACGCGACATCAATTCCGGCAGCTCGGAGTCGTTCGGCGCCACCGCCCGCTGTCGGCGAGGGATCGCGCGTCGCGGCCACCACGCGCGAGACTCCGGCCGCGATCAACGCGTCGACGCACGCCGGCGTCTTGCCGAAATGATTGCACGGCTCGAGCGACACGTAGACGGTCGCCCCACGGGCGCGTTCACCGGCGGCACGCAGCGCTTCTACCTCCGCGTGTGGTTCGCCGTATCGGGCGTGGTATCCCTCGCCCACGACCACGTTTTCCTTTACGACCACGGCGCCGACCATCGGGTTCGGCGCCGTCTGTCCCCACCCTTTCTTCGCGAGGGTGAGCGCGCGCCGCATGAACCCGGCGTCACGCGCGTCTGCGCGCTCGGAGGCGATGCTCATGTGGAGTTCAGCATAGGAACTCGGAACATAACGACTCCGTGGGAGACCACGAAGAACCGAGACGGCAGACGACAGAGTAACTGCCGTCGGTTTCTCTACAGCCGACTACGCCGAAACGAGAAGAACTCAGCGAGCGATTCGGAATCCAACCGACGCGTACGTCAACGCATCATCCGCCCGCTTCCCCGAGAACGTGTTGTACGTGTCGATCGTTCCGCCCGAGACCCGCCCGACCTCCGCAGCGAACTTGATGAACGGGAAGTTGAACGAGAAGTCCGCGAACATGTTCGCGCGCGTCACCTTCTGCGACAGTTCATAGGGGCCGCCGTCGACGACGGCGCCCGCATCGTTCACGCGGACGGCCGCGCTAGCCCGATTGTCGTACATGTCCTGCCCGGCGCCGAGCGCAATGCCGAAGAACCCGAGCGACTTGCCCGCGACCGCACGCCACGCCGACGTCTTCACGCCGATGTTCGACACCACGATGTCATCGTCGCCGGACGAGGCGCTGATGCTCGTCGTCGGGAGGTCGCGCTTCAGGTACGTGATCGATACCGCCGGTATCGCGAACGATTCCGTCAGCACACCGAGTCGCGCGCCGTAGCCGAGCTTGAGCGACCCATCGGGAAGCGAGACAGCCACGTTGGTGTTGTTGAACGCCGGCACGTAGCTCGCGCTCACGAGACCATCGAGCGCGAACGCGTGCGACAGGCCGAGTGGAAGACCTCCGAACAGCCCGATCGCGGCATCGACGGCCGGCAGGCCGACGACCTGGTCCTGGACGCCGAAGTCACTCTGCTGGGCGCCAGTAACCGAGTAGCTCACGTCCGAGACCTGCGGCACCCGCCCGCG
>JAJKIV010000414.1 GCA_021154285.1 Gemmatimonas sp. | reverse complement strand
ATGTCCTGCACTTCATGGCCGCTGAAGAACTCGCGTCCGCCATCCTTCACGAACGGGATGCCGAGATCCGCGAGCCCGCGCTCGAAGGCCGGGAACGGGTTCCGCGTGTTCGACAGGATCGCAATGTCGCCGTAGCACGCCGGCCGGTATGACTTTGCCTCGCGGTCGTAGACGACGAGCGGCGTCGGCCCGTCGACCGCATCACGAATCCAGTTGGCGATCACCACACCTTCGCGCTCCCGAGTTTCGTCCACGGGCTCGCGCTTCTCCCTGCCGTCTTCGCCCTCGACCTTCGGCTGTTCGATGAACCACGCAGCGACGCCTGGGTCCGTTCCGCGAGGCTCGTAGTCGAACTTCGCGGTGAGCTTCTCGTACTCGATGTCGCTGTCGTCGCCCCAGAATCGCACGCCGACTTCGTTGACGAAGTCGATGATGCCGATGCGCGATCGGTAGTTGTCGACGAGGGAAAGTTCTATGTCGTCCCGAACCGTCCTCGGAACGACGCCTTTCGCACCGCGGAATCCATAGATCGACTGCTTGACGTCGCCCACGGCGAACAGGCTCTGGCGTCCGTCGAGGAGCTTCCCGATGAGACGCATCTGTACATCGTTCGTGTCCTGCGCTTCATCGAGCACGATGTGCTTGAAGCGTCGCGCGTAGCTCCCTCGTACGGATTCATCATCGAGCAGCTCGAGAGCGCGTCGCTGCATGTCGGTGAAGTCGATGAGCCCATGCTGGCGCTTGAACTCCTCGAAGCGTCGGCGCAGCTCGTTGGCGTGTCTGTAGATCCCGACCTTGATCGGTGCGAATGTCTCACGTTCTTCCTGCGCGACAGTGGCGAGGTCCAGGTCCTTGCATGCCTTGAACGTCGGCTTTACCGCCTCGAGGACCGCCTTGATCTCGTCACGCGATCCGGCGTCCACACCACGCGTGAAGCCGGTGTGAGCGAGGAACATGGAAGCCCATTGGGCATCCCGTTCCCCGTTCGCGCGCAGACGGCCGATCAGGCCGCTGATGATCCGGTGCGACTCACGGCTCTTCGCTCCGCCGACACTCGCGTCGCAGATCAAGGCCTCTGCTCGCAGAAGCTGCTCGCGAGCGATGCCCCACTGCTCATCCCAATAGTCTCGCGTTCGCTCCACCGCCGCTGCTGCGTGCTCCTCCAGCGTCCGGCCAGCCTCTGTCGCCGTGGCCGTCCCGAACTCGTCAGGCAGGAATGCAGCCTCCTCGATCAATTCGACGAGTCGCTCGCGCTGCGAGTCGAAGCGCTTCGTGATCAGAGGCTGGGTGTCGACGTACCAGTCGTCCTTGTACAGCTCCTCGAGGTATTCGTCGAGGAACACGTTCCGCGTCACCTCGTCCATCACGCGGAACGACGGGTCGAGTCGCGCCGCGAGCGGGTGCTCTCGGAGAATCCGCGAGCAGAAACCGTGAATCGTCGAGATGTACGCCGCCTCGGCCAGCCGTCTATTGGCGACGTCATCGCTCTCCTCGAAGCGCCTGACGATTCGCTCCTTCATTTCGGCCGCCGCCTTCTCCGTGAACGTGATCGCGAGAATCTCCAGCGGAGACACTCCGTCACGCTGCACGAGGTCGATGAACCGTTCGACCAACACCGACGTCTTCCCCGACCCCGCACCCGCGGAGACGGTGACGATCGGCGCGCGCGCACTAATGGCCGCGAGCTGCTCGGCGGAGAAGCCGTTGGTCATCCCTCGCCTGACTGCTCGGAATGCCACCGGTTCAGCTCCAGCGGTCATAACGACAAAGAGGCTGAAGCTCACAGAAGCCGCAGTCGTTCTTCCGGGGCGCCGCGCGAACGTCGAGCGTCACCAATCGATTCACGAGCTTCGCGATCAGGCCAGGCGTCTCGTCCACGAACGACGTCCACTCGTCGTGCGGCAGCAGTTCGACGGCATCGTCGTCAATGCCGGCGAACTTCGCCCTCAAGTCCGCTCGCAGCGCGCCACGTCTCACACCATCGCCGAACCCGAGGTAGAGCGCACCGATCGGAGTGATTCCCCAGAACCGCTCGAGCACGAGCAGATAGAGCCGCAGCTGGAGATCATCGCCATTCATCATCGCCTTCGCGTAGTACTTCGAGTGCTTTCCGGTCTTGTAGTCGAGCACGACGCCGTAGCGCTTCCCACCCACGAGCGCGACATCCACACGGTCCATCGATCCGTGAAAGCTGACGTTCTTCACACCGAGGTCGGTCTCGACCTGCATCGCGAAGGCATCTGAGCTCGACTCGGGATGTCTGGGGCCCCGCTCGATCATTTTCTGGCCGAACGCCAGCTCTGCGTACTCGGGCTGCGCAATGCCGGGAACGCTCAGCAACCCGAGCTCGATGCGAAGCAGCTCTACGAGCCGCTCGAGGTCGGCCTCCGTCGCTCGCGACGTGCGTTCACCCCCACGCATTGCCGGAGACCACTCGGCAACCTGCGCGCGGTACCACGTCTGGAGATCGGTGACGGCCGCTTCGCCACGCTGCCAGCCATTCAACTCCGTGGACCACTGCCACAGCGCGCTGTGAAGCAGCGTGCCTTTCGAAAGATTGTCGTAGTCCGGTGGGCGCAGCACGATCGGCGACAGCACCTTATCCACGAAATGCTCGTATGTGCAGTGGCCGAGGGCTTTGAGTTGTGACGCGCTGAGCGTGAGTGTCAGGTGCGGTGCATCGGCGGGCAGCACACCATCGAGCTGCGGCTCCTGACTCACCCGGCGACCGTGCCTAACGGGGGCAAGACTGGCATCCTGGCGCGCGAGCGCCTCGAGCGCGCGAAAGGCGGCGGCGCGTCTCTTGGCGGCATCATCCGTGCGAGGCAGGTACTGCCACACATCGTGCGCGATCGACGTCAGCAGCTCGGACTTCGTTGCCGAGTCGCCGAGTCGCGCGATAGCGGTCGGCGTGCTCGAGCGCTCGGTGGGGAGCGTCGCCCCGATCAAGGCCTCGTAGTCGTCGATGAAGAACGACCGCACGGTGGGTCGCCCGTCCGCATCCATGGCGGGATGCGAGAGATACAGCATCTCTGTCGCGGACGAAATCGCGCGGAGAAAGCACTCGCGCTCACGATCGACCGTGTCCGTCGAGATCGGGAGCTCCCAGCCGAATCGCTCGCGGAGCGTCAGACGAAGGTCGTCGTCGAGAAAAGGATCCTGTCGCGCTTGTCGCGGGAAAATTTTCTCGATGAGACCCAGAACAATCGTGACGCGCGCGGGCGCTTCGCATCCTGATGCGGTCGATCGCACCTGCACTGCTCCTGCCGGCGCGCGCTCGGCCGCAACCACCGTTTCGCGCAGCGCGCGTGAGAGCATCGCGAGCCATGCCTTCGCGTACTCCAGCCCGGTCTTTCCGGAGCCCGAGCGATCGATGTCGAGCATTATGGGGACCGTGGCCTCGAGCGCATCGACAATCGCTTCCCACGCCATGTTGTCTTCTCGGATGGGAAACACCGCCGCGCGCCGCGCGCTCCCTCGGCGACGCGAGCTCGTGGCGTTGTGCACGAGGCGCAGCTCCTTCGCGAGACGGTGGACGACGCTCGCCGCCTCGCCGGGCGACGACACCGTACCGAAGGCAGTACCGGCATCAGCGACCGCTCGTTTGAGCCGGTTGATCCGGTTCGTCGCGTGCCTGCCTAACGTATCGACCGCCAGCTTCTCCCAGCCATCGAGGCCGAGGTACCCTTTGGTGATGATGTGGCGGTGGAGGCGGTCGCGTGCGCCCGGTGCTACGTCGATGTGGGCCGAGCGTGCGACGGAGAGCGAGGTCTCGCGCGTCGCGCGATCAGGATGGATCGCCAAGCTCAGGAGCTGGAGCAGCACTACACCGATCGCACTGTCGGCGACGGTCCGACGAAGGGTTGCGTCGACTGGAATCCCCGCCGGCTCGAAGACTTCGCGGATCAGTTCCCGGTACCGGTCCGCCGCAGCGTGAACGACAATCGCGATTTGGTCCGCTGGAACGCCCGCATCGAGGTGACGCCGCGCAACCCGCGCGGCGAGTCGGACCTCCCCTACGTCGCCGGCCGCCTCGAGGAGCGTCGCAGGAATGAGATAATTGTCATCCCGAACGGAGCGAGGGACGACTTTCGTATGAACATCGAACAGCGAGTCCAGCGCGGGCGCGCGCCGATCGCATTGTGTCTCCTCCCAGGCACACGTGGACCGCAGCCACTCGAGTGACCTGGACGACAGCGCACTCGGTATCTGCGGAACGAATCCGTGCGACGCGATGACGTCGCACGGTGCCGCCGAGACGAGTGCCGCTATCAGCTCGTGCTCGACCCTCGTGTGTGAACCGAAGTCCTCGATGACGATCGCGTTGAGCCCACGGAGCACCGAGTCCTCTTCACGCAACAAATCAGTCGCGGCGACGAGCGCTTCGGCGTCGGATGAGCCAAGTCGAGCGCGGCGAACCGACAATGCATGCCAGGCGCGACTCAAGGTGCGTGCGCCGTCGCTGACGGTCTTGCCGTCGATCGCCGCGGCGAGGTCGGCCGGAATAGCTCCGGTTCGCTCGAGGGCATCTATCGTCGATGCCGCCTTTGCAGCGAGCCCCTGGATAGGCGTGACCTCGCCGAATCGGTTGCCCGTGGCCGTTCGGAGCTCGCGCTCGACGAGCAGGTCGCCGACAACGGAGTCGACGACGACAGGCGCGCTTCGGTGAGCACGCCGAAAGAGCTCGGCCGGGAGCGATCGAACCGTCTTGACCGTCAGTCCGAAGACTGCGCCGCGGCGAGCGAGGAGGTCCGCAATTGCGCGCCGTCGGGCCGCCGCGGACGCGGCTATATATAGAATGTCGCGTGCACCATCGTCGATCCGCGCCTCGAGCGCGTCGAGGGCGCGCTCGTGGTGGTTGGCGTGGAACGGGCCGGTGAAGAGGCGGCGGGTTTTCTTAAGCGACATTCGGAGGGACGTTGCGACTCGACACAGATGGCCGGCGGTCATACCAGGTCGACCCGGCCCGTGCAGAGAGAAGATCGTCCAGCGGTCTGACAGAGCAGTGGAGCGGTGCGCCACTCGGAACCGCGACCGCTGTTATAGCATCGGGACCGCGAGCCAGGAACCCCGGTTGACCCCGCGCCGGCGTTGTAGTGATGGCCCGCGCGGCTTTCGGGTGCCGCGATCCTCGGCGCTGACCTTAACCTGGTGCGCACCTCCGCAGGTGCCGACGCACATGGGCTTCACGCACTGGATCTTCGTTCAGCTACCAGACTTCACCTTCCAATACGTAGGGGAGAGCCGCTACGTCGACTTTCGGACAGGGAAAGGCACCCTTCCGGAAGTTCGGCCCGGCGAGGTCCGGCTGGTCGAAGTGATGCTTGACCTCGACGACGACCTCGACCCATGGCTGATCCACGTCGAGTATCGTCGATACCCGGTCCTCGAGAACGGACATCGCGATTCGGCATCGATCAAGTGGGAATTCGACCTCATTCGCGCCGTCGTCGGCATGCCGTCGACCACGCCACCGGGTTCGCCGGAGGGACGGTGGGCGAGCCGTCAAATGGCCGGCACATTCCAGTGGACGCCGACGCCCGACGAGGCACGCGCGATCGGCGACGCCGTCAGTCGCAAGGTGAAGCGGCCCGTGTTAGGTGGAACGCCGCTTCGCCTTCTGGACGGAAGTACTCTGGCGAACGTGAAGTTGAAATCGAAGCGTGCGAAGTAGCAGCAGCTACGGTTGCGAGCGCCGAGACAGATTGGCCTCATATCCGCGCTTGCCGAATGCGCGTTGTACGCGCGCCGCGCCGATGGCGACGCGTTAGGTGCCGGTGACCATTGCGTCGCGCGTCAAAATTGCCGTCAGCGCGACGTTGATGTAGTAGTTCGAGCGGCCGACCTTCCGCTTTTCCAGGAACCCCGCCTCCGTTAGTGCGTCGAGGTATTTCGTCGCGGTGAGCCGCGAGACCTTCAGATCCCTCTCGATGAACTGGATCTTCGTGTACGGATGCGTGAAAAGGTTGTTGATGAGATCCTGGCTGTAGAACCTGAACGCGTCGCGGATGCGATGCTTTGTATCGAGCAGCGCGGCCCGGATCGCGATTACGGTGGCAATTCCTTCGCGCGCCGTCTCCTCGACCGCCGTGAGCACGTAAGTCACCCACTCCTCCCACGTGTCGTCGTCTCGAACCGACTGCAGCAGCCGATAGTAGTCCGGCTTCGTGCGTACGATGTACCGGCTCATGTAGAGCACCGGAGTGTCCAACAACCCGTGCTTCACGAGATACAGGATATTGATGATCCGTCCCGTGCGCCCGTTGCCATCGTAGAACGGGTGAATCGTCTCGAATTGATGATGGATCAGCGCCATCTTGATGAGCGGGTCCGCCTCGAACAGGGCCTCGTCGTTGATGAACCGCTCGAGATCGGTCATGAGGGCGATTATCTCCGACGGCTCCGGCGGCGTATACACCACCCTCCCGGCCGAGTCCTTCAATGTCGTCCCGGGTACTTTCCGGAACCCTGCGCTGTTCCGCTCGAGCTCCGCCTGGATCTCCACGATGTGATTCACAGTGAGCAGCCCAGACCCGGTCACCGCCTCGAATCCAATCCGCATCGCCTGGCGGTAGCGGAGCACCTCCTTGGCCGGTCCGCTGACGAGCTCATTCGGGAACGCTGCGTCCCGAAATAGCTCGTCATGAGTCGTCACGATGTTCTCGATCGCCGAACTGTCCTTGGCCTCCTGCATTCCCAGGGTGTTGATCAGGATGCCCTGGTGCGGGATCGAATCCGCAACTCCTTTCAATTCAGCGAGTTGTCGGCTCGCTGCGGCTAGCCGCTTGAGAATCGCCGGCGTTTCGAACCGACGTTGGTCCAGCCGGGTGAGGCCGGGGACCGACTTGACTGTGACCATGAATGAGCGATCTGGCGATGGACATGTATAGGTTTGATCCGAACGCTATACATATGGTTCCGATGTGTATAGTCCGCAGTGGGTATTTGCGCATTTTCGTCAGGGGTCGGCGTCAGTAGCCGCTACGGTTGCGAGCGCCGAGAGAGCTTGGCCTCGTATGCGCGCTTGCCGCGATGCGCGTTGTACGCCCGCTGCGCCATGTACTTGGCATCCTGCTCACTCACGTCCTCGGCCACGAATCGATCGGCCAGGTCCGCGAGGTCACTCACCCGTTCCGCGAGCGCGTCGTCCAGCGTGACGCCGTAGGCCGCAGGCGCCGCGGCCACCATCGCGGACACCGAGCGAAGGACACCAGCCGCGCCGCCCAGGTCACCCTCGTCGCGCATGCGCAGCGCATCTTCGCGGGCGCGAGCCGCGTCGAGCAGCAGCATCTCGCGGCGCACCTCCGGCTCCGCGTGACCGGCGGCCGTCAGACGCGAGACGATCGAGAACGTGATCTCCTGGCGCTCCACTCCGCCCTGCTCCGTCAGCACGTGCGCGACAACCACGAGCTCCGCGACACGCACCTCGCCCGCGTCGCCTGCGCCCCCATTCGCATCGAGGAGTGCCGGGACGAAGAACTCCGCCAGCACCGAGTTGGGCTCGCGGGCGTAGACGTCTCCAATCTCGAGCCGAGCGCTGCCGTCACCTAACGACGTGAGAGGGTACTGGTGGCGGACGGCCGTGAGGGTGACCGCGTTGGTCGGCCGGATCTCCACGGAAACCGTCTGCGCGCAGAGCTTGAGCAGTCCCTCGAGCTCCTCGGCGAAGACGTCCGCGGCCTGGTCGGCGCGCTCGATGTACCACATGTTCGCACCGCCGGCGTCGGCCATGCCACGGAGGAGCTTCTCGTCGTAGTCGGCGCCGAAGCCGATGGTGGTCGTGGTGATCCCGGCGCCGCACGCGGTGCGGCAGAGGCCTAACAACTGCTCAGGTGCGGTGATGCCGGCGTTGGCGAGGCCGTCGGTCAACACAACGACGCGGTTGAGGCCACCTTCGCGCTTTCCGCGCGCGACGAGCTCACGGCCGCGAAGCCATCCGCCGCTCAGGTTCGTCGAGCCGCCGGGCTGGATGGATCTGATGTGGGTCGTTAGGCCGGCCTGCGCGGCGCCGGTCGCAGGCTCGGCGACGGTGGTGACTTCGTCGTCATAGGCAACGACGCTGACGGTGTCGTCGGGGTGGAGGCGCTGGACGAGCATCGCGGCGGCGTCGCGCGCCGCCGCGAGCTTGTCGCCGGCCATCGAACCGGAGCGGTCGAGGACTACCGAGAGGTTGAGGGGGACGCGATTGTCGGGCGTAGGGGCTTTGCCTTCGAGCTTGAGCAGGGCGCGCACGATGAAGCCTTGCTGCGCGACGACGAGCTCGTAGTCAACGAGGACGGTGTGTTGCATGGAGCGCCTCCGATTTCAGGGACGCCTGCAGTGTAGCGGAGGGGTCTGACACACCCGCCAGCTCGTGGGCACACACTCACCGTGGGTGTGACGACGAGATATTCCCGGCGGCGAGTGGCTTCCCCCGGGCGACGTCTCCCGTCAACCGTCGGATCGCGTCACGCGCCTCAGACACCACCGGCTGGAGCACATCGTCGGCCCCGGCCCACGACTCGATCACCACACGGTACGCCGCGATCGACGCCTCGCGATCGCCCAGCTGCTCAGTCACGCGCCCCAGCTCGAGGGCGAACAGCACATCACTTGGCATCACCCACGGGCCGCGCCACTCCTCGGCGATGTCACGCGCCTCGCGCAGCCGTCCCGTGGACGCGAGGAGCTGCGCCGTCTTGAGTCGGTCCAGGTCGAAGCAGCCGAGGCAGAGCGTGTCCGGCAGCCGCAGGAATCGCTCGAGTGCGGAGTCCTCGTGACGCTCGAGCGCCAGGTACGCGAGCGCAGCGTTGGAGTCGTAGGCGGCGCGGTGCCAGGTGCTCGTCGCGCGCGGTCCGCGGAGCAACGCACGCGCGTCACGCAGAGAGCGCGCGATGCTGAGCGTGTCTCTGCGCTCCGACCACCACGGCAGGGCGAAGGCCAAGTAACTGCGGTCAGTCGACAGCCAATGCTCGAACTGTCGCGCGGCGGAGTCCGAGCGCACGCCACCCGCCAACGCGAGCTCCGCGAACAGGCGCGACACCGTTCGACCGGCCATCGCGCACCGCGCCTCGCCGAGCCGGCCGCGTCGCGCAAGACGGCGCGCGAGGTTGTAGCGTACGTCGCCGCAGTGTCCCGGGGCCGCAGACGAATCGAGCCCCTCGCGCTGCGCCACGACCTGGCTCAGGATCACAGCGCTCTGCAGGGAGTCTCTCCGAAGGTCGAGCAGCAGTCGTGCGGCGAGGATGGCGTCGGTCGATGCCGAGTCGAGCACACGCTGCACTTTCGCCTGGGACAGGCCGGTGTCCTCGACGAGTCGCGTCACGAGCGTCGCCCCTTCGGCGTTCACGCCTGTCGGTTTGGTTGCGAGGTACGCATGCGCGTACCGCATCGCGAGCGTGTCACCGCTCAGGGCGAAGCCCATCTCGATGGGGTGGATGTACGACGGCCCGAAGCCGGGGTCGAGCGCAATCGCGCTGTCGAACGCGGCGAGAATTGCGGACGGCGTCGTGCTCGCCGGTCCCCACCCGAAGTGGTATCGCGCGTCACCTAACGCGTACCAGATCTCGGGGTCTCCCGGGTAGCGCCGAGCAGCCTCTTCGAGCGTCGCGAACAGACGGTGTGCGTGCTTCCAGTACAGTGGCGCCGAGGCTGAATCGTTGAACAGCGTGTGCACGACGGCCGTGATCGAGTCGGCGGTGACGAGAAGGCTGTCGCGCGGGGCAAGCCCGCGCTTGTTCGCGCCGGCGCGCAGCTTGTACGCGAGCACCAGCGAGTCGTCGTCCGAGCTCTCCCACGCGAGCGCGATCGCCACGCGGCGATACGCGAGCGCGCAGGTGGAGTCGATCGCTATCGCATCGCGATAGGCTGCGGTCGCCGAGTCCCACATGGTGCGCCGGTAGAATTGCTCCCCGCGGAGATACGCGCGGACGGCCGGCCACGAGGAGCTCGAGCAGCCGAACGCGCCTCGCGCGACGGCACCGACTCGCCTGTGCAATCCCAGGCGCTCCAGGAGGTGATGGCTCAGGGAGTCGCTGAGTTGCGCAAGCAGTTGATCCACGTCGAGCTCGGGGTCCGCAACCGCCGCCTGTATTTCGTCGACCATCGTGTTCTGTGCGACGTCGAAGATCTCCACGTTCGTGCGGAACGCGTGCGACCCCGTCTCGAGGAGAGTGCCGAACGTCACGAGCCCCGCCCCCGTGCGGCGCCCGAGCATGAGCGCCGACGCGCGGTCGGAGACCGCGGGCCACGCGTGCGTCGCGACCGAAGGCGACAGGGCGCGCAACGTTCCCGCGCCGTCGAGCCGCTGCTGGACGATGAGCGCGAGATGGTCCTTCCAGGCGCGCACTTCCGGGTCAGACGACGCAACGTAGAACGGCGCGACGGCAACGAGATTGGCGTCCACGCCGCGCTCGGGTTGCTGGCTGCCACGGTACTTCCAGATCGCCCAACCAACCGTCGCGCATACAACGGCGAGCGCGGCGAGAACGACAGGCAGTTTGCGACGCGAGCCAGGCCGAGGTCTGGCGGTCTCGATGGCGCCCGCGAAGTCGTGCGCCGACGCGAAGCGGTCGTCCGGTTCGAGCTCGATCGCCCGGAGTATCACCGCTGCCGCATCGGGACGCACGTCGCGGCGCAGCCTGCGCAGCGCCTTGTCGGGTGGGAGCTGGTGCCACCGACGTGCCGCGTTAGGCGTGAGCCCGGTGAGCATCTCGAACAGCACGCAGCCGAGACTGTAGATGTCGGCGCGGGCATCGAGGTCGGGGTCGTTGGCCTCCTGCTCCGGGGGCATGTAGTCCCGCGTGCCTATCGCAACGCCGCTCGCGGTGCGCTGCTCATCCGTCGCGCGCTCGATGGCGCGCGCGATGCCGAAGTCCGCGACGACCGCGTGGCCGGCGTGTAGCAGGATGTTCCCCGGCTTGATGTCGCGGTGGATGACCCCTTTGTCGTGCGCGTACGCGAGCGCGTCGGCGACCTGGCGCGCGATGCGGAGCGCGTCGGCGACAGTCAGTCTTCGCTCCCGCGCGATCCGATGCTCGAGCGATTCGCCGTCCACGTACGGCATAACGAAGTACGGGAGCCCGGACCATTCGCCCGAGTCGTGCACGCTGATGATGTTCGGGTGGACGAGGTGCCCGGTGATGCGAATCTCGGCGATGAAGCGCTGCACGCCCATGACCGCGGCCAGCTCGGGATTCAGCACCTTCACGGCGACGTGGCGGTCCTGACGCAGGTCCGCCGCCCGGTACACGGTGGCCATCCCGCCCTGGCCGATCTGACGTTCGATGGCGTAGCGGCCGGACAGCACGCAGCCGGTTTCGAGGGCTTCGCTCATCAT
>JAJKIV010000413.1 GCA_021154285.1 Gemmatimonas sp. | reverse complement strand
TCGACCGGATGCTGCGGACATCACCAGTTCGTTCAGGGGTGGAGGCGCAATGGCTCACGGCCACGGCCACTCGCACGGGCACGAATACGAGCCCGACCACGAGCACGATGAGGGGCACGACGAGCTTCAGCACTGCATCGAGGAGTGCCTGAATTGCCACGCCGTCTGCACCATGACCGTGCAGTACTGTCTTACCGAAGGCGGTGACCACGCCGACGTGAACCTGATCGGCGTGCTGCTCGACTGTGCCGAGCTGTGTCAGGTGAGCGCGAACTTCATGCTGCGCGGCTCGCCGCATCATGTCGTGACCTGCGCGGGTTGTGCCGAGCTCTGCCGAGCGTGCGAGGAGGCGTGTCGCTCGGTCTCGGGAGACGAGCGCATGGTGCACTGCGCCGAGATCTGCGCGGCGTGTGCAGACTCGTGCGAGCGGATGGCCAGCGGAGGCGCCGACGAAGAGGAGGACGAGGACGAAGAGTCCTGATTGTCAGTGACGCAGCGGCCGGTGCAGACATTGCTATTCTGCACCGGGATGAATGACCAGGTAAAGACGGCCACCGAGCAAACCCGCGAGCTCACGGATAACGAGATTCGTGAGCGTATCATCCATCTCGCCTTCGCCGGCGACCGCGAGCGCTTCGACACGTTCATCACCGCGCTGCGCGAGGCGCTGCCGTCCGACGTCACTGTCGTGCTGCGCGGGAGCGCCGTGATCGGCGTCCGATGGGAGGACGGCGCCCCGTTCGACGCCGACGGTCCCGGCACGAGCGACATCGACCTCACGCTCGTCGGCGGCGACATGCTCAAGCTCTGGAGCGACGACGCGTTCTACATCCCGAAGCTCCACACCGCACCGCTGAACGACGACACGCCCGATCACTGCCCGTCGCTCGTGCCGCTACGTCGCGCGTTATGCAGGATTGCGGGACGCGAAGTGAACATCCAGGCGACCTCCAGCTTTGTCCAGTACGCGCGCGACGTCCTGCTCGACCAGCCATACTTCGAGCTGATCGAAGGCAAGAAGGAGGGGGACGATGATGCCGACGACGACGAGCCGACGGACGACGCACGCTCGTGAGCGCCTCTCGCCTTCGCTTCCTGAGCTACAACATTCGATACGGCGGGACCGGGCGCGAAGCGCCGCTCGCGTCGGTCATCAGCGCGTGCACGCCGGACGTTGTCATGCTGCAGGAAGCGACCGACCCCGGCGTCGTGGCTCGCATTGCCGAGAAGGCCGGATTCCCTCATTGGGGTTCTCGTCCGGGGTATTCGACGGGTTTTCTCAGTCGGCACCCGGTCGCGCATCACGCGTGGCACAGCGCGCGCGGCGCGAAGCACGCGTTTCTCGAGGTCGTGCTGGACGACGCCCACCCGCGCATCTACGGGCTCCACTTGAGCGCGTGGTTCTCGAACTGGAGCGAACGCCGGCGGGCCCGCGAGATCCGCATGCTGCTCGACGGCATTCGCGAGTATCAGGACGGCTTCCACATCATTGCCGGCGACTTCAACGCGATGGCCCCCGGAGAGCGGCTGCACGTCGCGCAGATGCCGCGATGGATTCGGGCGATGGTCTGGGTGAGCGGCCGCGACATCGCGCGGGACACGATTCAGGTCATGCTGAGCGCGAATTACGCGGACGTGTGGCGGAAGTACCACCCCTCGGGCGACGGGTATACGTTCCCGACGTGGGGCGCCCACGTTAGGCTCGACTACATCTTCACGCCCGAGCGGTACGTGTCACGCCTGACCGAATGCGCTGTCGTGAAGGATGCGCCCGACGCGGCAGCGGCGTCCGATCACTATCCGCTTTTTGCGATCGTCGAGGGCAACGCATGAGCAGCGACGCGGGCCGTCTCGAGGCCATCTGGTCGAAGCGGGCACACCGCGGCCCTATGGATCCCCGGCAGTCCGCCACGCTGGTCGAAGGCAAAGGCGTCGAGGGCAGCGTAGGGCGCAGCAGCCGGCGTCAGGTCACGCTCATCGAGCGCGAGGTGTGGGACGCTCTCATGCGCGAAACCGGGAGCGATGCCCCGCCGTCCACGCGCCGCGCCAACCTCATGGTCAGCGGGATCTCCCTCGCCAATACGCGAAAGCGCGTGCTGCGAATCGGCAGCACGCGTCTCGAGATCGCCGGCGAGACGAAGCCGTGCGAGCGAATGGAGGAAGCCGTCCCCGGGCTGCAAGTGGCGATGTACGACAACTGGCGTGGCGGCGCCTTCGCGAAAGTGCTCACGGGCGGCGAGGTTCGCGTCGGCGATGTCGTCGAATGGGAGGACAGCGGGAGCAGGGAACCGGGAACGGGGAACTGATGACAACCGTATCTCGACCTGCAACGGCCTGGTCGCGGTTCACAGCGACGAAATAGCGGCCTAGCCCCGCGTGGCTGGCGCCGAGCGACGACCGGGTGCACGATCCTACGGCTCGTCAATTCGTCCCGCGCCGCCCTGCCCGCCCACCCTGTCGGCCGAGTGGATCGATGCAATCCTTGCTCAAGGACGTCACCTACGCGTGGCGGACGCTGCGCTCCAATCCCGCGTACTCGCTCACGGCCATCATCACGCTCGCGTTAGGTATCGGCGCCAGCACGGCCATCTTCAGCGTCGTCAACGCGGTGCTCCTCCGCCCGCTTCCCTACGGCGACGCTGGCCGCCTGACGCTCATCTGGGGCGACATGGTGAAGCGGAACGTCAAGGACTTCCCGTTCCCGCCCGGCGACCTCCCCGACCTGCGCCAACAGGCCACGCTGTTCCAGGAAATCGCGGGCGTATCGACGTTCCGGCAACCGCTGGTCGGAGACGGCGGCGAGCCGGAGCAGGTCAACATCGCCGGCGTAACGGACAACGTCTTCACCGTGCTGCGCGCCCGCATCGTGCTTGGGCGGAACTTCAACGAGTCGGACGCGACACCACTCCCGGCACCACCGCAGGGCGCGCCTGGCGCCCCGCCGCCAGCGCCCGCCGTCGGGCCCGACGGGCAGCCAGCGGTCGTCGCGAGCTGGATCCTGAGCTACGCCTTCTGGCAGCGGCGCTACGGCGGCGACCGGAACGTGATCGGCAAGACGGTTGATGTCGGAAACGGGCGAGCAGAGATCATTGGGGTGGTGGCGCCGGAGTTCGAGCTGCTGTTCCCACCCAGCGCCAACGTCGTGCGCAATCCCGACATCTACTCGGCGCTTCGGATCGACTACGCGACCGCGTCTCGCACGAACGTGTTTCTCGACATGATCGGCCGACTCAAGCCGGGTGTCACGCTGCCGCAGGCGCAGCAGCAGCTCGACAACATCGCCGCCGATCTGCGGCGCCGCTTCCCGATCAAGGAAGCCGCCGGACTGCACATACGCGGCGAGTGGATGCGGGAGGACCTCGTGGCGGACGTTCGTCCGGCGATCATCGCGCTCATGGGCGCGGTGAGCTTCGTGTTGCTGATTGCCTGTGCGAACGTCGCGAACCTCATGCTCGTCCGCGCCGCCTCGCGCGAACGCGAGCTCGCCGTACGCTCGGCGTTAGGCGGAACGCGGTGGGGACTCATCCGGCAGATGCTCACCGAGAGCCTGCTCGTCGCCACGCTCGGCGCGCTCGTCGGGTTCGCTCTCGCGCAGGCCGGGATCAAGCTGCTGCTGGTGCTGGCGCCGGAAAACCTGCCGCGCCTGGACTCGGTGTCAGCCGATCCAATCGTGCTCGCGTTCACCGTGCTCGCATGTCTCGTGTCCGCGGCGGCGTTCGGAATCGTGCCGGCTCTGCGCGCGTCACGTCCCGACCTGGCGGACATCCTCCGGTCGGCCGGGCGAACCGGCGGTCTCGCACGCGGGCGCAGGATCCGCAACGCGGTGGTCACCGCGGAGGTCGCGCTTTCGTTCGTGCTACTGATCGGCTGCGGCCTCATGCTGCGAAGCTTCGTCGCGCTGCAGCACGTGGATCCCGGTTACGATCCGAACGGATTGCTCACGTTCTTCGCGGTGAGCGGGCGACCCGGCGGGCCGGACGTACAGGCAGGGATAATTCGGCAGCTGGTGGAACGTCTGCGTTCGGTTCCGGGCGTGACCGGAGTGACCGCCGCGAGCCCGCTGCCGCTCGATGGCGGAATCGTGAATGCGCGTTGGGGGACCGAAGTGGCCGTGACTGACCCGAGCAAGTTCCAGCAGGCGAACGTGCACATCATCCTGCCCGGCTACTTCAAGGTGATGCGGACGAAGTTCATCGAGGGGCGCGATTTCACGGAGGCCGACAACAACCCTAACGCGGTGCTGGCGATCGTCGACCGCAACTTCGCCGCGAAGGCGTTCCCGGGTCAGTCGGCGGTAGGCAAGCGGCTCTACGTGCGCGTTCGATCGAACGACCCGGAATGGTTCCAGGTCATCGGCGTCGTGGACCGCGAGCGCCACGAGACGCTGGCCGCGGATAGCCGAGAGGCGATGTTCCTGACGGACGGCCTGTTCGGTCATGGCGCGGTATCACGGTGGGTCGTGCGCACGAGCGGTGAACCGAACGCCCTCGTGCCGGCCGTTCGCGCGGCGATCAGGGAGGTCGACCGTCAGATGCCGGTAGCGGAAGTGCAACCGATGACGGCGTTCGTGGATCGTGCGATGGCATCGACGCGATTTGCGCTGGCGCTGATCGCGACGTTCGCGGCGATCGCCGTCGTGCTCGCGGCCGTGGGACTCTACGGCGTGCTGTCCACGGTCGTCAGACAGCGGACGGCGGAGATCGGCGTACGGATGGCGTTCGGCGCGAACACGTCGAGCATTTTCCAGCTCGTGATCGGCCAGGGCCTCCGCCTGAGCGCGATCGGCATCGCGTTAGGCGCGGTCGGCGCGCTCGCGCTCACACGCGGGATGAAGACGATGCTCGTCGGCGTCAGGCCAACCGATCCGCTGACGTTCGTCGCCATTGGAGTTCTGTTCATGGCAGTCGCCGCGGTGTCCTCGTGGATTCCGGCGCGACGGGCAGCGGGACTCGACCCTAACGTTGCGCTTCGAGACGAGTAACGAACGGCGGATTGATGCTCATCTCGCGTGAGTTGAGAGGCGTACCGAGGGCTCAGTACCAATAACCAATCCCCTAAACCAATTACCTGTTTAGTTCGCGCTTTTCAGTCCGCTGCTCCGATCGCCTGAACCTGTGCGGAAACACCGCCCATGATCGCGACGCCGGTGATGCGCACGATCGGGGCGTCCCCGCCCGCACCGGCCTCGTCGACCCGGTCCTCGAAGCCGCCCATGATCGCGACGCCGTCCGTCTCGAGTCGGACACCCGGTGGCACGCGCACGTCGAGGCCACCCATGAAAATGAACGCGCGAATCTCCGTGATTCCCGGAGGAAGCTCCGCTTCGCGCAGGTCGAGCTGAACGCCACCCATGATCGCGACCACGCGAAGCCGCCGCGGAATCCGCCAAAGCCCGCGGCGAACGATGCCCGACATGATCGCCACGAGCCGCTCGCGCAACTTCGGCGCCGACGAATTCGGTTCGAGCGACGCCGGCAACGGCGCGCCGGTCGCGAGCGCCGGAAGCCCGTCGAGCAGCGATTCGACCTCCTGTGGCGTGCTCGCGGCGTAGACACGCGCCATGCGTGTCTCGAGGTCGTCGAGTGAGATGTCGTCGCGTGCGAAATGCTCGCTGAGCGCCTCGACGACGCGCTCACGGACCTGCTCGATTGGCCGAGTCGGAAGTTGGCGTGGATCGCTCACGAATGAAGACTGAGCCTTCAGGGCGGCGGAGGGTAGTGGAACCAACGTGGTCCCTGGGCCGAGCCGTGCCCCACTCGGGGCGCACGGCTTGCGCAACTATTAGGATGAGTGAGGTCCCGTCCCGCCGCCATCCGATCTCGAACGAGACACCCATGACCAGTCCTCCGCCGGCCAGCTCGGCTCCGCTCTCACCCGACCGGCGACTACAGCTCGAGGAGGTGCGGCGCGGGCTGCTGCGCGTGCACAAGGCACTCCTGGACGACGCCCGCATTCGCTACGAGCGCGAGCAGGGGAGAATCGAGGGAAGCGGTGCGCTCCTCCAACTGGTGCTCAACGATCCGTGGTTCGCGTGGCTGCATCCGCTCTCAGGGCTGGTGGTGCAGATCGACGAGCTGCTCGCATCCGATGAAGCGGCTTTGGCAGACGGTGATGCGCTGGTCAACCAGGCGCGCGGGCTGATCAAGCCTGACGCGAACGGCGAAGGTTTTCAGCGCCGGTATCATCGAGCGATTCAGGATGTGCCGGATGTGCTGATAGCACATGTCGCGCTGGGGAAGCATCT
>JAJKIV010000412.1 GCA_021154285.1 Gemmatimonas sp. | reverse complement strand
GGTGTCGCAGCCGACGTCGAAGGTCTCGTTCACCGTGAAGTAGCCGTATACCTGCTGCTCGAAACGTCCCTCGCCGATGTTCGTTTTGCCACGGCGAAGCGTCACGTTGCCGCCAGTGCCGGGCTTCCCCTCTTTGTCGACTTGTATCTCCGCGGAGAGCACATGACGCCCCGGTGGGATCTTCTCGGTCGACGTCACCCGATAGCGCGTCTCATTGTAGTAATTGTGCTCCCAGTGCAGCTTGCCGTCCTTCATGAACAGCGAATAGCCGCTCGAGATTCCTCCGCAACACACAAGCACGCCCTCGGCGCCGTCGTCTGGTATCACTACTTCGGCCGCGAGCGTATGGTGGACGTCCTTGGTGTTCGGCGAGGAGCGTTCTCCGATGCGGATCGTGCCCGGAGGATAGACGAACTTCGTCTTCCCGCGCAGATGACTGGGCTTGAGCGACGGATCGGCGCGCTGGGCGAAGCGATCGTCGAGCGGCAGCACGTTGTACTTCGCCGCCTCCGCCATGAAGCGGTCCTGCAGATCGCGCAGCTTCTTCGGCTCTTTGGCAGCGAGGTCGTTCGCTTGCGAGAAGTCCCGGTCGATGTTGTAGAGCTCCCACGTGTCGTCGTCGAAGCTGGCGCCGCCGGACGTCAGCCAGGGCAGCCTGCCGTGCAGGCATCCGGCGACCCACCCGTCGTGATAGAGTGCGCGGTTGCCGAGCATTTCGAAGTACTGAGTCACTCGCCGACCCGGCGCGTCCTCGTCCACAAAGGTGTAGGCCATGCTGATGCCCTCGATCGGCTTTTGCGGCACGCCGTTCACCTCACGGGGTTCGGGAAGGCCGATCACGTCGAGGATCGTCGGGGTAATATCGATGCAGTGATGGAACTGCGAGCGCAGCCCACCGCGATCGGCAATGCCTGTCGGCCACGACATGACCAGACCGTTGCGCGTGCCGCCGAAGTGCGAGGCGACCTGTTTCATCCACTGGAAGGGTGACGACCCGGCCCAGCACCAGCCCACCGGATAGTGATTCTCGTGCAGCGGGCCTCCCAGCTCGTCGATGTGCTTCAGCATCGTCTTTACGTCATCGAGGAGGCCGAGTTGGGTCTTCATGTTGTTGAGCGTGCCGGTCAGCGAGCCTTCGCCACTCGGACCGTTGTCGCCAACGATGTAGATGATGAGGGTGTTGTCGCGCAGTCCCATTCGTTCGATGGCGGCGACGACTTTGCCGACCTGGGCGTCGGCATGCTCGAGGTAGCCGGCAAAGACTTCCTGCATGCGGGCGTAGAGCCGTTTCTCATCCGCCGACCGCGACTCCCATGACGGGATGGACTCGGGACGCGGCGTTAGGCTGGTGTTCTTGGGAACGAGCCCGAGCTTCTTCTGGTTTTCGAGAGCGATTTCGCGCTGTCGATCCCAGCCGTGGTCGAACTTCCCCTTGTATTTATCGGCCCACTCCTTGTGCACGTGGTGCGGGGAGTGACAGGCACCCGGCGCGAAGTAAATGAAGAAGGGCTTTTCGGGCGCAACCGCTTTCTGCTGGCCGATCCACGAGATCGTCCGCTCCGCCATGGCTTCGGTGAAATGCCACTTCGGATTGTCGTGCGGCGGCTCGATGGGCGCGGTGTTCTCGTACAGCGGCGTGTTCCATTGGCTCGCCTCTCCACCCTGGAATCCGTACCAGTAGTCGAATCCCTTTCCGACGGGCCAGCGATCGAATGGACCAGCGGCGCCCAGCTCGTGGTCGGGCGTGTTGTGCCATTTTCCGAAGGCGGCCGTGCTGTACTGATTGCCGCGGAGAATCTCGGCGACACAGGCTGCCTCTCTCGGCCACGAGCCGTCATAACCGGGAAAGCCGGTCGACATCTCCGTGATGACGCCGCTATGAACGGAGTGGTGATTGCGACCAGAAAGCAACGCGGCGCGCGTCGGCGAGCAGAGAGCGGTCGTATGGAATCGATTGTACCGGAGCCCCTCGTCGGCCAGTCGCTGCAGTGTCGGCGTGTTGGCCGGCCCGCCAAATGTGCTAGTCTGGCCGAACCCGACATCGTCGAGCAAAACCAGTAACACGTTAGGCGCACCGGCCGGCGGTGTCGGAAGGGAGATGATGTCGGCTTCAGAGTCGACGTATGTGCTCCCGATGCGTCCGTGAAATCGAGGTTCGGGCAGCGGCAGGATGTCTGACACCAGCGTCGCGTTGCGGTGACCGTTTCCGTTCCCCTGCTTTGAGTGCTTCCGGCTGTTAGGCTTTTCTGCGCTCATCATCCCGTTCCTCCAAGTCGTCGCGGAGCCATGCACTGCTGTCACGCCGAGGCATCGGCGCTACTGCCTCGCCATCGCGAGATTGAATCGCTCCTCGGCGCCGATCATGTGGTCGACGTCCTCGGCCGCGGCGTCGATGTCGATCTGCACCCATTTGACCTTGCCGCTGAACGCGTTGCCGCGCGGACCGTAGTCCGCCGCGACGGGTTCGCCGACATCGCACCCGATGTCCAACGTCTCGTCCATCGAAAACTCGAAGGGCTGCGTGCGTTCGACCCGCCCCTCGCCAATCTTCTTCCCGTCGACGTACAGCGTGACGGTGCCACCTTTGGCGATGCCGCCGCCGTCGTAGGTGAACTCCATGCGCACCTGGTGCGTACCGGCAGGTAGCGGTGAGTCCGAGCCCGTGTAGAACTGCTGGATGCCCAGAAGGTTGTAGCAGTACTTCAGCCGACTCTCGTGCACGTAGAGGCTCCAGCCGCCCATGTTGCCGCCCTGCGCGACGATCACGCCGTTCGCGCCTGACGCGGGCACCCCGACCTCCGCGGTCACCGAGTGCGACTTGTTCTTGGTGTTGATGACCGAGTTCTCCTGGAGCCGGCGCATCCCAGGGAACAGGATCTGTGAGTTGCCGAGGACCACCGACGGACGCCCGGCGATGTCCGGATTCGCGCGCTCGGCCTTGCGGTCGTCGAGCGGGAAGACGTTGTACTTGCCCGCCTCGAGCTCGAAGAGCCGCTGGAGCTCGGCGACCTTCTCCGGCATCTGCTTGGCGAGGTCGCGCGATTGCGACCAGTCCGTGGTCGTGTCGTACAGTTCCCAGACGTCCTCGCTAATCGACGGCTGCGCTCCCACGACCACCCAGGGCGGGTTCCCGTGCCGTGTGACGGCGGTCCACCCTTTGTGGTAGATGCCGCGGTTGCAGAACATCTCGAAGTACTGCGTTTCGCGCCGCTCCGCCGCTTTCGCGTCGTCGAACGAGTACGTCATGCTGACGCCGTGCAGCGGCTCCTGCAGGACGCCGTTCACCATGGTCGGCGCCGGCAGCTTGGCGACCTCGAGGACGGTCGGTGCCACGTCGATCACGTGATGGAACTGCGAGCGAATTTGTCCTTTCGCTTTGATCCCGTTAGGCCAGTGGACGATTGTGCCGTTCCGCGTGCCGCCGAAGTGCGACGCGACCTGTTTGGTCCACTGGTACGGGGTGTCCATCGCGTGCGCCCAGCCGACCGCGTAATGGTTATACGCGCGCGAGGTGCCGAGGTCGTCGATGTGCCCGATCAGCAGCTCGGGCGTGTTCAGATCCGGCCCCTCTCCGACCGTGAGCTCGTTGAACGAGCCGATGAGCGAGCCCTCGGCCGACGCGCCGTTGTCGCCGATAATGTAGTAGATGAGCGTGTCGTCGAGGATCCCGAGGTCGCCTAACGCGTCGATGACGCGGCCGACGTGGTGATCCGCGAACTCGAGGAATGCGGCGTAGATCTCCATCTGCCGTGCCAGCACGGGCCGGAGGCGCTCCTCGGTCGCCGTCCACGCCGGGATGTCTTTCGGCCGCGCGGTCAACTCGCAGTCGCGCGGGATGACGCCGAGCTTCTTCTGGCGGTCGAAGGTCTCCTCGCGCAGCGCGTCCCATCCCTTGTCGAACTTGCCCTTGTACTTCGCGACCCAGTCCTTGGGTACGTGATGCGGCGCGTGGCACGCGCCCGGCGCGAAATAGATGAAGAACGGCTTGTCCGGCGCGATGGACTTCTGCTGTCGAACGTAGTCGATCGCCTTGTCGGCCAGGTCCTCCATCAGATGGTAGCCTTCGTCGCCTGTGCGTTCCGGCTCGATGGGTGTCGTCCCATCGTACAGCGACGGGTAGTACTGGTTGTTCTCGCCGCCGATGAACCCGTAGAAGCGCTCGAAGCCAGAGCCCGTGGGCCAGTGGTCGTAGGGACCGATCGGCGTCGATTCGAACACCGGCACCTCGTGGCACTTGCCGAACTGCGCCGTCGAGTAGCCGTTCAGCTTGAGCACCTCCGCGAGCGGCGCGCAGGTGTTCGGCCGCAGCGAGTTGTAGCCGGGCGCGGAGGTGGCGATCTCGGTGATGCCGCCCATGCCGACGGCGTGGTGGTTCCGCCCCGACAGCATCGCCGCGCGCGTCGGCGAGCAGAGGGCGGTCGTGTGGAAGCGGTTGTACTTGAGGCCGTTCGCCGCCAGCTTCTCGGCGTTAGGCGTCCGGCACGGGCCGCCGAACGCGCTCGAGGCGCCAAAGCCCACGTCGTCGAGCAGGATCACGAGCACGTTAGGCGCGGCGGCGGGCGGCCGGAGCGGCGTGATCGGAGGAAACTTCGTGTCCGGGTCCTTGGCGTCGTACGTCGTGAGGGTCACCGGCTTGCGGTCCGGAATCGGCAGGACCTGACGCTGGAGCGAGTCGTTCGAGGCCATCGTGTCATCCTCCTGACATCAGTCGCTGGGTATCGACGCCATCGAGCTGCTCAGGAGCGGCGAGTACGCCCGATGGTCTACCCATCCTGATGCGCTCGCTATGGCGCGGCGGATTGGTGATAGCGACCAGCGGCACGACGCTCGACGGTACGACGAAACGAGCCAGTTTCGGCACCGGCCACCAGCGCGGCCATTGGACCATGGTAGCCGGGTGAGCGATCATCAGACGCCAGTGCCGGCGTTAGGCCAGGGTGCGACGATGATCACACCGCCCATCCGCCGACGGCCGCGTGCTGGTGCGTCGAGCCGCTCGCTGCTGTCAGGGCCTGCCGGCGAACGAGGCCGACGCGCACTCCGGAGCTACGTTGACCCGCTCCCGAGCACCGCTGGCGGCGTCGATCCCGATGGCGGCACCGCAATCGCCGTCCCCTGCGGCAGCAGGCCCGCGCGCTCGAGCTCCTGAACGCGGTAGGCCACCCGCGGCGTGTCGCGGCCCAGGCTTGCCACGCGCGCCCACCACCCACGCACCTCGCGCGCCTGCGCGAGGAACGCCTCGACGTCCAGGTGTTTGAGCATGTGGCGCCCCGACGCCTGTACCGCCAGCCCACGGATCGAGTCCGGCGCCAGGCTCATCGCATAGCGGTCGTGCGAGTACGTGCGCATCTGCATCAGCGGATTGCCGAGCATGGGCGCGCGAATGACGTGCGCAATCAGGAACTCGTCGAGCCAGTGCGTGTGACCGAGGCGGATGCGCCCGAGCTCACGGGCGAGGTAGAACCGGTACACGTCGCGCACCTCGTGCAGTGTCGCCTCGAGGAACCTGACATCGAGCACGACGTAGTCGATGTGCAACGCCGAGTACGCCGCCGATGGCGCGTCGATCGCGTCCTCCGTCACGTACAGCTCCGGGGGAGGCAGCAAGCGGAGCGTCGCGCACATCCGCTCGAAGTCCTCGTAGATCTCGGGGATCTGCGTGCGCGAGAGGTGAACGGAGTTTGCGCGCACGGCGGCGTGGCGGCGGTTGCGCGCGAACGTGAGGACGAACGGCGCGAGCACGGCGGCAATCGCGGTTACGCGCAGCCCATCGGCGTACTTCGCCACGCGCGGGTGCCGCTCCAGCCAGTCACCTCCGTAGAGGCCGAGCGCCAGGGCACCCGCGATGAGCGCCAGGTTGAGCAGCACCGTCGCGATAAAGACGGGTCGCTCCTTTGGATGGCGGAGGCGCGATTCGTCGAAGGTCGCTGTCATGGGACTTCACTGATCTACGCTATCGGGGCCGCTCGTTCGCACGATACAGCGGAACCCCACATGGCACGTCGACGTGTCGATAGGCTCGGGGAAGCGCGCGGCGGGCCGGTAGCGGCGACAGTAGTTCGGCGCGCACAGATGCGAGCCGCCTTTGAGCACCTTGCGGGGGATTCGGCCCTCCGGCTGGCATGGGTCGTAGCTGCGCTCCTCGCGCGCGCCGCGCGGGTTGGTCGGGATGCAGCACGCCTTCTCCCGCTCGGCGGGGTGTTGGGGCCGATACCAATCGGACGTCCACTCCCAGACGTTGCCGATCATGTCGTACAGCCCGTAGCCGTTAGGCGCGAACGCGTCCACCGGCGATGTGCCGTCGAAGCCATCGGCACGCGCGTTCTTCCACGGAAACTCACCCTGCCACGTATTCGCCATGTGGCGGCCGTGCGGGGTCAGCTCGTCTCCCCACGCGTACGCGGCGCCGTCCAACCCGCCGCGTGCGGCGCGCTCCCACTCGGCCTCCGTCGGGAGCTCCTTGCCCGCCCATGTCGCGAACGCCTCAGCGTCACGGTACGCGACGTGTACCACCGGGTAGCGCTCCAGCCCGCGGATCGTACTCTGCGGTCCGTACGGATGACGCCACTGCGCTCCGCGCATGAACGTCCACCATCGCGACGCGTCGCGCAGGCTGACACGCACGAGCGGCTTCCGGAACACCAGCGAGCCGGCGTACAGCATGTCCGCGCGTGCGCCCGGATAGTCGGCGGCGTTCGGCGGGACCTCCGCGAACGTGACGTGCCCCGCCTCTTCGACGAAGCGCGCGAACGACTCGTTCATGACGGGGTAGCGGTCCATCCAGAAGCCGTCGACGGTGACGCGGTGCGCCGGCGCCTCCTCCGGATAATGATGATCGGACCCCATGCGGTATGTACCCCCGGGCACCCACACCATGTCGGGAAAGGGCGCCGGCCCGGGAGGGGAGATCGGGGAGCCGAGCTCAGGTTGCGGAGCGGGCTCGAGGACGGCGGGCCCGCGAGCGGCGGTATCGGTCATTGAGAGTGTTCCTCATGCGCCAACCAGAGATGGTCGGACGAAAAGTCAGGTGCCGACGCATCAATCGACATTGCTGCGGTTGGCGTCGTCGGGGCTAGTTGACCAAGGTGTACTTGTCGTTATGCATGCTCCGTTAGGCAGCGACGTGATGCTGGACTGCTGCTAAGGCTGCTTCGCGACCGGAAAGAGGAGGGCCCAGTACGAAGGACGAGGCCTTCGCTAAGCGCCTGCACGCACGGCTGCAGCAAGAGCACGTTCGGGTATGGTTCGCGCCCGAGGACATCAAAGGGGGCGAGAAAGCCTCGGAGCAGATCGACCGAGCCATCGAACTCCACGATCGGCTGTTG
>JAJKIV010000411.1 GCA_021154285.1 Gemmatimonas sp. | reverse complement strand
CCAAGCGGCCGAAGGCGAGCGCAGTGACTGGGGCGAAGTCGTAACAAGGTAGCCGTAGGGGAACCTGCGGCTGGATCACCTCCTTAACGGAGCATCGCGAGTAAGTCCTTCACCGGACGGAAAGCGGCTCTGAAGTCGCGCCACTGCACGACCTCTCACACTCGATTGCCGACCAATAGCCGCGCCCCAGTTGCAGCAATGCGATTGGGGCGCGGTTTTTTTTCCCGCGCTTCGCGTATCTCACCGTCCGGCACCTAACGAGGCGCGGGCGCTCACTCCGCGCGCAGTGCAGTCGCTGGATTCGTACGTCCCGCCCGAAGCGCGGGCGCGAGCGTAGCGAGCACGCCCGCAACCAGGAGCAGCGCCGCCGCCGCGAGGATGCTCCCCGGATCGCTTGGCTTCACGCCATAGACAGCACCTTCCAGCGCGCGGCCGAAGGCAAAGGTCACCGCGACGCCGAGAACCGTGCCGAGTGCCACCGGCACGAGCCCATGCCCCAGCACCGCGCCGAGCACGCGCGACGGCGTGGCGCCGAGGGCGACACGGATCGCGTACTCCGCGCGACGGCGAGCGACCGCGTACGATACGACACCGTATACTCCCATGGCGCCAACGATGAGCGCCAGGGCGCCGAACACGGACAGGAAGAAGCGGAGGCGGAGCGGCTGCGCCATGGCATTCGCCAGCACCTGATCCATTGTCTCGATGCGGGTCACCGCGACCTGTGGATCCAGCTCCGCCGCGATCCGTCGCACCGTGCTCGTTAGGTTCCCGACGTCGCCGGACGAACGAGCGACGAGCACCGCACCCTGCGGCGCGGTATGCTGCTCGAATGGCACCCACATCGTGAATGGCACCTCACCCGTCATGCCCGTCATGCGGGTTTCCGCGGTCACACCGACGATCGTGCGTGCGATCATCGTCCCGGTATAGCCGGTGATGATGCGCTTGCCGATGGCACTCTCTCCGGGCCAGATCCGGCGCGCGAACGACTCGTTGATGACCGTCACCGGTAGTGAGCTCGCGCCATCCGTCGAATCGATCCCTCGACCCTCGCGAAGACGCATCCGCATGGCGCGAAAGAAAGCCGGCGTCGCCGTGCGATAGAGACTGTTTGGACGGTTCGCGCCGGCGAGATCAGGCCGACCTTCGGGCAGCACCGGACCCTGGTAGCCGCCGTCGCGCACCGCCAAGCGATTCGTGACGCCCGCCGCGCTCACGCCGGGTATCGCGTTAA
Organism: Gemmatimonas sp.; assembly: GCA_021154285.1. GTDB lineage: Bacteria > Gemmatimonadota > Gemmatimonadetes > Gemmatimonadales > Gemmatimonadaceae > JAJKIV01. Next base: position 6,112 of record JAJKIV010000411.1, on the reverse strand, counting down.
CCCGGGCGACAAGATCACGAATGAACTGCCGCCGCGATTCCGCGGGCGCGTTGTCGCTCGGCACGATGGTGAACGTCGAGACGCCGCGCGGATCGAACCCGAGGTCGAGCGCGCGGAGCCGTTCCACGGAGCGAATCAGCAGTGCGGCGCCGGCAACGAGCAGTACCGCGAACATCACCTGGCCCGCGACGAGCGCGCCGTGCATGCGTCGCGTGCTGCGTCGCAGTCCCGCTTCGCTGCGCTCGCGACCAAAGCCGCGAACCGCCTCCAGGCGGCCGCGCAAGAGGTCGCGAAGCGGCGCCAGGGAGATGAAGGTCGCGACGAAGAGCGCGAGGACGAACGCGCCGGCGAATGTGAGCCAGCCCATGGTCACCGCGTCCGCGAAGCCACCGGCCAGCGGGAGCCGCGACACGAGTGCGCCGAAGCCGACCACGGCCACGAGTGCACCCAGCGTCGCCGCAGCGAGGGCGAGCACGAAAGCCTCGGTCATGATCTGGCGTGCGATACGCCCCTGACCGGCTCCCAACGCGGTGCGCACCGCAAGCTCCGCACTGCGGTCGCTCGTGCGGGCGAGGAGGAGCGCCGCGGCGTTGCCGCACGCGATCAGCAACAGCAGTGTCGCTGCGCCCAGGAGCAGGAAGACCGTGCCGCGCACATCGCCGAGCAGATACGTCCGCACAGCCTGCACGCTGGGGCTCTTCGTCTTGTCGGATTCCGTCGTGTAGGTGAACTGCGCGCCTAACGATCGCGCGAGTCGACGCAGGTCGCTCTGGAGGAGATCGTCGCCGACACCCGCACGAACGCGACCGACGAGCGTCAGATAGCCCACGTCCTGATAGAACGACGTCGAGGGATCGAGCTGCAGCGGACGCCACGCCCGGAAATCCGGAGTGGGAAAAAAGAAGCGCGGCGGCATTACCCCGACTACGGTGACCGGCTCACCGTCGATCATGATGCGATGACCAATGACGTCGCGTCGACCGCCGAGATCCTGTGCCCACATCCCGAAGCTGATCACGATCACCTTCGGCGCACCGGGTCGGTCGTCCTCGGCTCGCAGCGTGCGGCCGAGATACGGTGGCGCGGCGAGCACGTCGAAGAGGGACGAGGTCGTGACGACGAAGGGCAGGAGCTCGGCGTTCCCCGCAGCGCCGACGCTCGCATGGTACGGCCCTCCATTCGTCGAGAATGCAGCGACGTCGTCGAACACGCCCCGTCGTTCGCGCACGAAGTCGTACTCCACGCCACGCCAGTTGTAATCCATCCAGAAGACGCGAACGCGGTCCTCGTGCGGAAACGCGAGTGGCCGCAGAAAGAGCGCGTTGACGACGCTGAGGAGCGCGACCGTGGCGCCGATGCCCAAGCCGAGGGTGAGGACCACTGTCGCGGTGAATGATTTACGGCGCCGCATCTGCTTCACCGCGAAGCGCGCGTCGGCGGCGAAGTCCTGGGCGAGTGCAGTCGGCATTTCGGTCTCCGGATCGAGGATCCTGCCGAGATCGGACAGCGCCGGACAGAAGAACGTTTGGAGCTCGACGACCACTGTTACAGCCGGCCGTGAAAGTGTCGGTGAGCACATTGAAAACTGCTCGAGCCCGCACGGCGTCGTGCGGGCTCGAGGAGCCTCGCCGGTGGCAGCGTCGCGAGCCGGTCGAGGCAGACTACGTGTCGTGCGCTCAGCTGCCGACGACTTTCGCCGGAGTCGCAAGGCCAAGATTCGGCGACCAGTAGGGATTCGTCGGGTCGTATGTCGGGTACGTCAGCCAGGTGTTGTTGGTACCGATGCCGAGTTGCCCGGACTCGTTTCGTCCCCAGCACCAGATCGAACCGCCGGAGATTCCGCAGGTGTGGCCGTCGCCAACCGTGATCTTGGAGAAGCTCAGTGTCACGCCATAAGGCGGCAGCACCTTGCTAGGCCTGTTCGCTGAGTTCTGCGTTCCGGAGCCAAGTTCACCGAACCAGCCATGGCCCCAGCAGTAGGCGTCGCCACCGCTGAGCGCGCAGCTGTGCATGTAGCCCGTGGCAACGGATTGGAAGGAAACAGTGGTCGTGGCGCCGGCTGGCTGAGCGACCACGACGGGGCTGCTGCTGCGGACAGTGTAGCTGCTACCAACCGGGATGGCGTGGGCATCGCCGAGCTGTCCCATACTGCCCTCTCCCCAGCATTCCGTGACCGATCCCTGGATCTGGCAGAGCTGTCGAGCCGTGGTGCCCTGGCCCAGGAAGTCGTACGCACCTCTCCAGCCCGCGCACGTCTGGCCGGATGCCGCCAAAGCGCAGCTGCCTAACGCGCCCTCGACGCTGACGCTCTTGAAGCCGCTTCCCACGAGCACCGGTGATGCCCCGAAGCCATTGCCCCAGCAAACGAGGTCCTGTGCGGTGGTTATCCCACATGTCTGGCCGTCGCCGGCTGAAATACTGCCGAAGGCGTACCCGGCGACGGCCGTGGTAGGAATGAAGTTCGCCCCGCTGGTGCCCGTCGAGCCTATTCCGAGCTGGCCCGCGTTGTTCGCGCCCCAGCAGAATGCTGACCCCGAGCCGCGCTCGATGGCGCAGACGTGGCCCGAGCCGACCGATACCGATGCAAAGTTGCGTAACACCTTCACAGCGATCGGGTTGGTGCTGCACGGGATCTGACGGTTGCTTCCATAGTTGACGCCGACGTTGTTCGTGCACGTCTCCGGCGCCGCGCCGAGGCCAACTCCCAGCATCCCGTTCGAGTTGTCGCCCCAGCAAAAGAGATTGCTCTGGGTGATGGAGTACTGAAGGTAGGGCGTGGAGTGGACGGCGCACGTGACGGCGTTGCCCGCGGACACATCGAGATAGTTGGGTTGCGGCTGACAGATGATGCTAAAACAGGGGCGGGGCGAGACGACGGCTTTGCTGACCGCGCCGTTCGGGGATAGGGGGTCCCGCTGATCCTGATCCGAGCACGCAACGAACGCCAGCGTGGCGATGAGGGTGAGTCCGATTCGAGCAAGGGTGGCGCGCATGGGAGGCTCCGGTTGAGGTTCGTAGCCACCCTACCGCGACGCCCTCACGAGGAACTCACCGCGAAATCAGCGCGAGGTCATTCGACTAACGGCGCGGCCGCCGCGAGAAGAGGGACCGTGTCAGGGCCATCCAGCGGCGCCAGCGGCCGGGGCTCCGATCGACGAGCGTCTCGTAGTTGTCGACGTCGTCGATGAGCGCCGCCGCGGTAGCGGGGCGGGCGTTGCGCGCCTTCGCGAGCATGCGGCGGACGAGCACCCCGGCGCCCGGCGGGAGTTCGGCGCGGACGATGCCGACATCGGGCGGCGGCTCCGTCATGTGGCGAGCGATGATCGAGCGCGCGTTTGGTCCGACGAACGGCGGCGCACCCGCGAGCATCTCGTAGAGCACGCATCCCAGCGAGTAGATGTCGCTCCGGCCGTCGACGTCCTTCTCCGCGCCGGCCTGCTCCGGGCTCATGTAGGTGGGCGTGCCTAACGTGAAGCCCGTGCTCGTGACGGCGCTGTCGTCGGCGGAGCGCTCGATTGCCCGAGCGATGCCGAAGTCCGTGACGACAGCGCGTCCCGTTTCGCGTTCGATGAGGATGTTTTCTGGCTTGATGTCCCGGTGGACGATGTTGCATCCATGCGCGTGGTGCAGTGCGTCGGCGACGTCGCGGGTGATCGCGAGGGCCTGCTCGAGTGGAAGCTGGCGCTCGCGGTCGATGAGCGCGCGGAGCGTCTCCCCGTCGATGAAGGGCATCGTGTAGTAGAGCACGAAGTCGCCCGACTGCCCCACGCTGAGGACGGGCACGATGCGCGGATGATGCAGGCTAACGGCGACCTGAATCTCTCGTTTGAACCGATCGACATTGACGCCGGCCGCGAGGTCCGGGGACAGGACCTTCACCACGACGCGACGGCCGATCGCCGGATCGTCGGCGACGAATACCTTCGACATGCCGCCGCCACCGAGCTCGCGGCTCAGTCGATATCCGGTGCCGAGACTGGATTGCAGCAGATCCCTCAGATCCGACACGCGCTGCTCCTGCGCGACGTGCCGCCAATGTACGAGCGATTCAGCCGAGGTGCCAATATGATGGCGGATCAGTCATGCTGTGACGGCGTGCCGACGGGCACGACCGGAAGGTACAGCCGCGGCCGACGCTCTCAGGGTGAGCGTTTACTAACGGCGGTTGCCTGGTCGAGCAGGCGCTGCATCTCGGCCGCGGGCGCCTGCTCCCAGTTCTCTGGGATGATGGGATAGCGGCGCTTCTCGTCGGCGCTCTCGAAGACGAGCCAGCTGCGGGCGGCGCGGAAGACCTCGGAGTGGGGCGCGAGCTGTGGCTCGCCGGGTCGGCCGAAGCCGGGAAGGGAGACGACGTCGTAGACGTCCCAGACGACGCCCTTGGCGTCGGTGAACTGGCGGTGCGCCATCAGGGGCGCTCCGGGAGAGTCGGTCTCGGCATAGCGCGGAAAGTAGCGAGTCTTCCGTCGCGAGCGGCCACTGCTGGACGTGCGTTTCCGCTCACTCGTGCGAAGGGTTGCGCCTCGGCGATCGGGTTGAAGCAGGGACTGCAAGCCATTACCTTGCAAAGCTCTGGGGCCTGTAGCTCAGGTGGTTAGAGCGCACGCCTGATAAGCGTGAGGTCCGAGGTTCAACTCCTCGCAGGCCCATCGATACCAAACAGCGGTGCCAGACCCATTTAGGGTCAGGCGCCGCTTTCGTTTTTCCGCCCGCCTTTCCGGCGCGATAACGAATGCAGTAACAAATGCCGGCGCAAGAACGGTGTTCGCAGCAACTCACACAGGAGACGCAATCACTCAGAAACCGAGGGAGGGCTAATGCCTCGCAAACGGAAATACGGCAGCCGGGTGTTCTGGAAACTGCTGCCTTCCCGACAAGAGGGTCCAGACAGAGGTTGAGAATGCGCACGTGCTAATTGTCCGCCAAATTACCGGGAAGCGTTCACGTTATGATGCGGTTGAGCATTTGCACAATTGCAACGCTGGTTCTCGCGCAATCCGTCATTGCGCAGAGCATTCCAACTTCGGTGAAGGCGGCGGAGGTCGAAGGCGTGTCACATCCGCATGCGAAGGCGCCGTCATACACGCCGTCAGTATTCACTGACGAATTCAGCGGCACGACGGAGAGAAAGTGCGCCATACCACCGAGCGGCGTGTCTGGCGGATCTGTCCGTTCCGGCGAGATCATCATCCGTTCCGTCTGGTCCGGACGCGGGGGGCCGAAGGCCAATCGTGACACGAAAATTCTGTGGCGGCCGCTTCACAATCCGTTCGAATACCCGGACACCCTGGTCGTCCGTGCTGTGAGACTGGATGATCCTGCCGACTCCTGCGACTGTCGGTGCCGCATTGGGGATACAGTCCGGGCTCGAAACGCGAGTCAGGATTCCCCAGTCTCGTGCGATTTCCGACAGCCGGTGATTGGCTGATGATCGGCACCGCCGGACCCGACTGGGGGTGCTTCGTCCTCACCGTCGCAGCGACATAGAATAGCTGCGCAGCGTCCGTGGATCGCGTACGGCCGATCATCCAGGGCGCCGCCGTGTGAGTGCACTCATCGGGCCGCCTGGCTCCCCCAGTGAGCGTTTGCTAACTTGGACGTGGAGGGTAATCACATGACGAGCGAGAGCGCTTTTATCGACGCATCAGTGACTGGCGCATCCGCGCGGCGTCGCGCGTCCTCGAGCCCGAGCTGATGAGCATCATCATCGACGAGCTGCTCGGGCGCCCGCTCCTCTTGACCGGCCGCGAGGCGCGAGAGTTCCTCGCGAAGTTCCGCGCGTGGCGCGCGAAGCTCCGGCCCGGCGCCCGCGTCGAAGTCCCGGCGGAGTTGCCGTAAAGGCTCTGCTCGCGGCTAGGCGATCAGCCCCGGCTGTTGACGTGGGAGGCCACGGGTTAGCAAAGTAGAATCATCCAGCCGATGCGCCGGATCAAATTCTCCGAAGTCGCCGACGGCATAGCGCCACCGATGTGGCGTTCACCCTGGCCGTAGAGCAAGGGAGCTTGGCTATGAATGGCTACAACTTCACCGAGCGGGTGAGGAAGGTCCTCGCGATGGCGCGAGAGGAGGCCGCACGCCTCCACCACGAGTACGTGGGGACCGAGCATATCCTGCT
>JAJKIV010000410.1 GCA_021154285.1 Gemmatimonas sp. | reverse complement strand
TCGCTCGGCGAGCGCTACGGCATCGTGTGCGACGTATTCCCGGCGGATCTTGCGCGGCGACTCGATCGTGAGCATCTCGCCGCGCGCGTGCGATCCATCGACTACCGCATCGTCGCACTGGTGAACAACGCCGGGATCGGCACGCATGGTTACTTCCACGAGACCGACCTCGAACGTGAGCTCGAGATCATCGACCTGAACATCGGCGCACTGACGCATCTCGCGAAGCTCGTGCTGCCGGGCATGCTCGCCCGCCGGCACGGCCAGATCGTGAACGTGTCATCGCTCGCCGCGTTCCAGCCAGGACCACTGATGGCGGTGTACTACGCATCGAAGGCTTACGTGCAGTCGTTCTCGGAGGCACTTGCCGAGGAGGTCGCGGGGACCGGCGTGACGGTGACGGCGCTTTGCCCGGGACCGACGCGAACCGAGTTTCATGGCCAGGCCGGGATCCACGCCGACGCGCCCGCAGGGGGGCCGCAAACCATGACGTCGCGCGAGGTGGCGGAGGCTGGCTACCGCGCCGCGAACCGCGGCAAGCGTGTCGTCGTCACCGGCTTTCGCAACAAGATCGTGGTCCTCGCGAATCGACTCCTCTCGCGACGACGCATGACGCGACTCGTCAGGCGGCTCCAGGAACGACGCCGCGCCGTATCGCGCGGCGCGCTCACGAAAACCTGACCGTGTCGGCGCGCCGAGCCTAACGCGGCTACGATGCCCGCGCTTTCGGTCGTGCTCTCACCGGTGTTCGGCCTGTAGCAGCCGGTCCGGAGAGCAGAGGGCGCAGCCACTGGCCGGTGTAGGAACCCTCGACCTTCGCAACGTCTTCCGGGCGACCCATGGCGACGACGCGACCGCCCCGCTCGCCGGCGTCGGGCCCGAGGTCGATGATCCAGTCGGCGAGCTTGATGACATCGAGGTTGTGCTCGATGAGCACGAGCGTGTGACCGGCGTCGACCAGCCGATCGAGAACGCCGGCCAGCTTGCGAATGTCCTCGAGGTGCAGACCGGTGGTCGGCTCGTCCATGATATAGAGCTTCTTGCCGCCCGTCCGCTTCGCCAGCGCGAGCTCGCGCGCGACCTTGATGCGCTGCGCCTCGCCGCCAGACAGCGTCGTGGCGGGCTGCCCGAGTCGCAGGTAGCCAAGTCCCACCTGCTGCAGCTGCCACAGGGCCTGACCGAGCTTCTCCTCGTACGGGAAGAACCGGATCGCCTGATCAACGGTCATCTGGAGGACGTCGAAAATGTTCTTCCCGTGGACCAGCACCTCCAGCACTTCCGGCTTGAAGCGCTTGCCGCCGCACTGGTCGCACGGCACGAACACGTCGGCCATGAATACCATCTCGACTTCGAGATAGCCTGCGCCCTCGCAGTGCTCGCACCGGCCGCCGCTCACGTTGAAGCTGAACGTGCTCGGCGTGTAGCGCCGTTGGCGGGCGAGCGGAGTGTCGGCGAACAGTTTGCGGATCTCGTCGAACGCTTTCACGTACGTGACCGGGTTCGACCTCGGCGTCTTGCCAATGGGCTCCTGGTCGATGAGGACGACGTCGTCCAGCGCTTCGAAGCCCGTGAGCGACGTAAACGCGCCGACGCGTTCGCCGAGGTGTTGCTTGGCCGAATGCTCGCCGGTGAGCCGGGTCTCGAGTGCGCGGTATAACACGTCGTGAATCAGCGTGCTCTTGCCGGAGCCGGAAACGCCCGTCACGACGGTCATGGCGCCTAACGGGATGCGAATGTCGACGCCGGTGAGGTTGTGCTCGCGAGCGCCGGTCAGGTTGAGCCAGCGCGGGCCCACGCGCCGACGCTCGCCCGGAAGTGGGATGACGCGCTCACCAGAGAGGTACTGTCCGGTCAGCGGACTCTCCGCCGCTCGGCTCATCGGACCCGCGAAGACGACCTCGCCACCGTGCTCGCCACTCGCGGGCCCAAGCTCCACCATGTAGTCGGCCACACGGATCGCCTCGGGGTCATGCTCGACGACGAGCACGGTATTGCCGCCGTCGCGAAGCCGCAGCAGGAGCCGCAGCAACCGATCCATGTCGCGAGGATGCAGCCCGATCGATGGCTCGTCGAGTACGTACAGCGTATCGACGAGCTGCGAGCCTAACGAGTTCGCGAGGCCGATGCGCTGGGCCTCGCCACCGGACAGTGTGCGCGTGCCGCGATTCAGCGTGAGGTAGTTGAGGCCAACGTCACACATGAACTGAACACGGTCGCGGGCCTCCTTCAGGATGTGTGCGGCGACCTGGGTCTCGAACTCCGTCAGCGTGAGAACGTTCAGCCACTCGATCAGCCGATCGACCGGCAGCTCGGCGACGTCCGCGATGGAGCGCCCGGCAATCCGAACCTGCAGCGTTTCCGGCTTGAGCTTGGTGCCGTGGCAGGTCGGACACTCACGCGCGCTCTGGTACTGCCGGAGGAACACGCGGATGTATTGCTTGTACCGTTTTTCCTCGAGGTCCTCGAGGAACGGCAGTATGCCCTTGTAGCCACGAGAGCGCGTGCGCAGCAAAGCATCCCGCTGCGCGCTCGAGAGCTTTCGCCACGCGACATCGGTGGGGATACCTTCGCGCTTGGCGAATTCGGCGAGTGCGCGTCGCTTCCCGTCGTAGCGCGGCTTCGTCCACGGGTCGATGGCGCCGTCACGCAGGCTGCGTTCGGGGTAGGGAACGATCAGGGCTTCGTCGTACTCGAGCACGGCGCCGAAGCCGTTGCACGTCGGGCACGCCCCACGCGGGTTGTTGAACGAGAAGAGCTGCGGCGTGGGAGACGGCGCGCGAGTGCCGTCGTTAGGACATTCGAACCGTTCCGTAAACCGGTGGATGCCGGTTCCCGCGGTTAGCACGACACAGTCACCGTCGCCCTCTCGAAACGCGGTTCCTACCGCGTCCGTCAGCCTCCCGCCGACGTCAGGGGCGATCGTGAGACGGTCCACGACGACGAGCAGCTCGCGGACTTTCGTTAGGTTCAGCCCTTCGACGGCGACGTCATCGAGGTGCATGACGCGGCCATCGACGCTCACGCGGAGGAAGCCCTGCGCGCGAAGGTTCTCGACGACGACGTCGTGCGTCACCTTGCTCGAGAGCCGCAGCGGAAACGCGACGGCGAAGCGGGTGCCTTCTGGTAGCGCCAGGACGGCATCGACGACCGACTGCACGGTGTCGGGCTTCAACTCGCGGCCGCAGACCGGGCAAAACGTTCGGCCGATGCGAGCCCAGAGGAGCCGCAGGTAGTCGTAGATCTCGGTGGCCGTGCCGACGGTGGACCGAGACGTCTTCGTCGGGTTCTTCTGCTCGATTGCGACTGCCGGTGAGAGCCCCTCAATCGAGTCGACGTCGGGCTTCTCCATGCGCTCGAGGAACTGACGTGCGTACGCCGACAGTGACTCCACGTACCGACGCTGTCCCTCGGCGTAGATCGTGTCGAACGCGAGCGAGGATTTCCCCGAACCAGAGGGCCCGGTCACGACGGTATAGCTCCGTCGTGGGATCTCGAGGTCGAATCCCTTGAGATTGTGCTGGCGTGCTCCGCGCACGACGATCGCATCCTTCACGGCGCGAAACCTAACCGCGGGAGGGGCGAATAAACACCGGAGACAAGGAGCACCGTAAGGGGTCAGACTCTTCCGGGATCATTCCAACGCCTCGGCGTTGGAATGATCCCGGAAGAGTCTGACCCCTTACGGTGCGGACTATCGCAGGCGACGGAGGAGACGCCCGACGAGCAACACGATGATCGACCCGAGTGTCGCGATGCCGAGGGAACGCAGGTCGAAATCGCCGGCGGAAACGTGACCCCATCCCAGGGCGCTTCCGATCAGGCCGCCGATGAAGGCGCCGAGGATGCCGAGGACGACCGTGACAATGCAACCCGATGGGTCGCGGCCTGGCACCAGGAATTTTGCGAGTGATCCTGCGATGAGACCGAGCAGGACCCAGTAAAGCCAGAGCGGCACCCGTCCCCCTTACAACGCGGAGCCCCGGGCGCCTACGGACGGCGTCCGGGGTTTCAGCGTGTCGTGCGTCAGATCGTGGAGCGTGTTCTCGTAGTCAGTCGGTAGATCCAAAGTAGCAGCATTGCGCCGACGACAGCCAGAATGATGCTCCAGAGCGAGAAGCCATTCAGTCCGGACCCGGTGATCAGATTGCCAAGAAAGCCACCGAGGAACGCGCCGACGATGCCGATCAACATCGTGACGATGATCCCGCCAGGGTCACGGCCGGGCATGAGTGCCTTGGCGATTGCCCCTGCCACCAGTCCAAGCACGATCCAAGCGAGAATGGTCATATCTACTCCTTCCGAGGGGTGGGTTTGCACGGCTCAGGTAAAGCAACCCGCATACCACGAGATGGCTCATCCGGGAGGAGGCTCTGCTGTAGGGGAACGGGAATGGTCGGAAACTGGGAACAGGGAACTGGGAAGTGGGAACCGAGGCTCCGCGTGAAGTCACTGTTCCCGGTTCCCTATTCCCGGTTCCCTATTCCCGGTTCCCTATTCCCGGTTCCCGCCGTCAATGCGCGTTATGCTTCGTTCCCGCCGAGTCCCCAGTCCCTCGTCCCTCGTCCCCGCTTGACAGGTCCCGACGTGCACGAAGAAGAAGCGTTAGGAAAGGCGTACGACGGCCGCCTCATGAGGCGGTTGCTTCAGTATGCTCGACCGTATCGCGCGCTCGTGATCGGGTCGCTCGTGCTTCTGATCGCGGACGGCGCGCTTCAGTTGGTTGGTCCGGCGCTGACCCAGCGCGTCATCGACGTCGCCATTCCGCAGGGTGACACGCGGCTGGTCGTCACGAGCGCCTTGCTCTTCGCGGCGACGCTCGTATTCCAGTTTGTGTTCACGTATGGCGAAACGATGCTGACCAGCCTCCTTGGCCAGCGCGTCATGCGTGATCTGCGCATCGAGATCTTCGCGCATCTGCAGCGGCTCTCGATCTCGTTCTTCGACCGCAATCCGGTTGGCCGTCTCGTCACGCGAGTGACGTCGGACGTCGAGTCGTTGAACGAGCTGTTCACCGCCGGCGTGGTTGCGGGGATCGGCGACCTCTTCACGCTGCTAGCGATCAGCGTGGCGATGCTCATTGTCGACTGGCGGCTCGCCCTGGCGGCGTTCGCGGTCATCCCCGGCGTGTTGATCGCGTCGAACGTGTTTCGTGTCCGCGTGCGCGAATCGTATCGTGCGATCCGAACGCGGCTCGCTCGAATCAATGCGTTCCTTCAGGAACGGATCTCCGGCGTGCGCGTGGTGCAGCTGTTCAGTCGAGAAGCCACCGAGGCGCGCCGATTCGACGCGCTCAACCGCGACCACCTCGACGCACACCTCAAGTCGATCACGATCTACGCGCTCTACTTTCCCGTGATCGAAGTGCTGACGACCGCCGCCATGGCCGCGGTGATCGTCGCGGGTTCATCGCGCGTGCGTGCCGCGTCCATTACGGTCGGCACGGTTGCCGCCTTTCTGCAACTCGTGCGGCGATTCTATCAGCCGCTGCAGGATCTTTCGGACAAGTACAACACGCTGCAGCAGGCGATGGCGTCGTCGGAGCGGGTGTTTCGCCTGCTCGATACGGAGCGGGTGGCGGGAACAGGGGACGGGGAACCGTATCTCCGAGGAGACTTGATTCCCGGTTCCCGAGTTCCTGTTCCCACCCACCGCAGTGGCGTGACAATCACCTTCGACGATGTCTGGTTCGCGTACGACCTGGCGCATCTCGCCAGGGGCGATGCGACGCCGTCGGAGCCCGAGTGGGTGCTCAAGGGCGTGAGCTTCGTGGCTCGGCCGGGTGCGACGCTCGCGCTGGTCGGCCACACCGGTGCGGGAAAGACAACGATCGTGAGTCTGCTGATGCGTTTCTACGATCCCCAACGCGGACGCATTCTCGTGAACGGTACCGACATCCGCGAGATGCCGGTGGACCAGCTCCGGGCACTGATCGGGTACGTGCAGCAGGACATCTTCCTGTTCGCTGGGGACATTGCCTCGAACATTCGGCTCTCGTCCGCCTTGACCGATGGCGATGTGGAGCGCGCCGCTCAGCGTGTCGGGGCGGATCGCGTCGTTGCCCGGCTTCCCGGTCGCTACGCGTACGAGCTTGGCGAGCGTGGCACGTCGGTGAGTGTTGGCGAGCGTCAGCTGCTGTCGTTCGCGCGCGCGATCGCAGCGGATCCCGCGCTCCTGGTCCTCGATGAAGCGACCAGCGCGGTCGACAGTGAGATCGAGGCGGCGATTCAACAGGCGCTCGAGGTCCTGATGCGCGGCCGGACGACGATCGCCATCGCCCATCGACTCAGTACGATCGTCAGCGCGAACGAGATCCTCGTGCTGCATCACGGCGAAGTCCGCGAACGCGGGACGCATCGCGAGCTCCTCGCGCACGGGGGTCTCTACCAGCGTCTTTATCGTCTGCAGCAGGGTGAGATGGCGGCTGCCGCGCACGCGTGAACCGGACTGCCCTGATCCGGCGGCTGCAGCGAGCCAACTGCTTGCCAGCCATGCGGGTCACCCGTAGTTTCCGCGTGCAACCCGTGGAGGCGAGGGCCGTCTCAACGGGCTTTCCATTTCCCCTTCGGCTTCGCGCATCGAACACGGTCCGACCAGGCATGGCTCACATTCGGCTTGACGACAAACACTTCGAGCTGAGCATGCCAGAGCCACGAGTCGGCGTGGGCAGCGCGGTGCCATTACCGGCACTCGGAAGCGCGGCTGCGCCCGTGGATTGGGAATGTCCCACGATGGATGGGAACCGCGCAGTGGTCTCTACGGAGGCGCCGATGCTCGCAACGCTCGAGGTCGTGA
>JAJKIV010000409.1 GCA_021154285.1 Gemmatimonas sp. | reverse complement strand
TCCGCCGTCGACGACCGCGGCAACGACGTCCTCGCAGCACTCCGGGAGCACGATGATATCTTCGTCTCTAATCTCACGCCGCTCCGATACCAGGGGCTCGTCGAGCCGCATGACCTGACGCTCGACCTGGGCTTTGACGCCGGTGGGCCAGGATCACTGCTCATTCTGCGCGGCTGGATCTACCCGACCGACGCGAGCATCAACATCGCGGTGTCACAGCAGTCCACGTTGAAGCCCATGTCGCCAGTGCTCGAGGTGCGCGGCACGAATGGCCAGTGGACGCCTGTGAAGCCGGACCTCGGCTTTCCATCAGGCAAGAGCAAGTCGATCGTCGTCGATCTTGCTGGCAAGTTCCCCACGAGTGACCATCACGTCCGCATCCGGACGAACATGCAGATCTATTGGGACCAGGCGATCGTCGCACGGGAGGCACCCGCCGCCGTAGCGAAAGTCGATACGCTCGCCCCGCTCTCGGCCGACTTGCACTTCCGCGGTTTCTCGAAGACGTATCGAAAGGGCGGCCGCTACGGTCCGCACTGGTTCGACTACTCGCAGGTGACGAAGGAGTCACCGTGGCGCACGATCGAGGGCGCATTCACGCGCTTCGGTAATGTCCTGCCGCTGCTCGATCGCTCGGATGACATGTACATCATCATGGCGCCGGGCGACGAAGCCACCGTCGAATTCGATGCCCGATCCGCAGCGTCGTTGCCGCAAGGGTGGACGCGAGACTTCCTTCTCTACACGGACGGCTGGATCAAGGACTCTGACCTGAACACGGCGTTCGGCACCACGGTCGCCCCGCTCCCGTTTCACGACATGAAGGAGTACCCGTACGCGCCTGGCGAGGCATACCCGACAGACTCCGCGCACCAGCGTTTCACGGGCCAATACAACACCCGCATCCTGAAACGCCAGTAAGCCGTTGCGTAGTGGAATAACCAATAACCAATTCCAGTAACCAATTACCAGTCGCTTTCTACTCGCAGTGCCGCACAGACCAAGTCCAAACGTTAGGCGTGCGATGATCGCGGTCCCCTTCGTCGCCGCGATCGGTCTCGCGTTCCGCCTGAACAGCGGCCCCATTCGCGCACCCGCGGACGCCGCCAACCCCGGCTTCGTGCTCCACGATGCGACCAAAGCCGCCGGGATCACGTTCGTTCACCATCGCCCGTCATTCGACTCGAAAATCACGAACGTCGAGCCCCACGTCGCCGCACTCGGCGCCTCGGTCTCCGTCACGGACTTCGACGGCGACGGCTTGCCCGACCTCTACTTCACGAATAGCCGCTTCGGCGAGCCTAACGCGCTCTACCGAAACAAGGGCGATGGCACGTTTGAGGACGTGGCGGCAAGCGCGGGCGTCGCCGACCTGAACCGCCCCGGCGAAGGCGTCTCCATGGGCGGCGTGTGGGGCGACTTCGACAACGACGGCCGCGAAGACCTTCTCGTCTACCGTTACGGCTACCTCGCCCTGCTGAAGAACGTCGATGGCAAGCGGTTCGAGGACGTCACGCAGACCGCCGGTCTCCGTCGCTGGGTGAACAGCAATGGCGCCATCTGGTTCGACTACGACCGCGACGGCCTGCTCGACCTGTACGTCACCGCGTACTTCCGAAGCGACATTGACCTGTGGCGCCTCACGACCACACGGATCATGCACAACAGCTTCGAGTACGCGGACAATGGAGGGAAGAACCTCCTCTTCCACAACGTCGGCGGAGGCAAGTTCGAGGACGTGACCGACAAGCTCGGCGTCGGCAGCACGCGGTGGACGCTGGCAGCAGCGTCCGCCGACTTCGACGAGGATGGCTGGCCGGATCTCTACCTCGCGAACGACTACGGCCCCGAGGAGCTGTTCCTCAACGACCACGGGAAACGCTTCGTGCTGGTAAAGGCAGGTCTCTCGAGCGAGTCCAAGAGCGGGATGTCCGTCGCGTTAGGCGACGCGTTCAACCGTGGACGCCTCGACGCCTTCGTCACGAACATCTCGGAGCGGGGCTACCTCTTCCAGAACAACAACCTTCGCCTCAACCGCCTCGTGGACGCCAAGCGCTTCGTCAACGTGGCCGAGGGCGCGGTTGCCGACGCCGGCTGGGCGTGGGGCGCGCAGTTCGGAGACCTGAACAACGACGGCATGAACGAGCTCTTCGTCGCGAACGGCTTCATCTCCGCCGACAGCACCACGAGCTACTGGTATGCTATGTCGAAGATCGCCGGCGCGAATGGACGCTTCTTCGAGGACGCTGCGTCGTGGCCGGCGTTCGGCAACGCAAGCCTGTCCGGCTACGAGCGGTCACGCGTGTATCTCAACCGCGGTGTTGCCGGCTGGTCCGACGTGGCTGAGCGCGTTGGTGCCACGGATACGTACGATGGTCGCGCGGTCGCGTTCGCCGACCTCGAGAACCGCGGCGCTATCGACGTAATAGTCGCAAATCAGAACCAACCGGCGACGCTCTATCGTACGACACCCGACTCCGCCAACCACTGGGTCGAATTTCACCTCGTCGGCACACGCAGCAACCGCAGCGCGATTGGCGCTGAGGTGGTTGTGGAATCTGGTGATCTCAAGCAGCGCCGGATCGTCGATGGCGGAATGGGCTTCGCCAGCCAGAACGACCGTCGATTGCACTTCGGGCTCGGCCGTCGCGAGTGGATCGACCGCGTCGTGATCCACTGGCCGTCCGGCACCGAGCAGGTGCTGCGGCATCCGCTGATTGATCGCTTGGTCACGGTCACCGAACCCGCCGGCTGACATGACCGAGCTCACCGCCACTCCCGCCGCGTCCCTGACCTGGAAAGAGCGCGCTCGGCGCATTGATCCGCGGTACCTCATCGCGTTTCTCATCACGCTGGTGCTGGTGCTCGCGCAACTTCGCTACCACATCGTGGGTGGGTATGAGCGCCTTGCCGTCGCGCTGCTCGCTTGCACCGCGACGGAAGCGCTGCTCTCGTGGTTCGACCGCGGTAAGGTGGTCAACCTCCAGAGCGCGTACATCAGCGGACTCAGTCTGACGCTGCTGGAGAAGCCACAGGGGGCCGCCCTGTGGCCGATCGCGTTAGGCGGCTGGCTGGCGATCTCCTCGAAGTACGTTTTGCGATACCGCGAGAGTCATCTCTGGAACCCGACGAACTTCGCCATCGTCACGCTGCTGCTGGTCGCACCCGAGCACATCTCGGTATTGAGCCACCAGTGGGGCAACGACCTCGCGACGAATCTGGTGATCTGGGTGTTCGGGCTGGTGATCGCGTCGCGCGTTCGCGTCCTCCACATCACGCTCACGTACGTCGCCGCCTTCTTCGCGCTGAACACGGTTCGAAGCCTCATGCTCGGCCAGCCGATCCTTCCCGAGATCGCGCCGATCACGGGGCCGATGTATCAGCTGTTCGTGTTCTTCATGATCACGGACCCGCGCACCGTCGTGCGCGGCCGCCGACCTCAGATGATCGTTGCCGTCATCATCGCCCTCGTGGAAGCGATGATCCGGTTTGCGTCCGATCAGGCATGGCCGCTTCCAACCGCATTCAACGCGGCACCGCCGCTTGTGGCGCTGTGGCTGGTGGGCCCGGTGGCGAAGTGGATCGATCTGTACCGCGCTGGTCCGCGAAAGCCGGTTCCGGTCCCATTCCCCGAAGCGCAGGCAACGCCTCCACTACCTGCTCGCGGGTCATCCCCAGTAGCGAGTGGCGCTCGATGAGCACACCGAGGTCCACGGGATAGAGGTTGCGGCGCGCGGCGTCCGCGAGCCCGGCAATGTTCCGTGGCGCGATCGCCGCGCTCGCCCATTCCACGTAGCGACGTCGATCGTCTTCGCTTCCCGTGTCGCCCCGAGCACGCGTGATGTCCCGGAGTTGCCGGAGGCTTTCGCGGGGAAGCGGCTCGAGCACCACGTCTCCCACTCCCAGAAAGCCGTTCCACGCGACATCATCCTCGGCCGCGATCCGCTGCTTGACCTCCGAGAACGACACGGCCGCGAAATACAGCATCGCGTGCGCCGCGAAGAGGTCGAAGTGCGACATGGCCTCGTACGCGCCCGCTACCATGCGGTCGATCTGGTCGGCCTCGAGCGCAAGGCTTGCCGCGTAGCGGCCAAGCTCCTCGGCGTTAGGCGCCGCCCGACACTCGGCGTGCCGCTCGAACATGAGCGCGAGACGCTCGATCGCACGCAGCCCCCACGCGATGCCGGTCGAGAAGAGCGGGTCGACGAACCCGTACGCATGTGGGAGCAGCACCCACCGTTCCCCTGCTGCCTTCGTGAGTCGATGCTGCACGGAGGATACGAACCTGATCGGCATCACAGGTGCCGCCTCGCCGAACACCGCGCCAATCGTGGGATACCGCTCGAGCAATGCAGTCCAGAGTCGTTCCGGGTTCGCCGCACCACCAAGCGTGGCAAGTCCACGCGGTGTGAGCGAGAACCCGGCGCTCGTGACACCGTCATCGAATCGAAGGCTGTACATCCACCCTTCATCGATCAGATGGTGTACCGCCGCCCAGTCGTCGGGATATGGTCCGTCCGGCAGATCTCGCGCGACGTCCCGCACCGAACCCACACCGGTGAAATGGCTAAATACGAGCGCCGA
The DNA here is from genome assembly GCA_021154285.1 of Gemmatimonas sp. Taxonomy (GTDB): domain Bacteria; phylum Gemmatimonadota; class Gemmatimonadetes; order Gemmatimonadales; family Gemmatimonadaceae; genus JAJKIV01. The sequence continues at coordinate 4,635 of JAJKIV010000409.1, read as the reverse complement.
ACGTGTCTCGGTGTGATCCAGGCCGGAGGGGATGTCGAGCTGCCGCGCGAGAAACCCGCCCGGCCCCGACGCATCGATCACGAACGCGGCGTCGAGCTCGATCGGCTCTCCGTTTCGGCTCCCCGAGAGCTGCACCCCGTCTGACTCGAACCGGGCGGTGGTGATCTCCGTCCGATCCAGGTAGTCGACGCCAGCGGCTACTGCCTGCCGAACGAAGTGATGATCGACATCGGCGCGCACCCAGTGCGTGTCCGCCACGGCATCGTTAGGGCTCGCCGCAACGAGTAACCGCTCCGAGTCGAAGCCGCGGTCCGCAAGCGCCTCGCCGGGATGGTGCCGATAGAACGTGAAGCCGCGTTTGAGCCCACGGCGAACCTCCGGGTAGTGATCGAGCCATCGGCCGTGTGCCGCGAGACGATAGCAGTCCGCGAGGCCGTATCGCCGAGCGAGCCGCTCCAGCGAGAGATTGGCGAGTGGTGTCGTCGACTCGCCGATTGCAAACCGGGGATGCGCTCCTCGCTCGAGCAGCACCACGTCGTACCCGAGCACAGCGAGCACACGCGCCATGAGCGAGCCCGAGAACCCGCTCCCTATGATGGCGACGTCGTAGCGCTCGCGCGTCACTGCCCCCCGCACGCCGAACATGCGATCCGCGCCTCGGACCGCCCCGTTAGGTTGATCCGACCGAGTCGCTCGATCCGCGCTGAGCTGCACTTGCCGCACGTGGCCAGCCGGTGAGCATCCCACAGGTCTACCGTGACCACGGTCGGGGCGAAACCAAGGCATCGGTCCAGCGCGTCTTCCAGCCCCGATAACGTGGGCGGCGTGTAATGCCCGAGCGCTTGTAGCCGGTCGACCTCACCGTTTCCGCTGCGGACCGGAATGATCGCGACGACGGCGGCACCCCGCCGCGCCGCGTACTCGACCGCGTGCACAGTCCACTGCACGGCTTCCTGAGCGGGCACATACGGCGGGTTGAGCAGCACGAACGTCCGAAGCGCGATGGCGTGATCGGCCAGGAAGCCCGCCGCTTGGGCAAACCGCGTTAGGCTGAGCCGCTTGTTGAGGTGCTCGATCGCGGCTGGATGAGTTGTCTCGAGCCCGATCGCCACTTCCAGACTTCCCGACAGGATCCGCGCGACCTCGAGCGTCCGCGGGCCGACGGTCCGCGCGTGCGATTCCACTGTCACGCCGACGAACGGTGCCGCCAGGGCTGCGATTGCCGGCAGGTCCTGCACGGGCACCGCGCGTTGGTCGAAGAAGTTACTGGCGTTGTAGAGCTTGATCCGGTCCGGAACCGGCGGCGGCGTCGCATCGAGCACTTCTTTTAACTGCCAGGCGAGCGCGCCGGCCGGTGTGGGCCCGTCGATCGTCCACCGCCAGAGGTCACAGAACGAGCAGGTGTACGGACACTCGGCGCCGGCCAGAAACACCGTCAGCGCGCGTTCGATCGTCCCATCCGGCCTGCGTTCTTCTTCGACCAGCGAACCGTGCGCGCGCCATGGATCGACCCACGGCTTGGGCGCTCGCAGTTTTCGAATTCGCTGGTCGGCGGTTGTTCCGATCACACCGCTGCCGCGTGCAGCGACTCGAAGTGGCGTCGATATCTCGCTTCGTTTTGCGGGAAAAGCCGCTTGATCTGCGACTCAGCCACGGATCCGTGCTGGAACCGGCGCTTCTCGAAGATCGGCATGTCGATTTCCAGCACTGATCGAACGCCGCGCTTCACGATCTCGCCCTTGAGCGCATATAACCGGTCATGCGATCCCTCAGTCAACTGCGCGAACGGGATCGCTTCGGCGACCTCGATGACGTTTGGCCTCGTGTACGGGCTGAATCCCACGAACCCATGCGCCCGAGCACACGCGTAGCTGCGCACGCATCCGCGGCTGTACCCGCCCGAGTACGTGATCGAATGCTTGATCGACTCGACGCCCCAACCTTCCTGGTAGAGCATGCGGTTGTTGACGACGCTGCGGATCGTCAGCTCGCTATTCACCTCGATGGGATAATCCTTGAGGTTCTCGTCGCCACCGTCGCCGTCCACGATGAGACGCCAGTCGGGATAGCGCTCGCGGATCCCCTCGAGCAGCGCCAGGTTCACCGCGGCGCATTCGACGTCGAGCGGCTTGTAGTCTTCGATGACCGCAACCGCGCGCAGCGGGTCGAGCGCGCTGCACGGCACGTCGATCACTTCGCCCAGCATCTCCAGATCGACTCGCGTTAGGAATTCTCGAGCCTGACGAGCGTCTGCACCTTCGCCGTCGACAGTGAGCGTGAATGCCTTGAGCCGCGACGGTGACTGCCCTCCGTTGAGCAACAGCTTGTAGAGACACAGGAGAACTGACGCGCTATCGATCCCGCCCGAGAACTCGACACCAATGGGCTCGTCGCGGTCCTGTGCCTCGAGCCAGCTTTGTAGCTCGCTATATAACGCCTCGATGTAGCGCGTCCCAATGACGTCGAGATCGGGCGGCAGCACGCCGCGCGGGGGATCGAAGAAGCGCTTGTGCACCGGATTCGGGTCGGGGCACCCGATGAGTCGGAGCGTCGTGATGTGATGCCCCGGCACCATGCGGGTATAGCTCGGATGGAATTGGTCCGCCCACCCACGCCGCGCGAGCTCCTCGCCGATCACGTCGATGCGCTCGGCCACGATCAGCACGGGCCCTTCGCTCGCCTTCGCAAGGAAGTAGCGCAGTGGTCGATCGAGGCTGCGCGCGAGCACGACTCGCTCGCCTTCCTGCGCAACGAGCGCAAACGAGCCTTCCAGCTCGCACACCCCATCGGCGTCGAGTGCAAGTAACCGCCGCTGTGCCTCTACCTCACTGACGCTCCAGAGGCACTGTGAATCCGACGGTATGAGATTGATGACGTGCGCGATTGCGTAAGCCATGCTGCGTGTAGTCGTCGTTTTGGTCTTCGTTGGTTCGCCGTGGCCGTCGTTAGGCCGCCTGCCGCCCTTAGCGGTTGCCCGTCTCCCGTCTCCCGTCTCCCGTCTCCCGCTTCCCTACTCTCGCTCGAATTACCGATTTGATTCCCCCACGAACATTGAAGTCGCCGACGACCTCCATCCATCGCGGCTTCGCGCACACGCTGAGGTCATCGAGGATGCGGTTCACGGCGCGCTCGTAGAAGATGCCGTCATTGCGAAAGCTCCAGAGATACAGCTTGAGGCTCTTGAGCTCGATGCACACGTCGGCGGGCACGTAGGTGATGATGATCGTGCCGAAATCCGGCGCGCCACCCTGCAGCAGCGCGAGCTCCTTTGCATCGCTTTCCACTCCCCCGAGTGGACAGAGCGATGTGAACTCGGGACACGTCATGTCGATCTCGTAGTCCCTGCCGGGATACGGATTCGGAAAGGTCTCCAGCAATTCCGGTTGTGGCATGCGCGAAAGGATGCACGGCTGGCGAGTCACGAGCAACGCATGCTCGCGAAGCTATTCACGGGAAGCGTGACGTGCGCGTCTTCGCTCGAGGCGCGAGACGTGCATCACATACTCGCTGAGCCGCGAGCTCGACCGTGGTGACCCCGCGTGTCTTGTGAGCGTCGCACATGTGAGCGTCGCACACATGATGGCTCGTTAATGACCGCGAGTATGGACACGCATTGTACCGCGTCGTAGGTTAGCAAACAGGAGCCGGTGCTTATGCGCCGGCCAACGCCGCCGCGAGAACGGCGTGGCGGCACCTGCCCCCCGGCACGCCCGGGGGGCTCTTCTTTTCTGGAACGTCGCGTTGCCCGCAAATCAAAACCCTCGAGATGCCTCTCATTGTGAGAGTGACATCCCGAGGGTTTACGCTGTTTCGCCGTCGCCCGTCGCGCCCTCTTACTTAGTCTCCGTCTTTCAACTTCTTCGACATCTCCTCGAGTATCCGACGCTCATCACTCGTCAGGCTATCGAGACCGTGCTCGGAGATCTTGTCGAGCACCACGTTGAGCTGATCATCCGGTCGCTTCGGAGCGAGCTTGGGACTCGGCGTCGGCGGCGAGCTGGCCTGGCGTCGCGCCACCGCAGCCTTGCTCTTCGCCACGATGTCATCGACCTCCTGCACCTTCTCGCGCGAGCGAGGCAGCCGGGGAATCGGACGCGGCGTCTCGTCCGGAACATCCGGAATCTGCGAGACCCGCTGCTTCAACCGATCGAGACTCGTTGCGGACGACGTCCGGAGATACAACCAGCCAGCCGCAAGGCCTCCCAGATGGGCGAGGTACGCGACCCCCGTCAGCCGATCCGTTCCGGCGACCTGCGTTCCTGCCATTCCCGCGATGAGAATCACCGCGGCCAGCATCGCAACGGTCCACTTCACTCTGAGCGGAACCACGCCGAATACATAGATCTCGTCGTCCGGCCAGCGCATCGCGTACGCGAGCATCACACCGAGCACGGCGGCTGACGCTCCGAAGAGAATCGCATTGCGCGCAAATAGCAGGTGCGCAAACCAGCCGCCGAGTCCGCAAAGGATGTAGTAGCGAGCGAACTCGCCCGCGCTCCAGGCACGCTCGATCCGCGGCCCGAACAGGTAGAGCGTGTACATGTTCAAGGCGAGATGCCAGAACCCGCCATGCACGAACATGTACGTCGCGATCGTCCACCACGACCGCCCGAGGTCATGCACCTCGAACCCGAG
>JAJKIV010000408.1 GCA_021154285.1 Gemmatimonas sp. | reverse complement strand
GGTCTCGTGTTCGGGGTCGTGGCGCTCTTCCTCGCCGCGGTGGGTATCTATGGTGTGCTGGCGTACCAGGTGTCGCAGCGAAGTCGCGAGATCGGGATCCGGATGGCGTTAGGCAGCTCGACGCGGAGCATTCTCGGCCTCGTGGTGCGTGACGGGATGCAGATCACGGGGATCGGCCTGGCGGTGGGGCTCATCGGCGTCGTCGGCCTGACGCGCGTGATCCGCGGGATGCTCTACGGCGTGAAGCCGGCGGATCCGCTGGTGATCGCGCTCGTGGCGGTCGTGCTGGCGGGTGTCTCGCTCGTGGCGACCCTGATCCCGGCTCGCCGTGCGGCGCGCGTGAGTCCGCTGTCGGCGTTGAATGGCTAGCGATCCGATCAAGGGCTCTGACCCCTTGAAATACATGGATGCCTAACCGTTAGTTGCGACGGCCCTGGAGCTTCGACAACAGCCGCAGCATCTCGAGATATAGCCAAACCAGGGTCACGAGCAGGCCGAACGCCGCATACCACTCCATGTACTTCGGCGCGCGGTTCTGAACGCCACGCTCGATGAAGTCGAAATCGAGAATCAGGTTCAGCGCCGCCACACCCACGATCACGAGGCTGATCCCGATCGACAGCGGGCTCGAGTCGTGGAGGAACGACATCTGAACGCCGAAGAAGCTGAGGACGAAGCTCAGCAGATACATGACCGCGATGCCGCCCGTCGCCGCGACGATACCGATGCGGAACCGCTCCGTCACGCGAATGATGCCAAGCCGGTAGACCAGCATCATCACCATGAACACACCGAACGTCAGCAGCACTGCCTGAAGTGGCAGGCCCGCGAACCGCGCGTTGTACAGCGACGACAGTGCGCCCAGCAGGAGTCCCTCGAGCGCCGCGTAGACCGGCGCGGTGTAGGGCGACACGTTCGGCTTGAAAATCGTGATCAGCGCGACGATGAACCCACCAATCCCGCCGATGAGCGCAGCCGGACCGATGATGGCAACGTTCCCGCCGGCCACCGCCGTCCAGGTGAAGCTTGCCGAGAACACCGTGAGCAGCACGAGCACGAGCGACTTGGTCGACGTGCCCTGCACGGTCATCGCGGGCTCGTTGATCGCGGCACGAATGCCGGAGAATGTCTTTTCCTTGAGCGCGGGATTGGCGGAACGCATGATGAGGACGAAGGTTGGAGTCGAACTGCCCGAGCCGTGACGTGACAGGCCCGGCCGAGGTAACTCGGGAAATCCCGAGATGTGCCCCTCTCGTAAGGATGGCCCGACGTACGGCTATTGGCTAGGCGAAAAACAGCGCGAGCGTGGTAACGTGCATCACGCTCGCGCTGGTCTTCGAGACTCCTCAGGCATGCGGGGCCCAGGCCTTCTCCCCCGGCGCGTACGGCACGCACGGATCGAAGCGGCCCGGTGACTCGGCGTAGCGCATCGCCTGCTTGCAGCCGATCTCCGACGTGAAGAAGCCGAGCATCGCGAGCTCCTTCATCTGACGGAAGTAGTGGGGCGGTGTGTCAGCCGTGATGGCCGATGCAGCGCCGACGTCAGCGCCGGGGGCCGCTTCCTTCCGTTGGTCCGGGAGGACCTTGGCGGCCTTCTTCTCCACCTCGGTCTTGCCCTTCCCCTTCGCCTTTTTGGCGGCGTCCCGGGCGTCCATGTGCGCTTTCGCTTCCTTGTCGATGCCCTCGAGAAGCGTTAGGCGCTGCTCGGGCGTCGCCGCCATGAAGCCGGCACCGTTGTTCGCCTTCTTGCTCGCTTCATCGAGCGTCTGCATGCCCGCCCGGAAGACCTTCTGGTCATTCGGGTCGTACGTGTCGGTCACCATGAGCGCCATGAAGGCGCCGGTCTTGGCGGCCTTCGCGCCCGGCGACGCCTTCGTTGTCGGCAGGATGGTGTCGGCGATCTCGTCGAGGTACGCGATGTCCTGCACGCTGAACTCGCCGATGGGCTGTTGCGGGCCCGCCGCGGCGGTCTTCGCTGTGTCAGCAGCGCGCTCCTGTGCCTTCTCGCATGCGGTGATGAGGCTCGAGCCGCCGATCAGCGTTAGGCCGCCGAGCATGGCGGTGACCCGCTGGATCGCCTCGCGCCGATTGATTCGGTTGATGATCTCGTCGTTGGTCATGGCCGGCGCTCCGATCAAAGGGTCCGACGATTGAGCTCGTTCACCGCGAAATCCGCCGCGCGCGCTGTCAACGCCATGTAGGTCAGCGATGGGTTCGGACACGCCGTCGACACCATGCACGAGCCGTCCGTGACGAACACGTTAGGCGCGTCCCACACCTGGTTGTGCGAGTTGAGCACCGACGTCTTGGGGTCCTTGCCCATTCGCGCCGTGCCCATCTCGTGAATGCCCATGCCGGGGAAGTACTCGTTGTCGTACGTCTCCACGTTCTTCACGCCGCAGGCCTCGAGCGTCTCGGCCATGTCGTTCGCCATGTCCTTCCGCATGAGCCGCTCGTTCTCGCCCGTCGCGCAGTCGAACTTGAGGACCGGCATCCCCCATTTGTCCTTCTTGGTCTCGTCGATGGAGACCATGTTCTTGTGGTTCGGGAGCATCTCGCCGAACGCCGTCGCGCCGATTCCCCAGCGGCCGGGCTGCGCCGCCTTGTCCTTGAACGCGCCGCCCACGCCGAGCTCCGCCACCGCGCTGGACCAGCTTTCGCGACTCGCGCTGCCCTGGTAGCCGAACCCGCGCAGATACGGCCGCTTCTCGCCCGAGAGGTTCCGGTAGCGCGGGATGTAGAAGCCCGTGGGCCGCCGGCCGAAGTAGTACTTGTCTTCCAGCCCGTCGAGGTCGCCGTGCGCGCCGACGCGGAAGTGATGGTCCATGAGGTTGTGGCCCAGCTCTCCGGAGCTCGAGCCAAGTCCGCCGGGCCACACATCATTGGCCGAGCGCATGAGCAGCCACGTGGAGTTCAGTGTGGACGCGCAGAGGAAGATGATCTTCGCCTTGTAGTCGGTGACCTGATTGTTCAGGCCGTCCATGACGCGGACGCCCGTCGCGCGCTTCGCGTTCTTGTCGTAGAGCACCTCGCTCACGATCGCCCACGGCTTGAGTGTGAGCTTGCCGGTCTTCATCGCGGCCGGGAGCGTGGACGACTGCGTGCTGAAATAGCCTCCGAACGGGCAGCCGAGCCAGCAGGCGTCGCGATACTGGCAGGCGCTGCGACCGGGGAGTGCCTGTGTCGCGTTCGCCGTGCGTCCCGGGATGATGCGACGCTTGCCGTCGAACAGCTTCGTTAGGCGCCCGGCGACGAGCTCCTCGCCACAGTTGAGTGGCATTGCCGGTTGGAACTGTCCGTCGGGCAGCTGCGGCATCTTCTCGAGCGAGCCGGAGATGCCGGCGTGCTTCTCGACGTGGTCGTACCAGGGCGCGATCTCCGCATAACGAATCGGCCAGTCGATGGCGATGCCATCCTTGGCGTTGGCCTCGAAGTCGAGGTCACTCCAGCGATAGCTCTGTCGACCCCACATGAGCGACCGCCCGCCAACGTGATAGCCGCGGTACCAGTCGAATCGTTTGACCTCGCTGTACGGCGAATCCTTGTCGCTCGCCCAGTAGTCGAGATTCTTCTCGTTGAGCGGGTAGTCTCGCTTGAGCACCGGATAGGCGGCTTCCATCGCCTTCGTGCGACCGCCGCGATGGGGGTATTCCCACGGCCCCTTCGTCGCGTTCACGTAGCCCTTGATGTGCTCGATGTCCTTGCCGCGTTCGAGCAGCAGTACACGCAACCCTTTCTCGGTGAGCTCCTTTGCTGCCCATCCTCCCGAGATGCCGGACCCCACGACAATCGCGTCGTATTCTACCGATTGCATCGCTCTCCTCACTCGTCGTTGAGGGACGCTTCCCCGCCCCGCCTACCTCCCGACGGACGCCAGAGCGCGCCGGGCGAATGCGGGGATGGCGCGAATATGTAACCGATTCCGCTCGGTCACGAGGGGGCCCGAAATTTCTGTCTGGCGACTGGTGACTGCCGGGGACAGACGACGGGCGACGGGGGACGCGGGACAGCGGACGGACGCATCATTTCCGCGGCGTCGCCGAACCGTTCCCAGCATTCCGTCCAGTAGCGTCGGAACGAGAATCCACCCCGCGCGAATGCCGTGTTGTGCCCGGTCCAGACGAGGAGCGCGGTACCGGCAAACAGCGTGCGCTGCGCGAAGACCGCGACCATGACGCCGACGCTCGCTCGGCCTGCGCGCACCATCCGGAGCCGCTCTGCCTGGAATCGGACGTGAGCGGCTTCGTCCGTGAGGATGCGCTCGCACAGCGCGCGCAGACTGCCTTCCGTCGCGAGAAAGCGTCCCAGGTCGCGGGCATGGCGCTGCTCTTCGCGGATGAATGCTTCGATGGCGGAGACGTAGCCGTGGTCACCGATGCGGGCAGCGTGTGCACGAGCGGCCGCATAGAGATGGCGCCCCTCGGAGCTCTCCCCCAACTGGAATTGCTGCACGGACGCGGCGATGGCGCGTCGCTCGTCGTCGGAGAGGCGAACGGTGCTGCTCCAGGGCACGTTCGCCGCGACGGCGTTGGCGGCGTAGTAGGCGCACCATTCGAGCGACGTTCGTGGCGCGCGTGCGGAGTCGTGCCGAGGGAGAGACATGCTTGTCGGCAGAGGTGCTGGTCGAACGCCTCCTGTGCAGTGTAGAGTACTTGATGTTATAAAGCAAGCGTAGCTGTTCGTCATCCCGTGCGCAGCGGGGGATCGCTACCGTGCAACCCGAAATTCCGCGACGCCCACGCGAATAATCGTGTTCCGAGCGCGGCGCCCATTCTCCACCTTCGCCGGCGTCGGCGCCTCCTCCGGCCAGATGCCGTACACGCGCCCGTTCAAAGCCGCGAGCCCGTTGTAGTCTCCCAGAAACGATGACTCCCGCGGATCGAACGAGACGTCCGTCCAGGCGTAGTTCGTGAATGAGCGGCCACCGTCCGTCGATCTCGCCAGCACCACGATCGGCCTAACGTTGGTCGAGTCGCCACGCCGGTCATAGAACGTGATGTAGGCCGAGCCGTCCGCAGGGTCGACCGCCACCCACTGCATGAACTGATCTTTGCCGTTGTGCAGCGGGTCGTCATTCACACGCGTTGGCTTGGACCATGTTCGCCCACGATCCGCACTCGTGGCGACGAAGATGTCGATGTCGCCGTTCCGATAATCCCCCCACGACACGTACAGCCGATGACCCTTCGGCTCGATCGCGATGTTCGGGAAGCCATTGCCGCGCGAGAAGCTCGCGATGTTGAAGTACGGCGGCGCCGTTTCGATCACGCGTCGCGATGGCGAGAACGTCTTGCCCCCATCGCGTGAGGTGGTGAAGACGACTCCTCGGCCATCGCTCCACGTGGCGTACAGTGTGCCGTCGTCGGCGATGGCCGCGCGAAACCCGACCAGACCACCGGTGTCGTCACGCGGCAGACCGGGCTCCGTGCTGATCAACTTCGGCGGGCTCCACGTCCGGCCGTCGTCGGTGGATCGCGAGAAGAGCATGACGGTGCGATCCACCTGATACTGAATCCACCCGATGTAGAGGTTGCCCACGTACGGGCTTCGCTCCCTCGTGTCGGCGACGATGGACGGCATGTCTTCCCACGGGAGATTCGGCTTCGTCTCCGGGTGCTCGACGACCACACTCGGCTCCTTCGCCCAGGTCGCCCCGCCATCATCGGACCGCCTAACGAATATTCCCCCACGGGTGCCGCCGAGCGCCCAGTACGACGTGACGCCCGTGTGGTCGAACGCGATGTAGCAGAGGAAGGCGTGGCCGTGGCGGTCGATGGCAACTGACACGTCGCCGGCAACGCGATAGTTCGGCGGTACTGTGCCTTCCGCGGTCTTCCACGTGGCACCCGCGTCAGCCGTCCACGCGGCGCTCGCCTGGTTCTGATACACGCCGACCACACGCCGATTGTCGCGCGGGTCGATCGCGATGCCGGGCTCCGTGAACGGTCCGGGTTCGGTGATGGTTGCGACCCGCGCACCCGGCGCGAGCGGAAGCGGCTGCCGCACGAAGCTCTGCGCAGCAGTGCTCGACGACACGAGCGCGCTCAGAAGACCGGGGAGGACGCTGCGCAAGCGGAGTGTCATTGTCGATGACGATGAGGATACGAACGCCAGGGAGGTCGTGACAAGTACGCTCGTGGTAGCGAGGGCCGATTCGGAGACGAAGTCGGTCATTTGGCGTGGCGTGGCGTCGAAGGACCTCGATCAGAATGCGAGTCCCGAGAAGTGGGACAAGAATCTGAACAAGGCGGTCGCGAAGATGCTCGAGAAGTATCCGCCGAAACAGAAGTAGCGCACCCCTTCGTCATAAGAGGCCAAATTCATGCGTCCCGAGGTCGTTGAACAAGAAAAGGATGAGAGCCCGGCCGTGCCGTCGGAGCCGTCGTTGCGCACGGGGCAAATCTGCGAACATCGGCGGAATCGATGTTCGAAATCCGCGTTAGGTCCTTTCGTTACTGGACGGCATTGGCCCCGTGTATCGAGCTCGCGGTCTGATGAGGTGGCCGGACGCGTATTCCTCCATGGCGTGCGCCATCCATCCGATCGTTCGCCCGATGGCGAAGAGCAGGAACGGCGCTTCATCCGGGAGTCGGTACGCTCGAGTGATCGCCGCGAGCCCGAAGTCGAGGTTCGGTTCGTCGCTGAGCAGATCGATCCCCACTTTCGCGAGATAGCGGAACGGGCGCCATGCCGCGTCGTTCCCGCTCGCTTCAGCGAGGCGGATAAGCACCGCGGCGCGGGGATCGCCGTTGGGATAGAGCGGGTGCCCGAAGCCCGGCAGGCGCTCGCCGTGGCGAAGCCGTTCGACGACGGCCGAGCGCGCCGAACGCGGCGAATCGGCCTGCCTAACGAGTGACAGCGCCCGCTCCGACGCGCCGCCGTGCTTGTGGCCCTTGAGCGTGGCCAGCGCGGCCGAGACGACGTCGTAGGGCGACGCGCCCGCGGAGGCGGCGCACCGGGCGGCGAACGCCGAGATGTTGAGCTCATGATCGGCGCAGAGCACGAGAGCAGTGCGAATCACGTCGGCGACTCCACTCCGCTTCGGCGACCACGCCTGCTGCAGCGCCCGATGAATTGGCCCGGTCGCGTTGTGCCCGGTGACGACCGACGTCGCGAGGCGCACGATGCGCGCCCCGGTCGCTCGCACGGCGGCCGGCCGAAGATCGAGTGACGCGACATCCGCGGCGCCGGCGATCGGCAGCGCCGCTTGCAGCAGGGTGCGGGCGTCCGGCGACAGTCGCCCGATCTGCGTTAGGCGCCGGGCGTCGAGGATGGCCGGCTGGTCGAACAATCGCGCGCGCTCGGCCTCGGTCGCGCCCCACAGCAGCGCCGCCACGCCTTCCACGCTCGCCGTCTCGGCGAGTTGCACGGCGTCGTGACCCCGGTAGTAGAACGTGTCGCCGTGGATGAGCGTAATTCCCGACTCCAGGACCGGCTCGCCCCAATGCAGTCCGTGCGCAGCGGCCTTCGCGGGGTCGCGGCGCGCGACCTTGCGCGCCTTCAGGCGCTCCACGTCTTCGCGGTAGTAGCGTCGTTCCCGGGTCTGGCCCGGTACGGGCTCGGAGCGGAGCTGGCCGCGGCTCGTGTAGGCGTAGAGCGTCGCGCGCGTGACGCCGAGTGCGTCGGCGGCCTGCACGGCGGTGAGAAAGTGGGCGGGCATGTCAGATATGTTGATTGATAGATCAAGATTGACAAGTATATTGCCCGCGGGCAGCATTCGCGCCATGAGCGAAGGACTGGACCACATCGTTGCCGCGTCGACGCGGCTCAGCGAGGTCGACGGCGAAGCTGGCCGATTGACCATCGCGGGCTATTCCGTCGATGACCTGGCGCCCACCGCGACCTTCGAGGAGGTCGCCTATCTGCTGTTGAACTCACGGCTCCCCGAGGTGGACGAGCGTGTGCGCTTCGGCCGAGAGTTGGCTGCGCGGCGAGAGATTCCTCGCGTGGCGATCGAGGTGCTGCGCGGTGCAGCGGCCGAACACGCGTCGCCAATGGACGCGCTTCGCATGGCTGCGCCGGTGCTCAGCCTCGGCCGCCGCGAGGATCCGCTCGAGGACGCGATGACCGCGATCGCGGGCTTCCCGACGATCGTGGGCACGTACTGGCGGTTGCTGCACGGCGAGCGGCCCGTCGCGGTGCGCGCCGATCTCGGTCACGCCGCACACTACCTGCACCAGCTATCCGGCGCCGAGCCGGCGGCCGACCGCACACGAGCGCTCGAGACGTATCTCAACACCGTGTGCGATCACGGGCTCAACGCATCGACGTTCGCCGCCCGCGTCATCGTGTCGACCCGCTCGGACGTCATCTCCGCGATCACGGGCGCGGTCGGGGCGCTCAAGGGCCCGCTGCACGGGGGCGCGCCAGGTCCCGCGCTCGACATGGTATTCGAGATCGGGACGCCGGAGAGCGCGGAGCCTTACATTCGCGCGCTGCTCGACCGGGGCGAGCGGCTCATGGGCTTCGGCCATCGCGTGTATCGCGTTCGCGACCCGCGCGCCGACGTCCTGGCTGCTGCGTCCGAGCGACTGCACGGAGGCGACGCGGATCGATCGGTGTACGAGCTCGCGCGTCACGTCGAGGCGACGGCGCTTCGGCTCCTGCGTGAACGAAAGCCCGATCGGCGGCTCGACACGAACGTCGAGTTCTACACGGCGCTCCTGCTGCACGGCATCGGGCTGCCGACGGAGCTGTTCACGCCGACGTTCGCCGTGGGCCGAGTACTCGGCTGGTCGGCGCACTGCCTCGAGCAGCTTCGCGATGGCCGCCTGATTCGCCCGCAGTCGGCGTACGTAGGCCCGAGAGACCTGTCATACGATTCACGTCCGAGCGTGGCCGCCTAACGCTCGGCAGGCATCGCGACCGGTCGGCAAACGGCGTTGGAACAGGACACCGAATACGCAGCAGAGTATCTGCGCGGTGGTCGAGGTCGGATCGAAATCGTGACAGCCAATGCGACGAAAGGCACTTGTGGGCACTCACCGAGCCGATTCATCTCAGTCGTAGCACGCTACTCGATGAACGCTCAGTCCCACCCGCCGCAGAGACGATCAATGACCCACGCCTCGGCCACACCCGCATCCTCGGCTCCCATCTCCGTCACGGATCACGAAGCACAACAGGTCGACCGCGCAAATGGCACCGGACTCCAGCCCATCGTATTCGTGCACGGGCTGTGGCTGTTGCCGAGCAGCTGGGACCGATGGGCGGCGTTGTTCGAGGAAGCCGGCTTCACGGCGCTCACACCGGGCTGGCCGGATGATCCCGCCACCGTGGCCGAGGCGAACGCGCATCCCGAGGTGCTCGCGGGAAAGACGGTCGGGCAAGTCGCCGATCACATCGAACAGGTCATCCGCGCGCTGAAGAAGAAGCCCGCCATCATCGGGCACTCCTTCGGCGGCCTACTCGCCCAGATTCTCGCGGGGCGTGGCTGCTCGGCAGCGACCGTCGCCGTCGATCCCGCTCCGTTCCGTGGCGTGCTCCCGCTCCCGATCTCCGCGCTCCGATCGGCGTTCCCGGTTCTGGGCAACCCAGCCAACCGCCATCGCGCCGTGCCGCTCACCTACGAGCAGTTTCGTTATGCCTTTGCCAACGCGGTGAGCGAGGAGGAGGCGAAGGAGCTCTACGAGACGTACGCGGTCCCGGCGCCGGGCGCACCGCTCTTCCAGGCGGCGACGGCGAACCTCAACCC